>CALFXO010000102.1 GCA_937958025.1 uncultured Syntrophobacteraceae bacterium
CACCGAGATCTACACTCTTTCCCTACACGACGCTCTTCCGATCTCGTTCTCCAGGTCGTTGTGCTTGCCGCCCGCCCGCATGCACTTCTGGCTGGTGACGGCCCGCTTGTAGGCCCTTTGCTCTTCGCCCAGGAAGCTCCGCTTGAACTGAACCATCCCCGCGTTCGTAAAAAGTAATGTGGGATCATCGTGAGGTATAAGGGATGAACTTTTCACCACCGTGTGCGTCTGTCCCTGGAAATATTCCAGGAAAGCTTTCCGTATTTCACTGCCTTTCATTGGGATGGTCTCCTTTCAAACCGTATCTGGCGCTCCGCGTCCCGCGCCGTAAGCTTCCAGCCTCCTTCCTCCGCCGCTCTCGCGAATCACTCGGCCGGGGCTTCCTCCGTCGTCGCGGCGGGGTTGAAGTTAAGGTCATTCTTCTGCCGCACTTTCTGCTCTATTTCTTCCAACAGGTCGGACCGCTCCCGCAGGAAGGTTTTCACGTTTTCACGCCCCTGTCCCAGGCGCTCGCCATTGTAGGAATACCACGTTCCCGCCTTGTCCACCACGTTAGCGTCGACGGCGAGGTCGAGGACGTCTCCTTCCTTCGAGATTCCCCGGCCGTACACAACGTCGAACTCCACCTCCTTGAACGGGGGAGCCATCTTGTTTTTTACCACTTTCACGCGCGTCCTATTGCCGATGACCTCCTGCCCTTCCTTGATAGGGCCGATGCGGCGGATGTCGAGCCGGACGCTCGCATAGAACTTGAGGGCGTTGCCGCCGGTCGTGGTTTCCGGCGAACCATACATCATGCCGATTTTCATGCGGATCTGGTTGATGAATATCACGCAGGTCTTCGACTTGCTGATCGTCGACACCAGCTTGCGGAGCGCCTGACTCATGAGCCGCGCCTGGAGCCCGACGTGCGGGTCGCCCATCTCTCCCTCGATTTCGGCCTTGGGAACGAGCGCCGCGACCGAATCGACGACGATCACGTCGATGGCGTTGCTCCGCACAAGCACCTCGGAAATCTCGAGCGCCTGCTCGCCGTAATCCGGCTGGCTGATGAGCATGTCCTCGACGTTCACCCCGAGCTTCCGGGCATAGCCGATGTCCAGGGCGTGCTCGGCGTCGATGAAGGCCGCAAGCCCCCCGAGCTTCTGCGCCTCCGCGATGATGTGGAGGGCGAGCGTAGTCTTGCCGGAGGATTCCGGGCCGTAGATCTCGATGATCCGCCCGCGGGGCACCCCACCTATGCCAAGCGCGAGATCGAGCGAGAGGCATCCGCTCGGGATGAACGGGACGGGGGCGTTGCCCGCGCCCTCGCCGTAGCGCATGATGGCGCCCTTTCCGAACTGACGCTCGATCTGGGACATCGCGGCGTCGATAGCCTTGTTGCGGTCTTCTGCTGTGCTCATCGGTCGTCCTTAGTGGTCCATTTTAAGTTGCACCGGGCGCTCGCCATCCGGCTCGCGATTATCCGGCGATCCGGTTAAAGGGGCGCGATGCAGCGTGGTGTACACCGACCCGCCCGGTCTCAAGTCGCTCTTGTATAACACGATTTCGGCAATTCCAAAAGGCTCCGCCCGGAACCCGGTGTGATCGAGCGCCGCCTTTCTCAAAAGGGGGAATTCCCCCTGTCCCTTCACCCTGCCGAGCGTGAGATGGGGCTTGAAGGGGCGGTCCTCCCGCTCGAAGCCAAACGCGGTCATCGCAGACTCAACCTCCCGCTGAAGCTTCCGGAGGGCATCCATGGCGCCAGGCCCTTCGCCTTCGAGCCCCGCCCACAGGACGCGCATCCGCTTGAGCGACGGAAACGCCCCGCACCCGGCGGGCCGAAGATCGAATAGCGCGGTCCGGGCGGCGACGGCGTCCAGGGCGGCCGCAATGTCGGGAATCAGCTCCGGCTTGACGTCGCCCAAAAACGTCAGAGTGAGATGCACCTGCCGGACCTTCACCCAGGAGACCGGCGCCTTGGCGTCAGCCGCCTTCAGCTCCCGCTGCAAGCCGGCGAGCGCCTCGATGCAGGATTCCGAAAGGTCCAGGGCGATAAAAGCGCGCACCGTCAATGAAGCGTCCTCCAAAGAAGCGCGAGCGCCGCGTGCGCGGAGCTCTCCTGGATGCGCTCCCGCGGGCCTGCGAAAAGGTGCTTCTCCACCGTGACGCCCTCCGACGTCGCGCAGGCGATGAAAACCGTCCCGACGGGCTTGTCCGGGGTTCCGCCGCTCGGCCCCGCGATGCCGGTGATCGCCAGCGCCGCGTCCGCACGGGACCGCGTTCTCGCACCCCGCGCCATCGCCTCGGCCACCGGAAAGCTCACTGCCCCGTGGGCTAGCAGCACCTCGCCCTCGACGCCCAGCAAGTCCATCTTGGCCCCGTTGCTATAGGTGATGAAGCCCCGGTCGAAATAGTCGGACGCCCCGGCGACGGATGTGATCCGCCGCGCGAGCAACCCCCCCGTGCAGGATTCGGCCACGACCAGCTTCCAGCCCTTGCGGCGGAGCCGCCCGCCGACGGTGGTCTCGAGGTTCTCGTCGTCCCGGCCGCTCACGCACCCGTAGCCAAGGAGCGCGACGACTTCCTTTTCAATTTCGGCCGCGCGATTTTCAGCCTCCTCCCGGCTGTTTGCCGCGACGAAGATCCCGACCCAGTTTTCGTTCGGCTGCGGCAGATAGCTTATCCGAACGTCCGGGACCTTGCGCTCCAGCTCCTCCAGGCGGGACCCGATCAGTGACTCCGCCACTCCCTGAACGCGCAGAATGCGCTTCAGATAAACGACGGAGCTCGGAAACCTCCGCTTCAGATCTGGGATTACGTGGCTCACCAGCAGCTCCCGCATCTCGTGGGGAACACCCGGTAGAAAATACCATGGGACGCCCTGGCGCTCCATCATAAACCCCGCCATGGGCTCCTCCCCGGTCAGCTTCGCCGCGCCTTCCGGCAGGCGGGCCATGCGGGCCGTCCGCTCCGACCAGGCGCATCCCCGCCCGTCAACCCAATCTCGCAGCCACTGCTCGTATTCGGCATTCTGGACCAGCGGGAGCCCAAACGCCTTAGCCGCCGCGTCCGTGGTGCGGTCGTCCGCCGTGGGGCCAAGCCCCCCCGTGACGATGACGAAGCTGTCGCCGGAGGAGGAAACGTCCTGAAAGGCCTTCGCAATGGCCTCCTCGTCATCCCCCACGGTCACCATCCCGTTCAAGCGAAATCCCCCGGAACGCAATTCCAATGCGATATGATGCGCGTTCCCGTCCGGTATGTCGCCAAGGAGCAGCTCATCGCCTATGGTGATAAGCCGCCCCGCGGCCTGCTCGAGTTCTTTCATCCTCGTGAATTCTCCAATCAGAGCATTTCCGGGGAGCCTCTTCAACCCTCGCGGCGCGCCGCGAGAAGCGCTTCCTCGTAAACCCTGCGCAGCGGAGCGCCGTGCTCCCGCGCCGCGCGTTTGCAGTCCTCATATTCAGGGGCCGCAACACGCCCGCCTTCCGGCGGCTCGGCCCACTTCACCTTGATCGCGCCGTAAGGGGTCCGGACCTCCCCGGCCTCCCTCGGCAGCTCCACGCGCTCCACCTCCTGGATGCGGATGCCAAGCGTCGTCGTCTCGCGAAAAACAATATCCAGGACTTCCGCGCGAAGACCCGGCTCCGCCAGAACGCGCAGCAGCACGCCTGGGCGGTTTTTCTTCATTTGCATGGGAACGAGATTCACATCCAGGACCCCGGCGGCGAAGAGCCTCTCGAACAAATAATCATAAAGCTCCGGGTTCATGTTATCAATATTGGTTTCGATAAGAATCGGGCGCGTCGCGCGAAGCGCCAACCGGACGGAGCCCATCATCACCCGGAGGAGGTTTGGAGGGTCCGACGCTAGGTGGCTCCCGACGCCGTATCCGGTCGCCTGAAGGCTCATCGCGGGCATGGAGCCAAAGGCCGTCGCGAGCGTCGCCAGCATCGCCGCGCCGGTCGGGGTCGTCAGCTCGCGCTCCACGCCGTTGTCGTACACCGGCAGTCCTTCCAACAGCACGGCCGTCGCGGGAGCGGGAATGGGAAGCATCCCGTGGTGGGTCTTTACAAACCCGCGCCCGAGCGGGATGGGAGAGGCGTGGATCTCCTCCAGCCCCAGCAGATGCATCGCCGCCGCGCCGCCAACAATATCTAAAATCGAGTCGAGCGCCCCCACCTCATGAAAATGCACATGGTCAAGCGGCGTCTGGTGGACGCGCGCCTCCGCCCTGCCAAGTTTCTCAAAGACGGCGAGGGCCCTTTCCTTAATGGCATCGTCCAGTTCGCTCTCCCGTATGATCCGGACGACGTCGCCGTAATGACGGTGCGGCTGCCGTCCGATCTCGAACTGCACCCTGGTCCCTCCAATGGACCCGCGCCGCTCCTTCCCTGCATGCAACCGCCACCCCTCCACGGGCAGCTTGGTCAACTCCCGCCGCAGATCATCTTCCGGCAGCCCCAGGTCGAGCAGCGCTCCCAGAATCATGTCGCCGCTCACGCCGGAGAAACAGTCAAAGTAGGCAATATTCATCGTGATCCTTTTTTGTCATGGATAAGAACACCGAATTGCGTGTTTCGGCAAACCAAACATAGCATTTAGAATAGAATCGCCCCCGGAGTCAAGAACCACTTGACAATACAGGGCGTGAATGTTAGATAACGGTCTGTCCGTGGAGAACGGGCGCGGAGGCGCAGTGTTTCGGAGGGATGGCCGAGTGGTCTAAGGCGGCGGTCTTGAAAACCGTTGTCCCGTTCGCAGCGGGGCCGTGGGTTCGAATCCTACTCCCTCCGCCAGCAAAAATTCTGCAAGACCTATGTGGAGAGATGGCCGAGTCGGCTGAAGGCGCTCGCCTGCTAAGCGAGTGTGCGCTGTAAAGGCGCACCGAGGGTTCGAATCCCTCTCTCTCCGCCATATCATATGCTTGAGCGGGAGAACCCTCCCGCTTTTTTATTTCTCCGATCAGAAAATACCCCCCCTCTCAGCGCACCCATTTAGGGTAAGCGACATCCGTTTTATAACTCCAGACGTGCTGCCGGAAGAGGTGGACGATTGCTACAGGTGCGCCGAGGATGCTTGGAAGCATGCAACAATCTGAAATGCTCACCCAAAAGATGCACACCAAGAGTAAAAAAACTACTGATGTTGTCTTGACGAACAAGGTTTTTATCGGTAAACAGCGTAATAGTTTGTCAGCTCCCGCGAGAAGTTCGAGCGAGCTTACGCCGCGAGGCGACACCCGTAGGGAGGACAGGAAGGGATGGCCTGATAAGCTTCGATCACCCGGCTTATGGCATGTTGCGCAAAACCATGAACGGTTATATCCGTTTCGCTCACAGACTATCTTTTCTGGATATTCTCGTGACGCTTTCCATGCTCAAGATTTCTGATGAGGACAGGTTTTCATTTCAGGCTAAATGGCTGCGCGCCACGACTGGGCTTGACGAGAAGACCATGGAGAGATTGACCTGGTTCAGGTCCGAAATGGAGAGGCTTGTCAGAAACAAGATTCGCAGGAGTTCGGTCATCTCCCTGTCCGTGACATTCCTCTTTGCTGGAGCGGCGTGCGCATTCAATTCCTGCAAATCGAGAGCGAAGAGGCTCCTGTCCTTGCAACCGATGTATGACGGCGTCAACTCGGCGGCCATGGCGGAAGGAAGAGCTTGAAGGGAGGGCTTGGCATAGATTAAGGCAATAATGCCTTGCTGGCTCCATGTAGGGCCGGTGGGATTTCATTCCCACCCGGCGTTGCCTCCGCTTTACCTCCACAAGTCGCCAAGATTGATTTCAATCTCCTCGAACGGCTCCATCCGAATCCGGTCGTCCTCGCCGTGACTTCCAAGGAGCATCCATCTGCCGGATTCCAGCCGGAAGGCGTCCAACGTCTTGATGGCCGGATCGATGAGCCAGACATACCCCACGGCGCTTTGGGCGTAGACGGGCATTTTACGGATCTTGTCCACCTGAGCGGTGCTGGGCGACAGGACCTCGCAGACCCAATCCGGAGCCACGGAGATCCAATTGGCATCCTCCTCGTCGGGATAGCGCTCGTCTTTCCATCCGGCCAGATCCGGCACAAGGATGTTTCCGTCGAAGCCTATTTCCGGCTCGACGAGAATGATCCAGCCTCCAGGCCCCTCACCGTTTCCAAACTGATATGGTCCCAACCTTTTGTCCAACGCCGACGCTGCATATATGTGTTTCCTCGTGGGCCTAGGGTGTGCGTATAGATCGCCGTCGATGATCTCCCCGGTTGTGTTTTCAGGGATGGCGCATAAGTCCTCGTAGGTTGCATTCTTGCTTGCAAGCTCGGCCATTGGCGCTTCCTCCCGATCGGACGTCCGTCATTTCTTATGGTGCACGGCGTAAGGCGCATAGCGTAATGATATATCGCTTCAAGATTACTTGAAAGGAATAATGATTCGACCGGGCGGAACCCAGATCCCCCGGCCTTTTTGCGCCCGCAAGCGCACCGCCTTAGTGGTCCCGAGCGGTCTGTAGAGCCGCGCTAGCGGTCAATAGCGGTCAGAAACAGCCTTCTGCGCTCGCTTAGCAGGCGAGTGTGCACTGTAAAGTGCGCACCGAGGGTTTGAATCCCTCTCTCTCTCCGCCATACCATATACTTAAAATAGTGCAATTTCCTAACCGGCCATTACTGGGTCCGGTTGGCAACAACCATTTGCTTGTAGCTCGGGTGGTCGATCGCTTCAAAACAGTGTTTCTCTTCCACCAGTTCACCGCCCGAACGATGTCCATTCTTCCACACCTTGTCAGAGCGCTTCAGATCCTCCCGATCAACCGCAATAAGCCGTCCAGTATGGTCAGGGGATGCGGGGGGCACCCGGGAATGTAAAGATCTATGGGGACCAATCCACCCGCTCCGTTGTGAACCTCAATATGGTCCCTGTACGGGCCTCCGGAAATGGCGCAGGCGCCGACGGCTATCACGAGCTTTGGGGCGGGTGCGGCTTCATAGGTCTTGAGGAGGGCGAGGCGCATGTTCTCGGGGACTGGGCCCGTGATGAGAAGTCCGTCCGCATGGCGGGGGGAGGCGACGAACTGGATGCCGAATCGGCCGAGGTCCCAGCCCACCGTGCCCAGAACGTTCGTATCGGCTTCACAGGCGTTGCAGCCGCCTGCGCTCACTTGGCGCAGTTTGAATGATTTTCCGAAGAAACGCCGCGCCGTCTCATTTATGACTTCCTTCCTGTCTGCCGATGCAGCGGAAATTATCAGGTCTTCACGGGCCGCGGCGGAGGTTTTGTAATCATTCGTAAATCGGATAGCCTCATTCGGGCAGGCCGCGGCGCATTCGCCGCAGAACAGGCATGCGCCGAGGTCGATGCTTACAGCGTCGCTTTTCGCCAATCTGACCAACGCTCGCGTCGGGCAAAGCTCGACGCACAGGCGGCAGCCAGCCTCGCAGCGGTCGGAGGAAATGGTCGGCCTTCCCGCGAAACGATCGGGCAGGACGGGAGCGGGTCCATTGGGGTACTTTATCGTCCGATGCTTCTGTTGCAGTCTTGCCCAAAGAACATCCAGCATATACGCACCTATTTTTCAACGCCCAGTCGAGGGGCCGAGCCCGGGTCGAAAGACGCGGCAAAAATCAAAGATCGTGACCGCAATAGGAAAGGTTGAAACTCTTATTGCATAGCGGGAAATCGGAAATCTGCTGATCTCTCAGCGCGTAGGCCAAGCCGAACCAGTTATGGAACGACGGATCGACCACCTTGTACCGGGAGAATTTCCCTTGAGCGTCCGTCAGGGCAACATGGCAGATTTCCCCGCGCCAGCCCTCAACGAGCGACACAACCATGCGGTTTGGCCTCGGAGGACGGACCTCCATTGAAACGGCCCCACCAGGGAGGCTCTCCAACTGCTCTCTAATGAATGCGATAGACCTCTGAATTTCCATCCACCTCACGTAAGCGCGTGCAAAAACGTCTCCCGTGCCCCAAGTGGATACGGGGACTTGAGCAAGCTGAAAGATCCCGAGCGGCATGTCGCAGCGGATGTCCCGCACCGCCCCGCAGGCGCGAGCGGCCGGCCCCACGAGACCGATTGCGTCACAGACCACCCTGTCGACGGCGCCGGTCCCTTCAAACCGAGCCATGACGGAGGGCGCCCCCCAGAGAAGATTCACCGCGACCGCAACGTCTTTTTCCACGGCATCAAGGCGGCCCAGGAGTTCGTCCCGCATCGCCGCGTTGACGTCGAAGCCGGCGCCCCCCGGCCGAACGAGCCCCCTTCCGAAGCGGTTCCCGCAGATGAGGCCGGTCATGTTGAGCACATCTCCCCGGATTCGCCCGCAGTAGGAAGACGTGGGGAGGTATCCCACGTCGCCCGCAAGAGCCCCGAGGTCGCCCGTGTGGTTGGCGATCCGCTCCAGCTCCAGGGCGATGCCGCGCAGCACTTGCGCCTTGGCGGGCGAATGGAAGCCGCCCAAGGCTTCCATCGCCTCGCAGTAGGCCGTTGCATGGCCCACGGTGGCGTCACCGGCGAGCGTTTCCATGTAATGAATCGTGCGCCTGTCGGGCCCCCCGGCCAGCTTGCGCTCCACTCCCCGGTGCTGATAGCCGAGGGATATCTCCAGGTGGAAAACGTTCTCCCCATGGCATTGAAACCGGAAATGGCCAGGCTCGATAATCCCCGCGTGAACGGGACCGACCGCCACTTCGTGAATCTCCTCCCCTTCAAACCGGAAGAAATCCGTGACGCCTATTTCGGGCGTCCCCACGACCGCATCAGCGGCATCCCGCCGCCGGTATGGGGCGTGGAAGCGAATCGGCTTGAGCCACGGATGGTCCTCCGGCCGGACGCTCCACTGCTCGAATATCTCGCGCTCAAACCAGTGCGCCTGCGGGCAGTGCGGCGTTAGGGAGCGGTAGCGGTCCTCCGTGAGGTCGGAATAGAGCGGCAGCAGGAGAGACAGGCTGTCATAGGACAAAACAGCCCAGAGCCGCATGCGATCGTTTTCGATGGGCTGTGCAAAGAGCGCGGAGATCCTCAAGCCGTGCTCCACCGCTTCAGTGATATATTCCAGGAAGCCGTCCACGTCCATCGAGGCGACGTCTCTCACCTCCACGGCCTGACCATTGCTCACGGGGGACACTCTGGATATCAAAGTCGACATGAAAAAACTCCTGGAAACAGCTAACCCGTAATCGCTCTCGCCGCATGCTCCAGAACGTTGCGCAGCATCGGGGGGAAGTATAGACCCAGCACCAACACCGCCAGTCCGAGCGCCATCGGGGGAACGACCGCGAACGCGGATTCCGCGATCGATCCCGCTCCGGCGCCTCTGCCCAGGGGCGACTCCTCGAGCTGAACGGTCGGCGCTCCCTGGGTCATTTTAAGGACGCTCCCGGCCATGCCGATGAAGATGACGCCGAGCAGGATGAGATAAGCCGCCGCCACGAAGGGCTGATGCTGATCGATGGCCGCTCTAAGTATGACCAGCTCGCTCAGAAACAGCCCGAAGGGCGGAGAACCCGTAATGGCGAAAAAACCCGCGATCCAGAGACCGCCCGATATGGGAAGCGCCCTTGCCATCCCGCTCACCTCGGAGACGGATTTTGTCTTATATGCGGCCAATATGTTCCCGGCAGCAAGGAAGAGCATGCCCTTGGTCAGCGAGTGGTTGACGGCGTGGAGCATTGCCCCGAAGGTTGCCCCGCCTCCCAGCCCCACGGCCAACGCCATTATGCCCATATGCTCCACGCTCGAATAGGCCAGCATCCGCTTGAAATCCACTTGGCGAATGATGAAAATGGCGGCGACCGTCATCGAAACCAGGCCGAAGCCAAGCAGAAGCTCCTGCCCGAATTGCCCCAGCCCCGCAGCCAGACAAACCTGCTGGATGCGAAGGATCGCAAGGAACGCGCAGTTGAGCAAAGCCCCCGAGAGCAGGGCGGAAACCACCGAAGGCGCCTCGCTGTGTGCGTCGGGAAGCCACGTGTGCATGGGAGCCAGCCCCATCTTGGCGCCGTACCCCACCAAAAGAAAAAGAAACGCCGCCTTGAGCCAGGGGATGTGCAGGGTTGCAGCATTGTCGATAAGGTTGTCCATCAGCAGCGGCACATGGCTTTCAGCCCCTTGCGTGGAAGCGACCGCCAGGAAGAAGTTCCCCAGGAGAGCCAGGGCGATTCCCACCGAGCATATGAGAAGGTATTTCCAGGTGGCTTCGAGCGAGCGGCGATGGCGATGAAAGTAGATAAGCGGTGCGCTAACGAGCGTGGTCGCCTCCACCGCGACCCAGAGAAGCCCGAAGTGCCGGCTCATGGTGACGATCGACATAGTCGCCAGGAAGATGAGCAGACAGCCGCTGAAGTTTGCCTCACGGGCATTGGTGAAAAGGAACCCCTCCGTAAAATCCTCCCGCCGCCCCCAATCCTCCCTTCGGAGGTAACCGAGCGCGTAAAAGGAGGTCGCCAGGAAGAGCACGCTGGTTGTGCTCAAAAAGAGCAGTCCGGGCGCGTCGATGGCCAGCCAGCCGCCCATGCAGGGAGCGGGAGTGTGCAGCCATGCAAGGCCCGTAAGGCCGGTATGGCCTACGGCGGCGCCAATCAATAGTCCGCGGCGCAGGCGGTCCGAACTTATAAAGAACGCCGCGGCCCCGGCAATCATCGGTAGAAGAATCAACAGGGTAATCATGGCGCTCAGTCCTTCAAAACGCTCAGCCGGTCGGTGTCCATATGATCGAATTCCCGGCTTATATGGAAGATGGCGATTCCCATGACGAAAACGGCCATAAAGGCGTCGAGCAGGATGCCCAGCTCTACCAGCAGAGGCTCGCTCAAGGCAAATGCCAGACCGAAGGCGCTGATGCCGTTCTCCATGACGAGGTATCCCAGCACCTGCGTCAGCGCTTTGCGCCGCCCGACAATGGTAAAGAGGCCGATCATGGTGGTGAACATGGCCAGGGGGGCCACCAGGGGGGACGCCACGGGCATCGGCAGGGGCAACCTGTTTCCGAGCCAAAGGGCCAGGACCAGGAGGACCGCTCCGATCAGCAGGGACGAGGTGTAGCTTACTAGCGGCTCCATTTCCCGCCGGATGTTCGCCGCATGAAGCGCGCGCAGCAGCAACCACGGAAACACGACGCCCTTGAGAAGCACGGTGATTCCCGACAGCACGCAGGCGCGGGCGGTCGAATGGCTGCTCACACCGACCAGGAGCGGCAAAAAGCCCAGCAGGACCCCCTGAAAAGCTACCGTATGGATGCACGACGCTATGCGGCTCGAAGCAATGAGCCGCACGTTCGTCAGGATGAGCAGCGCGATTATCGCATCGACCAAGAGGCTCATATCAGCTCCAGAGTATCAGCGCGAGCGCCAGCGTGGAAAGGAGTCCGGCGCTTACGAGCAACTGCGGCGCACGGAGGAGCCGCAACCTTGCCATGACGGATTCGACCACGCCGGTCGCCACGGCCAGGAGGAGCACGCCGACGACGGTTGCACCGCCGTCCAGCCAACCGTTGCCGGTCCGCACAGGAATAAGGACGCCCGCGAGCAGCGCCCCGAAAATCCACAGCTTGAGCGAGGCGCCGTAAAGTATCATTGCGAAGTCCGGTCCGCTGTGATCGAGCACCATAGCTTCGTGGATCATGGTAAGCTCGAGGTGGGTGTTCGGATCGTCCACGGGAATTCTGGCATTCTCAGCAAGGAAGACCACAAAGAGAGCGGCTCCCACCATGAGTAGGGCCGGTCCCGAGTGCATCCAGGCGTCGATGGATAGACCGGAGTAGATGCCGGAGAGGGAGAGAAAGCCTCCCGCGGCGGCGGATTCGGAGGGAGTCGAGATTGACGCCGCACGTGCCAAGGCCGTCAGCCCCAGGAGCAGGGTCGGCTCCGCGAGCATCGAAAACTGCACTTCGCGGCTCGCTCCCATCCCTTCAAAGGCGGAACCCGTGTCCAGGGCGGCGATGACGGTAAAGAACCTCATGACGCCAAGGAGATAGGCGAGCAGTATGAGGTCTCCGGAAAATGCCACCGGGGCGCCAGCCCCTCCCAAAGGAAGCACAAGGAGGGCCGTAACGGCGGCGGCCAGCCCCACAACCGGGCCCGCGCGAAACACCCAGCTCGTCGTCCGGCTGTACACGGCCCCTTTCCCGAGGAGCTTGGCGAGGTCATAGTAGAGTTGCAGGAGCGGCTGTCCGTCGCGTCCGCCGAAAAACGCCTTGGTTCGGTTGATGATGCCCGGCAGCAACGGGGCAAGGATCAACGCCGTGCAAGTGAGCGCCAGAAATCTTGGATTCATGCGATCATCTCAGGTTCAATACAAGAAGGACGAGAACTGTCACCGCAATATAGAGTACGTAGAACTGCACGCGGCCACCCTGCAGAAAACGCAGCATCGAGGCGAGCCGTTCGACTCCGTGAAAGATCGGTCCGTAGAGATTTCGGGTGAAAACATCCTCCGTCTTCGTATGGAAGGAGGCGTAATCCGGAAAAATCTCGACGGGCTTCTCCCATTTCACCACGGGACGCAGGAAAACTTCAAACATCTTTGTCAATGGCTGGGCGAACGATGATGCGGTGTATTGCATGCTCGCCGCGGGCCTTGCGTAGCCGCAGTCCCAGGTGCAACTTTGCCCGACGGTTCTCCCCGAAAGCATCTTCCGGCGCGCCCACGCGAGCACCCCGATGAGGAGAACAAAGGTTGCGGCGGCCAACACGATCTTGTGCATGGGGGCCATGGCAACGGCGAGCCGCTCCCGCACCGCGGGGGCGGGCAACCCCGCAACCACCGCGACCGCATGATGCGTCAGGTCCACGGCCGTGGGAGCGAGAAGTCCGATCAGCGCGCACCCTGCCGCCAGGAGCAACATAGGAATGAGCATGCCCCATGCCGCCTCATGCCCCTTCACGGCGTGAGCGCTTCTTGGCTCTCCGAGGAACACGATCCCAAAGGCCTTGGTAAAGCATGCCGCCGCAAGGCCTCCGATAAGCGCAAGACCGATAATTACGGCAATGCCCGCGACGGCCGGGGTTGGCTCTCCCACCGCCAGCAGCGCGCCGACGTAAATCATGAATTCACTTATGAAGCCGTTCAGAGGCGGTAGGCCGGAAATGGCTACGGCCGCGCAAAGAAACGTCCCCGCCGTCCAAGGCATCCGCTTGATGAGTCCTCCCAGGAGGTCGATCTCTCCCGTGCCCGTTCCATGCAAAACGGAGCCTGCTCCAAGGAAGAGCAGCCCCTTGAAAAGAGCGTGGTTGACAACATGCAGAAGCCCGCCTCCGAAGCCGAGCACCGCAAGGGCGGGCGCGTTTGCCGCCGCGCCGAGGACGCCCAATCCGAGCCCCAGAGCGATGATGCCTATATTTTCAACGCTGTGGTAGGCAAGGAGCCGTTTGAGGTCGTGCTGTGCGAGAGCGAAAAGGACGCCCAGTATCCCGGAAGTGAGCCCGATCCCTATCAGGAGCCATCCCCACCACGATTCAGGTGCGCCAAGGAAGGTGAGTGTACGCAAAAGCCCATAGACGCCCGTCTTGATCATGACGCCGGACATCACGGCGGACACGTGGCTGGGGGCCGCCGGGTGCGCTTCCGGAAGCCAGACGTGGAAAGGGATGAACCCTGCCTTGGCCCCAAACCCGACCACCGCCAGCAGGAAGGCAATGTCCGCAATGGGAGCCATTTGCCCGCGCATGGCCAGGAACTTGTCGAAATCGAGGGCCGCGCCTCCCGCTTGCCGTCCGAGCAAGAGAAAGAGCGCCAATAGGAACGCGGTCCCGAGGTGCGTGGAAATCAGGTAGGTCAGTCCCGCGCGCCGCACGTTCTCCTTTTCGTCCTCGAAGGTGACCAGGAAAAATGACGACAGCGCCATGACTTCCCACGCAATCAGGAACAGGACGCCATTTGCGGCAACGAGCGTCATAACCATGCTGGCCGCAAGGATGTTGTAGAAGAGCCAAAATGATCCCAGTCTCTTTCGGTCGTCGTAGGACGCCATGTAGCGCATGCCGTAAACCGCGCAAAGAGCGCAGAGGGTGAAGACAGGCATCAGAAAAAAGGCCGAGAGGGCGTCAATGCGCACAATGAAAGCGCCGAAAGGCACGCTCCACGCGCACCGGACTTCCTCGATTCTTCCCGTATAAAGCGCGTTGACCGCCGGAACAAGGCCCGTAAGGCAGCCGAGAACGGCGCCGGAGGCTCCGAGGATATTCGACCATCGCCTGTTGCTCCATGCAAGGAGCGACACGAGCCCCGAGAGACAAAAAATACCTATTGCCCAAAGGATGAGAGACATGGGAAAGTGAAGACCTCTTCCGGTATGCTACGTGGGCGGGCCTGCGCCGGGTTGGGGAATGTTCTCCTCTACACGACCTGCCTCGCTAATGAGTTCTTCGCAAGTGCCCTTTCGGGCGAGAATGGCTTTGAACCGAGGATCTTTCAAAGCAAAAGCCAGCTTCGAGAGCAACTGCTGATGGGCCCGGACAGTTGAGCTCACCAGCGTAAAAAGCTTGTCCACGGGCCTGCCGTCCACCGCGCCGAAATCCAGAGGATGCTCAAGAAAACAACATGTGATGGTGGGGTGTTCTATATGGAAAACAATGGGATGGCGGACATGGGGAATGGCAATGCCCTCTCCGATCGCCGTCGAGCCCAGCGTTTCGCGCGCGAGCAAAATCTCACAGAGGAAATCGCGGTCCACCTCCCGGGGCAATCGCATGAGCTCCACCACCTCGCGCAGAACCGAACTCTTATCCGAGCCCCGCACGCAATGAAAAATCCCGCCCCGCCTCAGTGCGTCATCAAGGCGCGGCGGACGTCCCACGTCCTCCTCGGACTCGGTTATGATGCCGCTCGACAGGCCGACCTCGCAGGCCGTCGCCCATTCCAACAGTTCCGCGCGATTAAACCGGAACTCGTCGTTCACCAGGTAGGCGGGCAGATTGTTCTGCTTTATCCAGCGAAAGATAGTCTTTTCCGAAACACCGAAAATACTTGAGGCATCCTTCAAGCCGAGCTGCATTTCAAACCTGCTCTGGTTCAAGATCATCAATGACAGGAATAACGGAACATCGGCCTAGGAGAGTGCTCCTATGGGTTTGTGTTGTCAAGAGAAATTCCATGCTAAAGTTTGGCGGCGTTCCAACTGAACACTCGATGTTCAAGTTTTCCGTAAAGCTCCATAACCATATACATTTCTACTGCGCATTCAGCGCTCGCGATATCCGGATGATGGCCGATAACTGGGCCCAATCTGAAGATATTGCGATTACACTATTCACGAGGCGACCGACATGTTTCATGCGGTGGGAAGAGAGCGCGGAGCCTTCCGACTTGGGAGCGAAGAGGTCCCGCTTGCAATCCGCACTTCCCGCATATTCCGGAAGATCAACGGTCAATGGAGGCAGGTGCATCACCACGAATCCATAGACGATCCCGAACTTCTGCGCCGATGCCAAATGGCGGTAAGCGGCAAACCCGCATGGCAACAGCTAACGGCGCCGGGCGGGCGCCACCGGCAAGCGCCCCTTATTGACAATTCCCGCGGAGTGGAGCATATCGGCTCGGCAATGGAGATTCCCATTCCATGACGGAGACAACCAACACTCAAGGGATTTACGGGAGAAACGCGATATGCTGGTGAATTTCGACTACGACGGCGTTCTTGTAGACTCGCTGGAACGTCTCACAGTGCTTGCCGCCCAAGCCCAGCGGGAAGTGGGAAGCGGACGCACCCCAACGGCGGAGGACTTCAGGCTGCTGCAAAACCTGACATTTGCCGGCCTCGCGGAGCGCATCGGGGTTAACGAGAGCCGGGTGGAAGATTTCTGCGAAGCAGCGCTCCACCTCCAGGAAATGGACCCCACCCTGCCCCCGCTCATTGAAGGCGCCGCGGAAATGATCCGCTCCGTGAGCGCGTACGCAACGG
Organism: uncultured Syntrophobacteraceae bacterium; assembly: GCA_937958025.1. GTDB lineage: Bacteria > Desulfobacterota > Syntrophobacteria > Syntrophobacterales > Syntrophobacteraceae > CALFXO01. The sequence goes on from CALFXO010000102.1 coordinate 15,869, forward strand.
TGACAGTCATAAGCTCCAGTTCCAGGACCGAGATCAGGAAAGTCCTGGACGGAGCCGGAGCGGCGGAGTGCGTGCAACGCATTTTCGACGGCGCGGACCGCCGCCCGAAAAGCGACAAGATCCGTGAAGCGATGGCGCTTTTCGCCGCCCCTCCGTCCTCGACTTTTATGGTGGGCGACAGCCGAAGCGACATCGTCCAGGGGAAACTCGCCGGAGTCCGAACGGTGGCGGTTGCATGGGGCTACCAGCCGCGCGACAGGCTCGCTCTGGAGGAGCCGGACTTCATGGTGGAAAGCATTGCGCAACTGGTCGGGCTGCTTTCTGACGAACGCGGATGAACCCCAGCAGGAGCGGGGCCCCACGGAGCGCGGCTCCCCAGGCCCCTTTTCCCTGTTCCTCTATCCAGCAAGCTCCCCGCAGATTTCATCTATCAGCTTGTCGTTTTTCCTCACCAGATCCTCTGTCAGGCTCCTTAACACATACAGGTTGGTCCTGCTTGCGTCGTCCATGTCGTCATTGCCCTTGTCGAGCGTCAGTTGGAAGCGATGGTAACGAACCACAGCCTCCCCGGTTTTATTGAGGATGGAATCCACATGGTAATGCGCGGCGTCGCTCACGCCATCGAACACGACATTGAGGAGCGGCTGGGCCCACTGAAGCAACCCCCACCCCTTGGCTTCCTCGTACATGATGGGGCGGGTAAGTTCGCCGGTCCCGAGCGAAAGCATGTAAACGTCGCGCGGCTGTGCGTCAAATTTGGATATGGCTTCCGCTAGGGCGCAGGCGGAAGGGTTGTTCGCGAAAACGCCTCCATCCACAAGCGCCAGATGACCGGGCGGCGTGCTCGTCCGGATGCGGGCGGGTTCGAAGTAAGTGGGCGCCGCCGACGTCGCCCGGGCAGCGTCCCGCATCAGGAAGTCGTCTTCGTGAGGATTTTTCTTCGCATTGTGGCTCTTGAAGAAAAATGGGCGCCGTTGCTCTATCTCATAGCTTGTAACCAGCACGTTCGTGACAGCTTCGGAAATCATCGCATCACCAAAGTACTGCCTCAGGACCGCCTCGATGGGACCGCTCGGATACTTCTCTTCCACGGCGCTGCCAACGGCGCGAATCCTATGCCAAACTGAACGGGAAAAAATCTTATCCCCCTCCTCCTCATAAAGTTTCACTAATTGGGCGGCGTCATATGCGGGAGCGCCGCCCGGACCCGGCCTCGCGCACCCAAGCGCAAGTATGCCTCCCGTCGATGTTCCCGCAATGAGATCGAAGAGCTTTGCGATTCCCTTCCCCGTCCGCCGTTCAATCTCGGACAGGATGATCGCCGGAATAATCCCTCTGATTCCGCCGCCGTCAATAGACAGCACCTTAAACTTGCCATCCATGTAACACCCTCCTTGTGTTGATTGCATGCGGCAAACCGCCGAAGCCTCTCCCGACGTCCACTCCAAAATTCCAGGAATGTGGGGTCAGAAAAAAAGATGGAACTATATCCGTACGCATTGGCAGAGGATGGTTCAAGCCGAAGTTCCGAATGGACAAATGCACTAATTATTTTACTCTGTTGCAAAACCCGCCGTTTGTCAAGTCCACCTAGGCCCGCAAGACCCGTCGAAGCTCCACGCGAATGCGGAGCCCACTATTTCTCCAATGCCGGCAGGGGGCTGTAAGGTCATTTTTGTTTGTCTTTCATTGCGGGTTCTTGTTAAATAATGGTGTGCTCAATAGTCCGTAATCGGCTTACATCTCATTCAGAATATCCACGCATCCTTGCATACGTCCCTGACAGAAGGTCAGCGCATTTCTGTCCCGATTCCGGAAGATTGCAGACGTTCTTAGTTGGTTTTGGGCTTATAATGGGGACCACCCGCAATGGATCGTAAAATCGAAAGACTTTCAAATACGGGGAAGCTCTGTGCATTAGCCGACGCATTTTACCTAGCAACAGGCGTCTCGTTTCTTATCCTTGCTCCGGACGGAAAGCTCATACTGGGGCCAACACTCGGAAACGGTTGTACAAGCGTCTGTGTTTTCGATGCCAAGGCAAACCCCTTCTGCACGCAATGCCGCGCCGCGCTCACGGAGCGTCTCGGCGCCGAGGGGCGAAGCATTGTTTCCGAATGCCCCCTTGGATTTGCGTGCGCCGCCACCCCTGTCGTCATTGAGGACGACCATCTGGCCAATTGCATTATCGGCCCTTTCCTGCATGAGGAGTTGGACGAGGAGAAACTGGCCCTGCCGCGGGAGCGAACCGCCCGCCACGGATTTTCCGGGCGCCCTCCTCTCGGGGAACTTCCCGAGATTCCTGTTATTGCCCGGAATAGGGTGAACGCCGTCCTGGATCTCCTCGTTGGCTTGGTCAAACTTTCGGTGGACGCCGCCGCCCGGGAGTCGAAGCATAACGAGGCGGATTCCGCCATGCAGGAAAGACTCGTCCTCGCCGAAACCATGCTGAACGCCATTCCCGCGCCTCTCTTCCTGAAAGGAAAAGACGGGAGACTTCTGGGATGCAACCAGGCCTTTGAAGCTTTTGCAGGAGAAAGCCGCTCGGATCCGCAAAGAAACAATAATCAGCCACCGCCCTTCGAGGTTTTTATGAAAGCGCGCGACGAATCGGATGAGCGTCTCCTGAAAGCGCCGGGCAAGGCAATATACGAAGGCGAAGCACTGGATAAGGACGGCGCTCCGCACGACGTCATGTTCCACAAGGCGACGGTTGTCGATTCCAGTGGCGCTCCGGCTGGCGTCGCCTGCGTCATGTTCGACGTCACCAAGCGCAAGCAGGCGGAAATGGCGCTGAAGGAGAGTGAACAAAGACTCCGCGTCATGTACGAAACCATGGCGCAGGGGGTAATCTACCAGGATGCGCAGGGGCGCATCATCTCAGCCAATCCCGCTGCACAACGGATACTCGGTCTCTCGGAGGAAGAACTGCTGAGCCGCGACTCATGGGACGAACGCTGGCGCGCCATCCGTGACGACGGTTCGCCTTTCCCCGTGGATGAGCACCCCTCGATTCTCGCCTTGCGAACCGGGAAGCTGGTTCAGGATGTGGTTATGGGAGTCCATACCCCCCGGGAAGACGCCTACAGGTGGATAAGCATCACGGCTGCGCCGATTATTGACGGCTCTTCCAGGAAGCCCGTCGAAGTTTACACGGTCTTCAACGACATAACGGCGGCAAGAGAGGCAGTCGAGGAGTTGCGCTGCTGCCGGTCGGCCGTGGAAGCATCCCAGGAGCTGATGGAGATTCATGACCGCGACCTCCGTTGCCTACTGGTGAATAGGGCTTATCTCAAGGGCCATGGGCTTCGCCGTGAAGACGTTGTTGGACGGAGGATCACGGAAACGTTGGAGGAAGAATACATTGAGCGCGCAACGTCGGATTTCGCGCGATGCCTCAGCGGGGAGTCGTTGATTTTCGAGGAAGAGCGGGATCTTCCAGGCCAGGGCCTCCGGAGCCTGCTCGTACATCGTTCGCCCATCTTCGACCACAATGGCGTCGTTCAGGCGGTCGTCACGAGTTCCATTGACGTAACGGCAATGAAGCAGGTGGAAGGCGCCCTCAAGGCCAGAGAGGCCACCATTGGCGGCATCCTGAATGCGGCGCCGGTCGGAATAGGAATCGTTCACAACCGAATTCTCGGCGGATGCAACAACTATATGTCTTTCCTGAGCGGCTATTCCGCCGGTGAACTGCGGGGACGCTCCGCTCGCATCCTTTATGATTCCGACGAGGAATTTGAACGCATTGGACACGATCTTTACGAACAGATTGAAAGGTATGGCGTCGGATCGGTCGCGACCCACTTTCGCCGCAAAGACGGCAAAATGATGGATGTTTTGCTGAGTTCGAGTCCTATCGACGCGGAAGACCTCGACGCAGGGGTCATCTACACCGTCATGGACATTACAGACCGGAATAGAGCCGAAGAGGAGCTCAGAGAGTCCAGGCGATCCCTGAGCACGCTCCTTGAAAACCTTCCCGGCATGGCCTACCGGTGCCGCAACGACAGATATTGGACGATGGAATTCATAAGCGACGGATGTTTCGAGGCCACAGGCTACCAACCATCGGATTTTATCGGCAACGCGAAGGTAAGCTTTTCCGATATCATTTATCCCGAGGACCAGGAGAGGATATGGAGGGAGATCCAGAAGGCGCTGCTGGAGGAACGGCCTTTTGAGCTCGAATACCGCATCCGCACCGCAAACGGAGAGGAACGATGGTTCTTTGAAAGGGGGAGCGGCGTATTTGGCGGCTCCGGCGAAATCCTCGCGCTGGAGGGTTTCATATCCGACATAACCGATCGGAAACAGCTCCAGGACCAATACCTGCAAGCGCAGAAGATGGAATCCATCGGACGCCTGGCTGGAGGCGTGGCGCATGATTTCAATAACCTGCTGGGGGCGGTGCTCGGGTACTCCGAGTTGCTGCTTCAGGAAGTTTCGATTGACGATCGGAGCAGGAATTACATAGAGCAGATCCAACGGGCGGGCCTGCGCGCACGGGACCTGACGCGCCAGCTCCTTGCTTTCGGAAGGAAGCAGACGCTTGAAAAGAACGCTATCGACATTAACCGAACCATCCAGGATTTCCAGAAATTGCTCCAACGGACCATCCGGGAAGACGTGAAGATCGACCTTCGCATGGAGGACAGACTACCGCCCGTGGAAGCGGATGTAGGCCAAATCGAACAGGTTATCATGAATCTGGCAATCAATGCTCAGGACGCCATGCGTGGAGGCGGCGTCCTGACGATAAAAACCAGAGAAACGATGATCGGCAGGGAGCAAGCCCAGGCGCTCGAGAGCATTAAACCCGGCCGCTACATCATGCTGACCGTGAGCGACACGGGGAACGGCATGGATGAAGCTACGCTGGCCCGCATTTTCGAGCCGTTTTTTACGACGAAGAAGAAGGGCGAGGGCACGGGGCTTGGCCTTTCGACCGTCTACGGCATTGTAAAACAGCATGGCGGCGGCCTGTCGGCTTCCAGCGAAAGCGGCCAGGGCTCCACGTTCAGGATATACTTGCCAGCCTCGGTGCAAGAAATCAAGTCCGACGTCGTTGTAAAGGAAACCGCGCAAGCATGTCCTCAGGGCTGCGAAACGATTCTCCTCGTTGAAGACGAAGACCAGTTCCGCGAACTGGCCTGCAACGTGCTCCGCAAGCAGGGCTACAGAGTGCTGGAGGCGGCGAACGGCTATGAAGGGCTTGAACTTGTCCACTCTTTCGACGGCCAGATAAGGCTTCTGCTAACGGACGCCATCCTGCCCAACATGAACGGCAGGGAGCTGTACGAAAAGGCGGCGCTGATCCGCCCGGATATGAAAGCGCTATATATGTCCGGCCACATGGACGACGTCATCTCGCCACACGGGGTCCTAGAGCAAAGCACGCATTTCCTGCAAAAGCCTTTTTCCATCCGGGCGCTCGCGAACAAGATCCGGGAAGTGCTGGACGCAACGCAGGAATAACCCCAACCCCAACGGAAGCGGGAGGGAGACGCGCGTTCCATCAATAGTCCCAAGGCAAGCAGATCTCGCAGATTTTTCTCTCTCCCCGCCGAGCGCGTTCACTTTGGTGTATGCATCGAAACGCCATGAGGTTATGATTCCCAACTTGTCCGAATTTCCGATCTATCGGACGCACTTCATATTACACTATAAGGAGAAAACTGCATGAAGCAGGTGGAAAACGGGAAATTTGTCAAGGTGAGTTACACGGGCCGTTTTGATGACGGAGAAATCTTCGACAAGTCGGACGACTTCCGGCCTCTCGAAGTGCAGATAGGGGCCGGGGAAGTGGTTCCCGGATTCGAGAGCGCGTTGATGGGAATGTCCCTCTCGGAAAAAAAGACTTTCACGATTCCCCCCGACCAAGCTTACGGGGAAAGGAACGAAGAGATGGAGCGCAAGATGCCGCGCTCCTCGTTCCCCCCGGAACTCGATCCGCAAATAGGGGAAATGCTGGCTTTCCGCACCTCCAACGGAGGGCAGATTCCCGGGGCCGTGAAGGAGAAGAGCGCCGACCACATCACCGTGGACTTCAACCACCCGCTTGCCGGCAAGGCGCTCACTTTCGATGTCGAAGTGCTTGAAATCAACGACAGGCGGACCGCATCCACATGCTCCTGCTCCAGCACGGACTGTAGTTCGGGTTGCGGATCGGGTCCGGGCTCCGGTTGCGGCGGCGGCGGTTGCTGTTGAGTTGCCGACGCCCAACGGCTCTTCTATAGACCGAATGCATCCTCCCGGTTCCCTAAAGAACCAATGGAAGCGCCATGAGTAATTGCATGAGTGATTGATAGATGTTTGAATTGATAGGTGATTGATGCGTGACGCGGGCGGCTCTCGCTGAACGAACTGCCCGTGCACGAAACGCAAGGCCCCGGATCACGCCGATTTTTCGGGGCCTTGCCTGACTTTCATGGCGGCGGCGCCCTCCTGGGGCGGCCGTTCAAGGTCTCCGTCCTTTTCCTTCCACACTTCCCCGCATTACAACAGGAAAAGCGTCGCCAAAAATCCCGTCACCGACATCACGATCGTATAGGGCAGCGCGAGTTTCACCATCTGCCCGTAAGAAAGGCGAATGAGCGGAGCCAGGGCGGAGGTCAGCAAGAACAGGAACGCCGCCTGCCCATTCGGGGTGGCGACGCTCGGAATGTTAGTCCCGGTATTGATGGACACCGCCAATTTATAGAACTGCTCCGGTTCAATCAGCCCCGCCTTGAAAGCGGCGGCGGTTTCCGAAATGTACACCGTGGCCACGAACACGTTGTCGCTTATCATTGAAAGCAGTCCATTGGCGACATAGAACGCCCCCAGTTGCGCGGAGCCTTCGAGAGACAGAACGTAATGGATGATCGGAGCAAAGAGATGCTGGTCATGGATCATGGCGACGATCGCAAAAAATACGGCAAGGAGCGCCGTGAAAGGAAGCGCTTCTTCAAATGCCCTGCCTATCCGGTGCTCCTCCGTAACTCCGTTTCCAGCGGTCAGAAGCACGATGACCGTCAGGCCGATAATGCCCACCTCCGCTAAATGAAAAGCAAGCCCCACCACGAGGAAACAGGCGACTCCGCCCTGCGTGACGAGCCGCGCCAGACGCTTAGGCGTCCGGTTTGCCTCCTCCCGTTCAAACTGCTCCGCGAGAACCTCTCGAACAGCATCGGGCAGCCTGTAGCCATAGCCGAACAGTCGGAACCCTTCCAACAGTCCACAGGTGAGGAGCCCCATAAAGAACACCGGAATGGAAACCGGAGCCACTCTAAAAAAGAACTCTCCAAACTGCCAGTTCATGACAGCCCCAATCAAGAGATTCTGGGGTTCGCCCACGAGCGTCGTCACCCCGCCAAGAGCCGTGCCCACGGCGGCGTGCATCATGAGGTTGCGGAGGAAGCCCCGGAAAGTCCTCAGGTCCTGCCGGCTCCCCTCCTCGACGTCCGCGTCCGTCCTGAAGTCATGGGTCGAGGAGCTGCCCTTCTTGCCTGAAGCGAATTGATGATAAAGACCGAAAAAGCCGTACGCCACCGATATGACGACGGCCGTCACGGTGAGAGCATCCAGGAAGGCGGAAAGAAAGGCGCCCGTGAAACAGAAAAAGAGCGACAGGGCGACCTTGGAGCGGACGCCAAGGAGCATCTTCGTAAATACATACTGCAGGAATTCTTTCATGAAATAGATGCCGGCCACCATGAAAATAAGGAGGAGGAGGACCGGAAGGTTCACGGCGATCTCATCGTAGATCGTCTGGGGGGTGGTCATTCCCAACAAGACAGCCTGGATGGCTATTAGCCCTCCCACAGGAAGAGGATAGCACTTGAGCGCCATGGCAAGCGTGAAGATGAATTCCGCGATGATGAGCCATCCGGTCGCGAACGGACCCACCATGTAGAGGGCCACGGGATTAAGCACAAGGAACCATATGATGGAGGCCTTGTACCATGAAGGGGAATCCCCCAGAAAATTGCTATTGAATGCCTGAGCTATCGATCTATACACCTGTCGTCCTCCCTGTGCTGTGCGAAAAGCCGCAGCCATTTTCCGCAAGGCAACGCGGCGGCGTCCCCGCATCTTCTTTCCCGCCCACGTCCCTGCGCTCCAATGAAACAAAAAAGCCGCTCGCCACGACAATCCATCGCGACGGCGGCCCAACCATCACCAGCCTCCGGAAGCCAGAAAGCTCCCAGACCCGGAATCTTACATGCAAATACGTTTCTCTGCACCCAAAATGCCCGCAACGGTGGACTATGTCAAGGAAAAGACGCATTTATCGATGTGACGCCATGAAGAATGGGCGCCGAACCAGCGACTTTATTGGTTGCAACGGCAATCAAGTCATACGGCGAGTCACGCGCGTCATGCCGGGAGCGTTTTCCTCTTGCCTGTGGTGCAACCATGTTGCATTATGCTAGCCGCTCAATCCGCTGGAGCGGAAGCCCACGTCCGGCATGGACGCCGAGGCGCCCCCCCTCCCCCGCGGAGGATGGGCTGCATGCAATGCCAAGGAGGTTGGCTCTATGCAAGGATCTTCATTTTCCAACGTTCCGGATGCTCCCGCCGAATGAATCCCATATCGAACGGCCACGACATTTTCATTTGCATCTTGACCGCCGTTTTCCTGGAAGCTGCGCCGTTTCTGCTGGCGGCGGCCATTTTGTCGTCCCTCTCTGAATTTTACCTCGACCGCGACCGCATCCAACGATTCATTCCCCGGAGTCGCGTTGCTCAGGTCCTCACGGCGCTCGGGGCCGGACTCATTCTCCCGACATGCGAGTGCGGCGTGGTGCTGATCGTGCGCCGATTCCTGCACAAGGGCGTCCCGCCGCTCATGGCTGTGGCATACATGCTGACCGCGCCGATTATCAACCCTCTGGCGATTGTCTCTACGTACCTCGCGTTTCGCGGAAACTGGTGGATGGTTTTCGGACGGATCGGTTTGGCCGTCGTCTGCGCATCGCTGACAGGATTAGCAATCGCAGCCCTCAACCGCGAAGGCATCCTGCGGGAGGAGACCCCGGCGAGAATACGGACGCCGCAAGCGTTTGCATCCCTACAGCCGGACCCTTCGGAGGCTCACGAAAGCCGCCTGGATTCGGAAGGCGCTCGCGAACATGATTGCTGTTGCTCCCACGGGTGCACCCACGACGCGGCGGCCCCGCGTTGGCTCGGAGTCCTGACGCATACGGCGGCGGAGTTCATGGAAATGGCCAAGTACTTGATCGTTGGGGCCCTCGCCGCTGCGTTGTTCAAGACGCTAACGCCTCAGAGCATCCTTTTCCGATTTGAATCAAATCCCTTCCTGTCCATAGCCGTGATGATGCTCCTGGCGGTGTTGCTCTCCGTCTGTTCCGAAGCCGACTCCTTCGTGGCCGCATCCTTCTGGTCATTTAGCCAGCCGGCCCAACTGGCGTTCGTAGCCATCGGCCCCATGGTGGACCTCAAGCTGATCGGAGCATATGGCGCGACGTTCCGCCGCCGGGCCGCCATCATGCTCATTGCGGCCCCTGTAATCATTATCTTCATTCTTTCGGCGGTCATCGCCGCTGTCCTCGGATGAACCATGAATGAGCATCGTTTAGGCAGAACCGGCCCCATCCTGGAGGGCGCCATGCTGGTCGCGCTCGGCCTCGCCATGGGAGCGCTGATCCTCTCCGGCAACTACTGGCTCTACATCAACCCCAAATTCCAATGGCTCACCGCAACGACCGCCGGACTGCTGGTCCTCGTCGGAGTTGCGTCCGCGCTGCAACCGCCCCGGCCGGTCAACCGCTCCGGGGTCCTTATCTTCCTGGCCTTCCTTTGCTATACGATCTGGGGAAATTTCCAGGTCCTCGCCCCCCCGCCGCCGGACCTCCTCGCGCGGCCAACTCCCCCGCCGCCGCATTCGCGCGAAGACGAAAAGGCGCGAGAGACTCTAAACGGAATCGAATACATCCGCATCAACACCGGGGAGCTGTTCAACCTCTGCGAGGACAAGGGAGTGGATGCGGGCGCGCATTATACGCTACAGGGAATGGTGGTCCGCACTCCGGAGCTGGATCGCGCCGGGCAGTTCATCGTCGCCCGTCTTGCAGTCTTTTGCTGCTTTGCGGACGCCGTGGCCGTCGGCTTCAGGACATCGGACCCGAACGGACGGAGCGGACTGAAAAACGGGGAATGGGTCCAGATTTACGGCAGGCTCGAAGGGACTTCCAACGAACTTCCACAGCCAGAAATAACGTTCGAGGGCGCGGTCGCAACGGCGGTGCATCCCCGATCCGTCATAATCCCGGAGAAGACCGTCCCCATCGCGGCCCCGGAAATCCCATTCATATTTGAATTCCGGGAGGCCGAACCCTTCGCGTTCTGATGCATCCCGTGGCGGCGGAGCGGGCCGGATCGGCGTCCTTCCGGACGCATGTTGGCTCAAAAAAGGAGGCGAGAGAAGGAGGGACGGGGGCCCCTCCCCATATGAAAGCGCTGCTCCCAGCTATTTCAACGCCTCTTTGAACTTGGCGCCCACCTCCCGAAGATTCGCCGCCCAGTCCGCGGAAAGAGGATCGGCGGCAACGACCTGCCCGCCAATGGAATCGGCTATCATCCTGGCGCTCTTCTCCGAAAATTGCGGCTGCACAAAGACAACCTTGACCCCATGCTCCTTCGCATGGTCAATCAATTCCTTGAGTTCGGCGGCCTTGGGCTCCTTTCCTTCCACCTCGACCGGGGTCTGCGTCAAGCCATAAGCCTGTGCAAAACATCCCCAGGAGGGATGGAAAACCATAAACTCCCGCTGCCCGCCGCCCTGGAAGGTCCCCTTCAACTCCATATCGAGCGCTGCGATTTCATCTATAAATTTCTTATAGTTCTCCTGGTAGGCCGTTATATTGACGGGATCTGCGTCGATAAGGGCAGACGCCATGCTGCGGGCCTGCATCATGACCATTGGCGGAGAAAGCCAGATGTGCGGGTCGCCGCCCTCGTGGTGATGCTCACCCTCATGCCCCGGGTGATGATCGTCGCCATCATGATGTGCATGTCCTTCTTCATGCTCTTCCTCATCGTGGTGGTGGTGGGCGCCCATCGGAGGCTTTATGATTCCCGCATCGGTCCTTACGATGCGCATTCCGGGATTGCTCGCCGAGAGCTTGCCGAGCCAGGCGTCCTCGAATTCATCACCGATGGCGAAATAGATTTTCGACTTCGCCAAATCAACCATCTGCTGCGGCTTTGGTTCGTAGACATGCGGATTCGCCCCCGGCTCCACCATAACGGCGACCTTCACGAGTCCCCCGCCAATTTTCTCCACAAAATATTTCTGCGGAGCGATGCTGACGGAAACAGGCAGCGGTTCTGCCGCATGCGCCCTGCCGGATGCCACTCCCCCAAGAACTACAGCCAGGACCGCCGCCACTCCAATGCACACGTTACTTCTCATCTTTCAAACTCCTTTTATTGAGAAAAACAAACAGTTGCCGAACTTCTTCATAATGCAACAAAGTTGCATCGAATAGCAACCGTAAAATGTCGCCTCTACGGCGCGGTCTCCGCTAAAATCGAGGGAATCTGGCCGACATTGCTGTATAATGAAAAATATACTCATGGAAGCCGCGCCTCTCCCGCTATCGAACTGGCCAGAACTCCCTCGGGTCCCGATGACAGCGGATTCCAAACAAACAAACCAGGTCATTTTTATTAATAGAAGCATGGAGGCCCTCATGACGTCGGCGTCGCGGCAATCAGTAAAGGTCATCCGAAAAGACCCGAAGAGTTGGACGGTCGCGCCGAACTTCACGGATTACGAGGCGCTGCAACGCGAGTTCTCATGGGACGCAATGCGCCGAGAGCTGCAAGGGCTGCCGGAGGGAGGAGGAATCAACATCGCGCACGAAGCGGTGGACCGTCACGCCTCGGGTGACCTCCGGGACCGCGCGGCATTGCGCTGGTTCGGAGCCGAAGGGGAAGTCCTGGAGTTCACCTATGCAGACATGAAACGGGAGAGCGACAGGTTCGCCAACATCCTCCAACGACTGGGAGCTGGCAAGGGGAGCGTCGTCTGCACGCTGGCCGACCGCATCCCCGACCTCTATTTCACCGCGCTTGGGACATGGAAGAACACGAGCGTATTCTGTCCGCTCTTCTCCCATTTCGGCCCGGAGCCCATTCACCAGCGCATGAGCAAGGGCGACGCTGCCATCCTCCTGACCACAACAAGCGCCTACAAGCGTAAGGTTGCAGGAATTATGGACCGCCTCCCGATGCTGCGCTGGGTGCTTCTCACGGACGCGGCGGAAGACCTCGACGCCAAGACTCTTTCTCTCCCTCGCCTCAAGGAGGAGGCGCCCGAAGCCTTCCAGATTCCGCCAACGGACCCGGAAGACGTTGCGACGCTGCACTTCACGAGCGGTTCGACCGGAGCGCCCAAAGGGATGATCCATGTGCATGACGCAGTGGTCGCTCACTACGCCACGGGGAAATATGTCCTGGACCTCCGTCCAGGCGACGTCTTCTGGTGCACGGCGGACCCCGGATGGGTGACGGGCGTCTCGTACGGGATCATAGCCCCTCTGCTCCACGGATCAATCAACATCGTGGACCAGGGCGAATTCGACGCCGACCGCTGGTGCGGGCTGCTGGAATCCCAAAAGGTCAACGTCTGGTACACGTCGCCCACGGCAGTGCGCCGCTTGATGCGCCTCGGCGAAAGGCCGCGTCTTTATTTCGATTTCCGTACGCTCCGATGCGTTCACAGCGTGGGAGAACCGCTCCACGCCGAGGAGGTGCTCTGGAGCGTCGACGCGCTGGGGCTCCCCATCCATGACAACTGGTGGCAGACGGAAACAGGGGCCATCATGATCGCCAATTTCCCCGCCATGGACATCAGGGTTGGATCGATGGGACGGCCCGCGCCGGGCGTGGAGGCAGCCATTGTGCGTCGAGTGGAAGGAGGCGGAGTCGAAGTCATCGAGGAGCCCGACGCGCCGGGAGAAATAGCCCTCCGGGCCGGCTGGCCATCCATGGCGCGGGGCTGCATCCACGAGGAGGAGCGCTACAAAAAGGATTTCGCGGGCGGCTGGAGGCTCACCGGAGACGCTGCAAGACGCGACGCCGACGGATACTTCTGGTTCATCGGACGGCTGGACGACGTCATCAAGAGCGCCGGACGCATGGTCGGTCCATTTGAAGTGGAAGGCGCCTTAATGGAGCATCCGGCGGTTTTCGAGGCAGGGGTGATAGGCAAGCCCGATCCGCTTCTCGGAGAATCCGTCAAGGCGTTCATCGCGCTCAAACCGGGCGTAGAGGCAAGCGAGGAGCTGCGTTCGGAAATCCTGGGTTTCGCCCGCAAACGCCTCGGCCCCAGCATGGCCCCGAGGGAAATCGAATTTCAGACCGATCTCCCCAAGAACCGGGCGGGGAAAATTATGCGCCGTCTTCTCAAGGCAAGGGAACTCGGCTTGCCGGAAGGAGACGTCTCGACGCTGGAGCCTCCGGTGCAGGGAAAGCGCGGCGCGCCATGAGATCGACATAAAAAGGACTTCCAGGTCATATGGTCCCTTAAAAACCTGGGCGTTGCCGGCAAACTAGAGCTGACCGCCGCTTTCCCCCCGTCGCCAGAGCGAATCCACCTCCGCGCAAAGGACGCGCAACCGCCCTTCCAACTGCTTTCGCAGCTCCTCTGCATCCGCCTCGTTCATATGCCTCGGGGCGTAAACCGGCGCATCGACCTTGGCAACCACCCGGGTGAAAGGCTTGGGGATCATGAACCTGTCCCAGCTGTTGCAGATCCATTTCCTTTCGGGGGAGACCGCTGTCAGCAGGATGGGCATGCCGGACATGCGTGCGAGGGCTATCAGTCCGGGCTTTATGACGCCAAAGGGGCCCCTTGGACCGTCCACGATGTGAACCACCGCCACACCGCTTCGGAGAAACCCGAGCAGCGCCCGCAGCGCCTCCCGGCCTCCCCTGGACGAAGACCCACGCGCCACATGCCACCCCATCCGGGCTATGATGCGCGATATAAACTCTCCGTCCCGGCTCTGGCTGACCATTATGCCCACGGGAGCCTTCCGGGGCTGCATTGCCACCGGGGCCATCCACCGCTGATGCCAACAGGCGTAGATAGGGGCCTCCCCGCGCGCATAAACAGCATCAATAACCTCTTCATTGAGGATCTTGAATCTGTAAGTTGACGCAAGCAGCCGGATCAGCACCCCCGCCGGCCCAACGAGTCTGTTTGAAGCCTTCGACATATTCCCCGCACTCCCTGAGTCTTTCCCTGGCGGGCCATTCCCTGGAGATGCCCGCTACGCCTCGCCATCGTCCAGCAGTATAAAGCAGCTGTCGTTCCCGTGCAATATGCACCATGCGCGAGAAGCCCGCTCCAAGGATCTTCCTTTTCCCGTCCTGGCGCAACAGCAAGATATATTATCATTTATCTTTATCAAGCGCGTACTTTTCCATAACAGTATGAAGCTTTGACAAGGTTGCTCTTTACCTATATAGATGAAGGCTCCGATTAGCGTTTCTGCAATTATCGAACGGAGGAAGCAAAAAAGCAAACATTCCCAATCGAAGGGGGAGACCTACAGCATGAGGTTCGCTCTGTCGCTTAAGATCAGGCTGCTGTCCATCTGCATCGCTCTCGTCGTCATTCCCATGTCGATCGTTGGCTACTTTAGCCTCCATCAGCTAAGATCCTTTTCCAACGAGACAGTCAGCCAATCTTACACCGGCCTGGAAAAGGAAGCGCTCCGAACGCTTTCCGGAGGAGTCCAGGTGGACAGAGAGAAGATGACCGCCGTCATCCGGCAGGCCGAAGCCGATGCAGCGAACCTCGCGGGATCTTCGGCTCTCCTCGAGTATATCGATACTGCGGAGGGGAGCGGCAAAATCGCGGGTCCGATGGTGGACAAGGCGATGGAGGGCCCCGTCGATGAGATTTTTGCGATGTGCGGCGTGCAGCAGGAGATGCTGCAGAAGAAGCTTCAAGGCGATTACGCCGTGACAGAGCATATGCTCGCCTCCCAGGGGGAACCATCCCTCGCATCGGCGACCTCCAAATGGAACGCTGTCAACCAATTCACCCACGAGGTCCAGGAGGTTGCTCTCCCCGTACTCCAGGTGGGCAAGGTGCGATTTGATTCCAGCCGCGCGCAGGACGCGTTCGTCCCCATCATAGATGACGTGCAGAAGCTTGTTGGAGGAACGGCCACCATCTTCCAGAAGATGAACGACCAGGGCGACATGCTGCGCGTCGCAACCAGCGTCCGGAAGACGGACGGGGCCCGGGGGACGGGCGCATACATCCCGGCGGTCAACCCGGACGGAAAGCCGAATCCCGTTGTCTCCGCCATCCTCCGCGGCGAGACCTACCAGGGCCGGGCCTTTGTCGTAGACGCCTGGTATATCACAATATACAAACCCCTTTACGGAGTTGACGGCAAGCTCCTCGGAATGCTTTACAGCGGCATAAAAGAGCAGGACGGAGCGACGCTGCACGAGGCTGTATCCAGCACCAAAATAGGAAACAGCGGCTACGTCTTCGTAATGGACTTTCAAGGGAAGATCGTGCTCCATCCTCAGGGCTCCCTGGTGGGGACGGACGCCGCCGCGGACATCAAGCTGGATGACATGCGCCAGGCTCTGGACAACAAAGACTCCGGTAAGCGCTATATTTTACGCTACATGGGGGACGGAAAGAAACGGGTGCTCTCCTGCCGCCCCTTCCCCCAATGGAATTGGATCATCTGCGGCATGGGATTCTGGGATGAACTGACGAGCGACGTCATCCAGTCATCCATGTCCATGCTCAAGGAGACGGCCCGCCGCCTCTATAGCGCGTCCCTCGACGCCGACGGTGACATTTACAGCCGTCTCCGGTTTATCTCCACCGATGGAACAGAACTTGTGAACCTCAACTCGGGGGAATTGACGGCAAGCCGGACATCCTCCTCCGCCAACGAACCGTGGGTGCAGGAGTGCCTCCGGCTGCCAAAAGGAAAAATCTATAATTCAGGCGTGGTGCTCGAACCCGGAACAGGAAAGTCGATAATGATCGTCGCCTCCCCGGTTGTCCTCGACAACACCCCCATGGGCATAGTCGCGCTTACCGTCGATTGGGAAGCCATCTCCAAGCTGCTCAAACAACGGGTGTATGGAAAAACGGGATATTCCTACATAATCAACGACAGCGGGACTCTGGTCTCCCATCCCAAATACCGCCTGAGCGATTCCGTCACCCTCGACAGCGCAAAAAACCCTGAACTTGCCGACCTCGTGCGGAGTCACATTCTGAAGGGCGAAGAAGGAGGCTCTCATTACACCTTTGAAGGAGTGACGAAATACGTTGCTTACGCTCCCCTTAAGGTGGGAAGCCGAATTTATGGCATATGCGCGACGTGCCCTTCCGATGAATTTCTCTCTCTCGCCAATGACATCCGGCGGAACGCCAACGAGCGGACGTCGAACGCCCTTTTCTTCGGCGGAGCGGCAATTTTCGCGATGGCGATCCTCGGGGGGATAGCGGGTTTCTGGTCCAGCAGACGCATCAGCGGCCCGCTCACGGCGATCATTGGCGGCCTCGCCAGAGGAGCGGAAAGAGTTGCTGCAGCCGCGACGCAGTTGCTTTTCTCGAGCCGCAAGCTCGCGGAAGGAGCGTCGGAGCAGGCGGCGGCCATAGAAGAGACGTCCTCTTCCCTCGAAGAGCTTTCGTCAATGACCGGACAGAACGCCCACAACGCCGCGCAGGCCAACACAGAGATCGGAAGAGCGTCGTGTAGGGAAAGAGTGTAGATCTCGGTGGTC
>CALFXO010000103.1 GCA_937958025.1 uncultured Syntrophobacteraceae bacterium
CACCGCGGCGGCCCTGGTCTACGATAACATGCAATTGCCCGACGAGAAGACTGCCCCCTATATCCTGGTCTACGATCTTGGAGGCGGAACCTTCGACGTGTCGATTCTCGAGATAAAGGGGGAAATCAAAGAGGTCCTGGCTTCCTTTGGCGACACGGCGCTCGGAGGGGATGATTTCGACGCGCGGCTAAGAGATTATTTGATCGAGGAATTGAGGAAGCAAGACAATGGGGAGGACTTCGAGAAAGATCCCGGTTTGATGGTACGGCTTCTGGATATTGCCGAGCGCACCAAAGTCGCCTTGTCGGATCGCCCGTATGTCAAAATCTATGAAGTGGCTCTTGCGATGCGGAGCGGGAAGCCGCTCAATCTCGACATCGAGTTGAGCCGGGAAGAGTTCGAGTCCATGACGTCCGATCTTGTCGAGCGGACCATGACCAAGGTGGAAGAGGCGCTTAACGAGGCGCACCTGGAGGCTAAGGATATCGGAAAGGTCGTCCTTGTGGGAGGCTCCACCCGCATGCCCGCGGTCCATGAAGCGCTTTCCGAGCTTTTCGAGGAATCGGTGACGCACTCGATTGATCCTGACCTGTGCGTCGCCCTTGGGGCGGCCATCCAGGGCGGTCTCATTACCGGCGAATCCGTCGGGCAGATTCTGCTCGATGTGACCGCCCACTCGCTCGGCGTGAAGACGATTGACAGCATAGACTACGAAACCGGCGACGCGGACTATTTCTCCACCATTATTCAAAGAAACTCCAGGGTTCCCATAAGCCGTGCGGAGGTCTACCGGACAATGGCGTCTGAGCAGGAAGGCGTGGAAGTAGAGGTGTTCCAGGGGGAAAGCCTCTCGTGCTCGGAAAACACGCTCGTCGGGAGTTTTTACTTTCCGCTCGAGCCTGCGCCTGAGCATTCTCCTGTTGTCATTGAGTTCGCGTATGATCGAGAGGGGATGGTTCGCGTTACCGTTGACCAGAAAGGCTATGACAACCGTAAGGAAGTGACTCTCGATATACGGAACAGAAAAGTCGAGGATGCTTCCATGAACGAGCCGAGCGAGACCCCTGTCAACTATCTTGCGGGAAAGGCCGCCAGGCTAGCCGCCGGGGAGGGGTTGGACGAGAGCGTGAGACGCGAGATCAGGGGTGCTTTAGCGGACTACGAGGATGCCATCCGGTCCGGAGCGGACGAAAGCCGTGTGGACGATCTCGAAGATAGTCTATTGGAAATTATCGAGCGTGTTGAAGAGGAACTGGGAGCGAGTGAGTAAAAAGAAGCGCGTTCGAAAAGACGTCCAGAAATATTTTCAGGCGGGGCGCTACTGGGAATTGCTGCATCTCTTGGAAACCGAAGACATTGTTTCCCAGAATGCGGATATCCACCAGCAAGCTTGGAAGATCGTGATCAAACAGGCGCTGCAGGGGAAAACGGCTTTCGAGCAATTCAGACAGGAAGTCGGGATGCTCAAGTCCCGACCCAACGATCCGGACTTCCGCTTTCTCCTGCATTTGAAGAGGATTTTCGAGGGCGGTGGCTCCATCGAAGATGCCATGGAGATCAAGGGCTTGTCCCCCGAAGGGGTGAAGCTCCGCTCACATCTGGCGGCCTTTGAATTTCCCTCCACGCTGCGGGCGCGAATTGAGAAGCTGCTGAAGAAATTCGTGGCGACTCCCGGAGCGATCACCCGGCGTTATTTTGAACAGCTGGCCGCCCTCCTGCCGGTGGAAGAGCTTCGGACAACAGCGTCCAAGACAGGGGCGTACATTCCGTTGGCCCGAGATCTCAACCACAAGGCCGCTGTCGCGCAAGGATGGGATGGCCTGGATCTTTACCGGCTGAAGCTGAAGAGGTTGGACAGCGCCTTGCAGCGCCTTGCCGGCTCTCTGCCTCCGGCTCTCCTGGAGGTGCTCTGCTTCCCCTTTGTTTACAATATCGGGGTGGCAAGCCGGCGTCTTGCCCCGCAAGCATCCCTCCACCGCGCCGAGCGGTTGGTCGGCGCAATTCCGTTTTTGCTTCCCAGTCTGGCAGGTGAGAAATTCGAGGAAGTAAAGAGGACGCTCGCGGTTGGGAGCGGCGAAAGAGTGGAGGATAATCCAGAAGCGCTGCGACGGACCGCTCCAGGACTAAGCCTCGAAGAAAAAGTCTCCCTTCTCGGGAGCCTGCGAAACAGGATCGGCGATCATAAAGCACGTATGCCAGACTTCCTTGACGAGGACGAGGACGAGGACGAGGACGACTTCGTGGAAAGCGATGAGGAGGCCGCAAACCAAGCGCAGGTGCTTGTCATCCTCTACAGGGGCCTTTTCGACGACATCTCGAAGCGGCTCCCGGGCATGTCCCAGCGAGAAAAAAAAGAACTGGTTCGCGTCATGGAGCCGATGCTTCTGCGAGATCTCGATTTTATTTTTGAGGCATTGGAAGGTTCTCCCGATTGCCTGAGCTTTTTGGCCGTCGCCATCGACTCCGGATGCGTCGGCCCTCGGACGGGGTTGCTGGCCGTCGTTGCCGGAGGCGCTTTCCGGGACCGCGACTTGAGCAAGCGGGCGGAAAATTTCCTCGATGGAGCGGAATCCCCGACAGAAGCGGATGCGATTTGGCTCGCCAGGGGATGGTCGGATTTCTTTTATCCGTCAGTCCGGTCGCTCAAACCTCTTTTGATCCGCTATGGCGCGGAGAGGAAGCTACTGGCGATTTTTGTCTCTGAGATCATTACCCGTATGGACATAGCTCTCTTCGAGGCTGTTCTGGAGCGAGAACTCCCAATGGGCGGATTGTTCAAGGAAATGAAAGAGATGCTGGGCAGGACGGGATCTTCGGAATTGGTGACCGTGCGTCGCGAGCTCGACGCTCTTGCCGGATATGAAGCAATGGACGCCGTAAGGGTTTTTCTGCAATGCCACAAGAATGGGCGATTGAGCTTGGAGGGGCGTCTTTGCTGGTATAACGCGCAGTATTCATCGAACGGGGATTGGGCGTGGCGGGTGGTGTCGGGAGATCTTGAACGCTTGGAGAGACTCCAGGAGAGTGGCCCATTCGGTTTCCTGCTCGGCTTTGGCGGGCCGTTGAAGGGATATTCCGCTATCACGCAAGCCGCGGTCCTTTTTGTTCAGGAGCACATGGACGATTCGAGAACGCTTTCGATAGATGTTCTCCAGCCTCTGATAGACCAGTTGCTGGAGCAAGGGGGAGATGGACTTGCCATCCAGCAGCTCCTGATTCGCATGGAAAAGCATCTCGTCGAAAGGGTTGAGGCGGGCGAAAATGCGGCTCGACCTCTCCATGAGAGGATTAGACGAGCCCTGCAGGACTTGGCTAAATCCGCGAAGAAACCACCCAGCAGAGGCCGGAGGTGAAAACGATGACTCGCGAAGAAGCCCTTCAAAACCTCAACCTGCCGTCGGACGCCGATTCGGAGGCTGTCGAAAAGGCCTACCAGCGCCTCGTCCGGAGATATCCGCCCGAGTTCCATCCGGAAAAATTTCGCACCTTGGATGAAAGCTATCGGCATTTGACCTCCCTGGCGGCAATGATCGAGAAGCTCTTGGCGCCCGCCATAGAAGACTCGAAACTCGATCCGGCCTTGATCGCCTTCGAGCCATCGATTCCCGAATCCCGCGTGGAAGAAGCGCTTGACGAAATCCGCACACTCACTTTGGCGGCGACATTATGGAAATCGCCCGCTGCGAAACAAGAGCACTCCGATAAAGGCGCGCGCAAGGCTTCCACGCGGGGAGGATGCCTCGGAGGTTGCAAGAGGTCGCCCCACGAGGAGGATGGCGACATGATTCCATTCTAGCCGCGGTATTTGCGCGATCCGCCCTTGCACCCTACCTCACCCGATTTCCCGGTCGCAAGCCCAAGACTGGCATGGGTTGTTCAGCGCTCCTCGCGTTGTCTCATAACCTTTTAAGGTGATTTCTGATAATGAAAATACCAGCTTGAGGAGCCGAATAATTATAGCGGGTGACACGGACAACTCGCCAGCGAGTTGTCTGTGCGCGAAGCGCAACAGAGAGCTTCGCGAATGGGGATTCATCCGCAGCGCAGCTTGATCCGGCGGGTCGGGGCCAAGGAGAGGATGACCGCTGAGGGCGGAATTCAGTTCCTGGTTTGGCGCGTGGCTTCCTGGTAGAAATGCAGGAAGTAGCTTCCGGCGGACCAGTACCCGAGGATGAGGGAGGCCCAGAGGAAAAACATCCCTATGCGGTCGAGCGCGATCTGGAAGTGGGGAAAGTAGATAAGGAGCGCGGCGAGGGCGATCGTCTGCGAGACCATTTTGCGCTTGCCCATGGGGCTTGCCTTCAGGATGAGCCCCTGGCTCGCCGCAATGGAGCGCAGGCCCGTGATGGTCATCTCCCGGCCTATGATGAGGAAAACCAGCCAGCCCGGGACCTTCCCGAGCGCCGTCAGCATGATGAGGACCGCCGACGTGAGCAGTTTGTCGGCGAGCGGGTCGAGCAGCTTGCCGATAGACGTCACCTGATTGTTTCGGCGGGCGAGGATGCCGTCGAGGAGATCGGTTATGGACGCGGCGACGAAGAGGAGGAACGCCGCATTCATCCTGCTTCCCGGAGCCGGGGGGGCGAGAAGAAACAATATTACGGGAATCGCCGCGATTCTCAGATACGTAAGCACATTGGGCAAATTGAGCACCTTGTGCCGCGATAGCTCATCCTGAGCCTGAAACATAGCACCTTCCGTTGCGACGCCCTTTAACCGCCCCCTCTCGGGCGTTTCCGCGCGGGGAAGGGGTCTCCGGGCGTCCGCGAAAATCCAT
Organism: uncultured Syntrophobacteraceae bacterium; assembly: GCA_937958025.1. Taxonomy (GTDB): domain Bacteria; phylum Desulfobacterota; class Syntrophobacteria; order Syntrophobacterales; family Syntrophobacteraceae; genus CALFXO01. The sequence goes on from CALFXO010000103.1 coordinate 4,778, forward strand.
CCCTCCGTAAATCATGGCGCGCCGCCTACTTCAAGTTGGCTAAATAATACCTCAAAACGCGCTGAATATAAACCAGAGTTTCATCGTAGGGAGGAATTCCGTTGTATCTTTCAACTGCTTTGGGGCCGGCGTTGTAGGCGGCAAGCGCGAGGACGAGGTTGTTCTGGAACCGGTCGAGCATATTCCTAAGGTAACGCACCCCGCCCTCGATGTTCTGGTTGGGGTCGAACGGGTCTTCCACTCCCATGAGTTTGGACGTTTCCGGCATCAGTTGCATGAGGCCTATGGCGCCTTTCGGAGAAAGCGCTGCCGGATTGAAGCCCGATTCGGCCTGGATGACGGCTTTCACCAGCTTGTGGTCCAGGCCGTAGGCGAGGCAGGTGGACTGGATGCGCCTTTCATAGGACGTCGAGCCCTTCGCGCCCGGTTTCATGAGGGAGCACGGCGGCTTGATGGGCGTCACCGGAGTTGAGTAGGTGGGAAGGGCCACCTTCCGGTACGTGGCAGTGATGGGAACGTTCGTAAAGTGGACGACCCCGTCTTTGTCTTCGTACTTGTATATGTCCGCCCAGGAAGGCGAAAGGGGAATAATTGCCGAGGTGAACGAGAAAATCAGTGTGAAAAGGATTGCCGGAAGCAGGCGATTCAAGAACATTCCATCCTGGCGAACATACGGTGCACGCATCGAGATCCTCCCTCTTTGTGGCTGTTGCTCCGCCGAGCCGCCGCCCGCCGTTCCGGGACGGGCGGGCCCCCCGCGCGTTCATGGCGCTTTCCCGCAGTCCCCCCCTGTTCGGGGGCGGCGCAGTCGTCGGGGGCCCTCCTGATAAAAGCTCAACGGGACGCTGATTGAGAGAAATTCCCGGTTCAGCCTTTTTCGACCTTGCGCCAATCCTGGAGGAATTTCTCTATACCCGCATCCGTGAGTGGATGCCGCGCTAATTGGTTTATAACGTTGAAAGGTATAGTAGCAATATCGGCGCCTATTTTCGCCGCATCCAGCACATGCACGGGGTTGCGGATGCTTGCGACAATGACTTCCGTTTCAAATAGATAATTTGAAAAAATATCCACGATGTCGCGGATCAAATCCATGCCGACTATGGAGATATCGTCCAATCTGCCTACGAAGGGGCTGACGAACGTCGCTCCCGCCTTTGCGGCCATCAATGCCTGAAGGGGCGAGAAAACGAGCGTTACGTTTGTTTGCACGCCTTCCGCGCACAAAACTTTGACGGCCTTGAGGCCGTCGGTCGTCATCGGAATTTTGACGACGACGTTCTGATCTATCTGGGAAAGCGCGCGCCCTTCGGCGATCATGTCTTCCGTCTTGACACTGACGGCTTCCGCGCTGACCGGCCCTTCGACGATTTCGCAAATGTCCTTTATGCGGCGCTCAAATCCCTGACGGTCCGATATTCCTTCCTTTGCGATGAGGGATGGATTGGTGGTGACGCCGTCCAGAACGCCCAAGGCATGAGCTTCTTTTATTTCGTCGAGGTTTGCCGTGTCAATGAAAAATTTCATTCGTGAGTCCTTTCAGCAATAGTAGATTTTCACCGTGGACCATTCTGCTTGAGGAATGCGTCACGGCAGGCTTCGCTGCAAAAATAAAGCGTCCGGCCCTGAACGTTGGCCGGAATTCCCTTTGATTTCATGAAAAATACGCCGCACTGGGGGTCCCGGATGAGTTCGGCTTCCTGGACGCTGTTTCCGCGATCCTGCGGTTCGTAGCCGCGCTGCGCGGATTCTATCATGGACGCGATTTTCCCCTTCAGCAGTCGGTAGCCGAAATAGATGAGAAATGCGAAGACTAGCAATCTGATCATAGTCTTTTGCACCTTTTCACTTCCTGACCGCCCGGATCGCAGCGGTCCAGCAGGTCCTGCATGGTCAGTCCCAAGGTCGGGTGGACGAGCGATGGCGCGATTTCCACCATGGGGACGAGGACGAAGCGCCGTTCATGGAGCCTCGGGTGCGGGATGACGAGTTCCTGCAGATCCACTCGCCGGTCCCCGAAAAGGAGTATGTCGAGGTCGAGCGTCCTTGGCGCCCATCTCTTTGTGCGCACGCGCCCGAAGAAATTTTCTATTTCCTGCAAGGCGCGGAGGACTTCTTCGGGTGGCATCCGCGTCTCGCACATAGCCGCCCCGTTGACGAACCATCCCTGCTCCGTCATCCCCACGGGCTCCGTCCTGTAGAGGGAGGAGGCCGCGCGGAGGAAGAGTCCGGGCGCTCGCCCGAGCGCATCGAGCGCCCGGAGGCACGCGTCCTCCGGATCGCCCATGTTGCCGCCAAAACCGATATAAACCTGCTCCATCGCTTCTGGATCTTTCAGATGGAGAGCTTCTGCATACGCTCCACCGCCTCGGCGATGCGCTCCTTGGTGACAGTGAGGGCCATGCGCACATAGCCTTCGCCGGGATCGCCAAAGCCGCTGCCGGGGGTCGTGACGATCCCGGCTTCCTTGAGCAGGAGAGAGGTGAACTGCGAGGAAGTGAAACCCTTGGGGACGGGGCACCAGACGTAGAACGTCGCCTTGGGGGGCTCGGGACTCAGCCCCATCTTGCGAAGACCCGCTATGAGAACGTCCCGGCGCTCCTGGTAGATGCCCTGCATCTCGGCGATGCAGCCCTGGTCGCCTTCAAGGGCCGCTATGCCCGCCCATTGCACTGCGTTGAAAGCGCCCGAATCGACGTTGCTCTTCACCTGCCCGAGTCCGTCGAGGATTTCCGCGTTGCCGGCTGCGAACCCGATCCGCCAGCCGGTCATGTTGTAGGTCTTCGAGAGCGAGTGCATCTCGATGCCGACCTCCCGCGCACCCGGGACTTCCAGGAAGCTCATGGGGCGGTAGCCGTCGAATCCCATCTCGCTGTAGGCCGCGTCGTGGCAGACGATGACGTCGTATTCCCTCGCGAAAGCGATGACTTTTTCATAAAACGCGCGGTCCGCCGTCGCGCCCGTGGGATTGTTCGGATAGTTGATGAATATGACCTTGGCCCGCTTGGCCACATCGGAGGGTATTGCCTCGAGGTCCGGCAGGAAGGCGTTTTCGCGCACGAGAGGCATGAAATAGGATTCTCCTCCGGCGAAAAGCGTTGCCACGTGGTACACCGGATAAGCCGGGGTCGGCACCAGGGCTATGTCCCCCTGATTGATGAAGGCGAGCGGGAAATGGGCTATCCCTTCCTTGGAGCCGATCAGCGTGACGATCTCCGTCTTTGCGTCGAGATCTATCCCGAAGCGGCGCTTGCACCAGCCCGCCGCGCTCTTCCGGAAGTCGTCCATGCCGGAATAGGAGGGATACTGGTGATTGACCGGGTCCGTCGCCGTTTCTTGCAGTTTTGCGATAATGTGCTTTGGGGTGGGAAGGTCCGGATCGCCGACTCCCAGATTGATGACGTCCACGCCCTTCGCGGCGACTTCCGCCTTGAGCCGGTCTATTTCCTTGAAGAGATAAGGAGGAAGCCTCTTCAGCCTCTCCGCCTTCTCGAATGCCATTATACTCGCCTCCAGTGGTGCGTGATGGAATTATCGGAAATTGAGGCGCCGCACCCGGTCGATGGGGCGGGCGCCGTGGGTCGGCGTTCTAGGCGATTCCCAGAACGTGCTTCATATCGTAGAGCGCTGGGGCTTGGCTGGGGACCCACAGGGCCGCCCGGATGGCGCCCCGCGCGAAATTGTCCCTGTTGTGGGCCTTGTGCGTGAGTTCGATGCGCTCTCCGAGGCTCGAAAACATGACGGTGTGCTCGCCGACAATGTCTCCGGCGCGCACGGTCTGGATTCCGATTTCCTTGCGCGTGCGCTCCCCGATGAGGCCATGCCTCGCATAGACGCCCACCTCATCGAGGTTGCGGTTGAGGGCTTCCGCCGCCACCTGCCCGAGCTTTAGCGCGGTGCCGCTTGGGGCGTCCTTCTTGAAGCGATGGTGCGCCTCGACGATCTCGACGTCAAAGTCGTCTCCGAGAAGTCTTGCCGCATCGGCCACGAGTTTGAACAGCACGTTCACCCCGAGGCTCATGTTTGGAGCGAGCACGCAGGGAACCTTGCGCGCGAGTTCTCTTGCCTCCGCCGTCTGCTCGGCGGAAAACCCGGTGGAACCGATGACCATGGGCTTCCCGGCCGCTGCCGCGGCCCTCAGGTGGGCAAGGGATGCAGCCGCGGAGGTGAAGTCTATGACGACATCCGCCCGCTCCAGCGCATTTTCTATCCCGGCGTCGATCGGAAGGCCTATGGCGGCCCCGCCGATAGCGCGCGAGAGGTCTTCGCCCACCAGCGGATGATCCGGGCGCTCGAATCCGCCGCCCAGTTCGATTTCGTCCGCTTCCCGAACCAGTTGCGCGATCCGGGAGCCCATCCTTCCCGCCACTCCGGCCACTACCGCCCGGACCATAATATCTCCTCCATGCCGCGCGTTTGCACCACGGCAATGTTAATTTTTAGATAAGTCCGTACGCCGTCAGGTCCTTGCGGAGACGTTCGCGGTTCGCAGCAGACATCTCGACGAGTGGAAGGCGCACTTCCTCGCTCCCGATCTTGCCCATCATGGCGAGCGCGGCCTTGACCGGCGCGGGGTTGGTTTCGTAGAACAGCGCATGGCAAAGCGGCAGCACCTTGTAGTGGAGCTTCTGCGCCTCCGCGAACTTGCCCTCGAAGAAACGGTTGCACATGTCCGCCATGTCGCGCGGGATGACGTTGGAGGTCACCGAGATGACTCCCTTGCCCCCTACGCAAAGGAGCGGAAAGGTGAGGAAATCCTCGCCCGAAATGACGTCGAAGTCTTCTCCGCAAAGAGCGATGACGTCCATGATCTGCTTCATGGACCCGGCGGCTTCCTTCACCCCGACGATGTTGGGGATCTTCGAGAGCGCGGCGATGGTGGATGCTTCCATGTTCACGGCCGTCCGCCCCGGAATGTTGTAGAGAAGGAGCGGTATATCGACCGCCCCGGCCACTTTCTCGAAATGGCGGCGGAGCCCCTCCTGCGTCGGCTTGTTGTAATAGGGGGTTATCAGCAGCGCACCGTCCGCGCCAGCGCTTTTCGCATGCTTCGTGAGGCGCACCGCCTCCTCGGTGTTGTTGGAACCCGTTCCTGCGATGACCGGAATGCGTTTGTTGACCTGCTCCACCGTGATTTCTATGACCCGCTCGTGCTCCGCGTAGGTGAGCGTCGCGGATTCCCCGGTGGTGCCGCAGGGCACGATGCCGTGGGTCCCGTTCGCTATCTGGAATTCTATCATCAGCCGGAGGGCGGCTTCATCCACCTGGCCATCCTTGAACGGCGTGACGATTGCGACCATGGCGCCCTGAAACATAACTGTCTCCTTATGGTGTCAACGTTTCTTCCCAAAGCTCCGCGGCATAAACCACTCTGGCCCTGCCTTCCAGGTGCACCTCGGTGAAATGTTGGGAGTCATCTTCCCTTATGAAGTGGATGGTCAGGCTCTCCCCGCTCCTGGTCTCGACCTCTACGGGGGAGGCGAGGGCTCCCCCGAGCGCCCCGGTGAGCGCGGAGGCTATCGATCCGGTGCCGCACGCGAGCGTTTCCGCTTCCACGCCGCGCTCGTAGGTTCGCACCCGTATGTGGCGCGGGCCGAGCACGGCGACGAAATTGACGTTCGTCCCGGCGGGCTGAAATCGTTCGTGGAAGCGGATGGCCCGCCCCCAGTTATGAATGTCCGCCGCTTCCAGGCTCGCTGCGTCCGGCAGGATGCACACCGCGTGCGGAACGCCTGTATTGATGAAATCGAGCGTGAAGGGCTTTCCCGCCGCATCGAGGGATACGCCCCTTTCGAGTCCGTTTGGGGTGGTCGTCCGGACCTTCACTTTTTCCCCGATCATCTCGGCGTGGATGATCCCGGCGAGAGTGCGGAAAGCCGCCGTGGGACTCTGGATGATTCCCTTGAGGTGGGCGAAGCGCATCGCGCAGCGGGCGCCGTTTCCGCACATTTCGGCTTCGCTGCCGTCCGCGTTGAAAAATCGCCACCTGAAATCGACCTCGGGGTCGTTTTCAATGAGGATCATCCCGTCGGCTCCGACCGACAACTTCCTGCGGCAGGCCATCTGAACGAGGTCGCGGCAATTGTCGGCGTCGATCAGTCCGGCGCGATTGTCGATCACGATGAAGTCGTTGCCCGCGCCGGTCATCTTCAGAAACGGAATGCGAAATGGAGTTGGCTGCATGCTGCTCTTTCCAGCGTCAGGGTTTGAGAATATCCGGAATCTCTTCGCCGCGGATGATGTCGTCCCAGGTTTCGCGCCTGCGGACTACGTAGCACCGATCGCCCTTCACCAGGATCTCCGGCGGGCGGGGGCGGGAGTTGTAGTTCGATCCCATGGTGGAGCTGTAGGCCCCGGCGCTCATGACCGCAAGAAGGTCTCCCTCGCCCGCCGTCGGCATTTCGCGGTCCTTGGCGAGGAAATCTCCCGATTCGCAGATGGGCCCGACGACGTCCACCATCTGCGTCTCGCCGGTCTTGCGCTCCACGGGCTGTATGTGGTGGTGGGAGCCGTAAAAGCTCGGTCTTATGAGGTCGTTCATCCCCGCGTCGACGACCAGGAAATTCTTGACCGCCGTCTTTTTCGTGTAAAGTACGCGGGTTAGCAATATTCCCGCGTTTCCGACGATAACCCGTCCCGGCTCGAAAATCAAGGTGCAAGGCATTTGCTGAAGTTCGTTCAGGATGGCCTGGGCGTATTCGTGGGGGTGCGGCGGCGTTTCCTGGTCGTAGGTGATGCCGAGCCCCCCGCCGATATCTAGATATTTGACGCCGATTCCCATGCCTTTCAGGTGCTCTATCAGCACGCGCAGGCGCTTGAGGGCGTCGACGAACGGGGCGACCTCGGTGAGCTGGCTGCCGATATGGCATGCCGCCCCGATGATTTCTATGTTGTGAAGCTTGCTTGCCCGTTCGTACTCATGGAGGGCGAAATCGACGTCGATGCCGAACTTGCTCTTCTTGAGTCCCGTCGCGATATAGGGGTGCGTCTTGGGGTCCACGTCCGGATTGATGCGAAGAGCTATCTTCGCCTTGAGACCGAGGGCTCCCGCGCGGGCGTCGATCACCTCGAGCTCGCGGGGCGATTCAATATTGAACATCAAAATGCCCTCTTTCAGGGCGTAGTCGATTTCCGCGGTGGTCTTGCCGACGCCGGAGTAAACGACCCGGTTCGCCGGAATTCCCGCCTTGAGCGCCCTGAAAAGCTCGCCGCCCGAGACGATGTCCGCGCCTCCCCCCATGGAGCCGAAGAGTCTCAGAATCGCCAGATTGGAATTGGCCTTCATCGCGAAGCAGGTCAGGTGAGGGAATCCGTTGAAGCTCTCGTCAAAAACCTTGAAGTGGTGCTCCAATGTGGCGTGGCTGTAAACGTAGGCGGGGGTGCCGAATTCCTCGGCCAGTCGCCTCAGGGGGACGTCCTCACAGTGCAACTCGTCGTTCCGGTAATGAAAATGATGCATTTTATCCCTCGGAGTCTATTGGAAAACCACGTTTCGTACTTCCACCCATTTGGAGAGGAGCCCCTCGCGATTGGCGGGCGCGGGGCCGACAGACGATATGGCGTAGCTGTAAACCGCATTGGGCCTGGCGGTGTGGTCGACAAAGGGCGGACGGACAACCGGTTCGGCGGTCAGGCGCACGATCTCCTTGCCCTCGCGCCGGTAGACGTGGTACCCGTGCACTTTCCCGCCGCTCTCGGTCCAGTTGACTTCCATGACGCCTTGGGCGGGAATGATCCACACCGACCCCGGAGGGGACGGAGGAGCTTCCTCGGGCGCCTGCACATGGCCGACGACGTAAGGATTTCCCCGCACGGACGCCCCATCCGCCGTCATGAGCGGTATGAGCCTGTAGTCATAGTACTGGCCGGGCGCGGTCGCGGAGTCTGTAAACGTTTCGCCGCTGATGGGGGCGGGGGAGACGCTCTCCCACGCTTCGCCGCCCTCGGGCCGGCGCTCCAGCAGATACTGGAGCTCTCCGCGCGGCTCCTTCGTCTTTTTCGGAAGGCGGCCGTCTTTCCATACGAGGACCACTCCGTCCCTTCCTGTCTTGGTTTTGACGTCCCTCGGATCGGGGGGGGCGGCCAGGATCTTGACAAAGGCGGGTGGGGACTGGCTGACCACGCGCCCCTTCCCGTCGAGCGCTGAAATCTGGTAGCGGTACGCCGCGCCCACGCTAACGTCCGAATCCGTCCACGAAGCCTTGCCGTCCTTCACGGCGACCGACGGAGCCGGGTGAGCAGGGTCGACCAGTTGGACGTCCCGGGAGGATATGGGTGGGCAGGAGGGGCAGTTGCGGTCCTCCCATTCGATGACGGACTTCTGGACCGAATAGGTGTATGGGCCGTCTCCCTTATCGGGGGCTTCGATCTTGGGGAGCGTCCAGCTTGTCTCCACCATGCCCGGATAGACTACGGCCTGCAAGTCCTCGACATGCGGCGGCGGGGAGGGCTGCGTTGGCTTCGGCATCGCTTTCCTGCCGCATGCGGAGGCAAGGAGGCAGAAGATGCAGACTACGGCAAGACTCGGAAAAGGATGCGTGAGATAGCGTCTTTGCATGTTTTCTGTAGCTTTCCTAGATGTTTTACGCCCGTTCGCCCCTCGCGGCCGCAATTGCCGTCCGCGCCGTTTCGATGGCTTCCTGCACCCGCGAGGTGGCCGTTCCGCCGAGCGAGACCCTCTGGTCGATAGCGCTTCGGAGCTGCAAGTACGGAAACACCTCGGCGTCGATGGCCTTGTGGAAGGCCTTCAGCTCTTCGAGCGTGCACTCGTGCAGCTCCTTGTTGTGCTCGATGCAGTAGTGGACGATTTGCCCAACGATGTGGTGCGCCCTCCGGAAGGGAATCCCTTTCCGGACGAGATAGTCCGCAAGGTCCGTGGCCAGGATGCATCCCTTCTGCGCCATTTCCTCCATGCGCTCCCGACGGAAGCGGATTTCTGGAAGGAGCTTGGAGAGTATGCGGAGGGTGCTCGAGACCGTGTCGATGGTGTCGAATATCGGCTCCTTATCCTCCTGCAAGTCCCGATTGTAGGCGAGCGGCAATCCCTTCGCGAGGGTGAGGAGCGTCATGAGGTTTCCATAGACCCTCGCGGTCTTGCCTCGCATGAGCTCCGGAACGTCGGGATTTTTCTTTTGCGGCATGATGCTCGAACCCGTGCAGTAGGCGTCGCTTATCTCGATAAAGCCAAATTCGATCGAACTCCACAGGACCAGTTCTTCGGCCATTCGGCTCACGTGCATCATGAGGATGGCCGCCGCCGCGTTCAACTCGATGAGGTAGTCGCGGTCGCTCACGGCGTCGATGCTGTTGCGCGTCACCCTCGCGAATCCAAGCTCCCGCCTCGTGTATTCCATGTTGATCGGCAGGGACGCCCCGGCGAGCGCGGCGCTCCCCAGCGGAAGCACGTCGGTGCGTTCCTGGCAGTCTTTGAGGCGCTCCTCGTCGCGGGTGAACATCTCGTAGTAGGCCATCATATGGTGCGCGAGGAGAACGGGCTGGGCGTGCTGGAGATGCGTGTAGCCAGGCATCACCACGTCCAGGTTCTGTTCGGCGAGTTGCACGAGCGCCGCCCGGACCTCCAGGGTCAACCCCCGGAGGTGGTTCAGCACGTCGCGCATGTAAAGCCGCATATCCAGGCAGATCTGGTCGTTCCTGCTTCTCGCCGTGTGGAGCTTTCCGCCCACTTCGCCGATCTTTTGCAGCAGCCGCTGCTCGATGGCCATGTGGATGTCCTCCTGCGAGGAGCTTAACACCAGCTCGTTGCGCTCGATTTCCCGGAGTATGATCCCAAGCCCCTCGACAATGCGGGAGGCCTCCTCGTCCGATATGATGTTGCACTTCGCCAGCATCCGGCAGTGGGCGATGCTCCCCTGGATGTCGTAGCGGTACAGCCTGGAGTCGACCTGAATGGAGGCGGTGTAGTCCTCCACGACCTTGCTGGTGGGTTGATCAAAACGCCCCTGCCAAAGCTTCTCTGCCATGAAAGTGTTCTCCTGGCGCTAACGCCCTGTTTGACTACTGGATCTGCTTGCGGACGGCGGCCTCTATCTTGAGCCTCAGGCCCTGGAGCCGTATGAAGCCGGTCGCGTCGCTCTGCTGGTAGACCTCATCCTCCTCGAACGTCGCAAAGCTCGGCAGGTAGAGCGTCCTGTCGGACTTGCGGCCCGTGACCGTGCAATTGCCCTTGTAAAGCCTGATGCGCGCCACGCCGTGCACGCTCTCCTGCGCCGCGTCCATGACGCCTTGCAGCATGCGCATCTCGGGCGAGAACCAGAACCCGTTGTAGATAAGCCTGGAATACTGCGGAATGAGCGAATCGCGGATGTGCATGACCTCCCGGTCCATCGTGATGGATTCAACCGCCCGGTGCGCCGCCCGCATGATCGTCCCGCCGGGGGTCTCGTAGACGCCCCGCGACTTCATTCCGACGAAACGGCTCTCGACCATGTCCACCCGCCCTATGCCGTGCTTTCCCCCCAGCTTGTTGAGCCGCTGGAGCATCTGCGCCGGAGTCAGGCGCTCGCCGTCGATGGCGACCGGGTTCCCGCGCTCGAACGTGATTTCAATGGTTTCCGCAACATCGGGCGCCTTCTCCGGCGCGGTCGTGAGAACGAACATCTCCGGGTCGGGTTCGAGCCAGGGATCCTCCAGGATGCCGCCCTCGTAGCTGATGTGCAGCATGTTCCGATCGGAGCTGTACGGCTTGGCCTGGGTCACGGGCACCGGGATGCCGTGTTTCTTCGCGAACGCGATGAGGGCGTTTCGCGACCTGAGGTCCCACTCCCTCCAGGGGGCGACCACCTTGATGGCCGGGTTGAGCGCCATGTAGGTCAGCTCGAAGCGCACCTGGTCGTTGCCCTTTCCGGTCGCCCCGTGGCTCACTGCGTCGGCCCCTTCCTCGGCGGCGATCTCTATCTGGCGCTTCGCGATGAGCGGCCGGGCGATAGATGTGCCCAGCAAATACTGACCCTCGTAGATGGCGTTCGCCCGGAATGCCGGGAAGACAAAGTCGCGCACGAACTCCTCGCGCAGGTCTTCTATCCGGACCTTCACAGCCCCGGTCTTGAGCCCCTTGGCCTCCAGGCCGTCCAGTTCCTCCTCCTGTCCCAGATCGGCGACGAAGGCGACGACTTCGCATTTGTATGTTTCAATGAGCCACTTCAGAATGACCGAAGTGTCCAACCCGCCAGAATAAGCCAATACGACCTTTTGAACCTGCATGATGCGATGCGACTCCCTGATTTCACCTTGTTTGCGCTACTGCCTTGTCAGGCTTGTTTTTGCCTGTAAAACGAAGGCTGCCAGTCTACTAGCCTTTTATATCATGCACTCCCCTCGAGCATCCATTCCATGAGCGCCATCTGGACGTGGAGGCGGTTTTCCGCCTGATCGAATACGGCGGACTGCGGCCCTTCGAGGACCTCGTCGGTTATCTCCTCGCCGCGGTGGGCGGGCAGGCAGTGGAGCACAATCGCCTTGGGCGGCGCTCCCGAGAGCAGCGTCGCTCCTACCTGGTACGGGCGGAAAACCTGACGGCGCGCCTCGGCCTCTTCCTCCTGTCCCATGCTGGCCCATACATCCGTGCTGATGACGTCAGCCAGGGCCGCCGCTTCGCGCGGATACCGAGTCAGGATGATCTCTCCTCTGCCTTCGGATCGCGCCTTCTCCATAACGCCGGCCTCGGGGTCATAGCCTTCGGGGCACGCCAGCGTCAGGCTGAACCCCAGAATGGCGGCGGCGTTGATCCAAGAATGCGCCACGTTGTTTCCATCTCCCACCCAGGCCGCGCGGAGCCCGTCGATGCTTCCTCTCCTCTCCTCCACCGTCATGAGGTCGGCCAGGATCTGGCACGGGTGGAAGCTGTCCGTGAGCCCGTTGATGACCGGAATAGTTGCGTGGCGCGCGAGTTCGACGACGTCATCGTGCCCATAGGTGCGCATGACGAGAATATCCACATAGCGCGAGAGCACCCGCGCCGTATCGGCAAGGGGCTCCTTGCGCGAGAGTTGCGTGTCTTTTTCCGTCATGAAAATGCAGTTTCCGCCCAGGCGGTAGGCCGCCGCCTCGAAGGACACGCGCGTCCGGGTGGACGGCTTCACGAAGATCATCCCGAGCGTCTTGCCCGCCATGCTCTTCTTGAGTTGATTCCGGGCCCACTCTTCCTTCATGCTCCGGGCGCGGTGGATTATGTGGATGATTTCCCCGGACGTCAGGTCCCACAGGCTGAGCAGATCACGCTTCATATCGTCTCCTTGCGCGGCCCTATGTTTCGAGGCCGCGGGGTGTGCTTGGCGGGCGGCGCCGCCGGCCCGCGAAAATCCTTATGCATGCAGCGACAGGACTTCGTCGAGAGTCGCGATGCAGGCGTCGATGTCGGACCGCTCCACGACGAGCGGCGGGACGAACCTCAGGACGGAATCGTGCGTGCAGTTGATGATGAGCCCGCGTTTCAGGCACTCCTCGACGACCCACTGCCCCGGCTCGGTCAGCTCCATGCCGATCAGGAGCCCGCGCCCCCGCACTTCGCGGATGAAAGAATGCTTCGCCTTGAGGCCGTTCAGCCGCTCCATGAAGTATTCTCCAACGTTTCTCGTTTTTTCGAGGAACGGCGGCTCCGAGATGATGCCGAGGGCACGGAGCGCCGCCGCCGCCGCGAGCGGGTTCCCGCCGAACGTGGAGGCGTGGCTGCCGAGGGTGAACCCCGTCGCAACCTTGTTGGAAGCGAGCATCGCTCCTATCGGAACGCCGCCTCCGAGCGACTTGGAAAGCGTCATGACGTCCGGCGCGACCCCTTCCCACTCATAGCCGAAGAGCTTGCCCGTCCGCCCCATGCCCGTCTGGACCTCGTCGAAGATGAGCAGGAGGTCTTTCTGTTCGCAGAGCGCCTTCAGCTCCGCCATGTAACCGGGAGAGGGAATGTTCACGCCGCCTTCCCCCTGGATGGGCTCCACCATCACGGCGCACGTTTTAGGTGTGATCGCAAGGGCGACCGCCTCGATGGAGTTGAAATCCACGTAGTGGAACCCCTCCACCAGCGGCTCGAACCCCTTGTGCACCTTGCCCTGGCCGGTTGCGGAAAGCGTCGCCATGGTGCGGCCGTGGAAAGAGTCTTTCATCGTGATGATATGGAATCGGCCGAAGCCGTACTTTTCATGGCTGTATCTGCGGGCGAGCTTGATCGCCGCTTCGTTGGCCTCGGCCCCGCTGTTGCAGAAAAACACCTTGTCGGCGAAGGAGAGCCGCGTAAGCTCTGCGGCAAGCTCCACCTGGGGACGGGTGTAGAAAAGGTTCGACACGTGCACCAGAATGCCGGCCTGCTCGGCTATGGCCTTCGTCATTTCGGGATGACAGTGCCCGAGGCCGCACACCGCTATCCCGGCCAGAAAATCCAGGTATTCCTTGCCGTCTTCGTCCCACAGCCGGCAGCCCTTCCCATGGGTGAAAACCACCGGCAGCCTGGCGTAGGTGTTGAAAACGTTCTCTTGGCAAGCGGATCGTACGTCTTTCATGTCCAGCCCTTCTCTCTCTATATATGTGCGCTTTACTTGTGTTTCTTGGAGCGCTTCCGGACGATTTCCGTCCCCACGCCCGCATCGGTGAAAATCTCGAGGAGCACGGCGTGCGGCAACCGGCCGTCGACGATGTGCACCTTGTCGACCCCGTCCTGCACCGCATCGATGGAGCACTGCACCTTGGGAATCATCCCGCCGCGAAGCGCCTCCTCCTGCATGAGGTCCGCCGCCTCCCCGACCGACATGCTCGATATGAGGCCGCCCGAGGCGTCAAGCACCCCGGCCACGTCCGTCATCAGTATGAGCTTCTTGGCGCGGAGGGCCGCCGCGACTTTCCCGGCGACGAGGTCGGCGTTTATATTGTACGTGGAGCCGTCCTCTCCCACCCCGACGGGAGCGATGACCGGGATGATGTCGCTTTTCTCGAACACCTTGAGGATTTCGGTGTTCACCCGGTGGACTTCGCCGACGAGCCCGATGTCGATCACCTCCGGCGGCTGGTCGTCTCCCTGGTAGCGGAAGACGTGGAGCTTCCTCGCCTCGATGAGCTGGCCGTCCTTGCCGCTCAGCCCGACCGCGCGTCCGCCGCTTTGGTTGATGAGGTGCACGATCTCCTTGTTGAGTTTCCCGACCAGCACCATCTCGACAACGTCCATGGTTTCGGCGTCCGTTACCCGCATCCCTTCGCGGAAGTCGCTCCGCTTCCCGAGGCGTTCCAGCATCTTTCCTATCTGCGGGCCTCCTCCGTGGACGATGACGGGGTTGATCCCAATGTACTTCATGAGGACGATGTCCCTTGCGAAGCTCTCCTTGAGTTCGTCGTCCACCATGGCGTGACCGCCATACTTGATGACGACCGTTTTCTCATAGAATCTACGAATGTACGGGAGAGCCTCAACGAGAATACCGGCTTTTTCCACTATCGCGTCATTAGTGCTCGTTATGCGTCCTTGCATTTGCCTTGCTGCCTTGCTCTATAAGGTTTGCTGCGCCAATCGGCAGAGAGCCGCCTTACAGGATATACCTGCTCAGGTCCTCGTCGCGGATGATCTCCTGGAGCGTCTTACGGACGTCTTCGCGTCCGAGCTCGATCGTCTGGCCCTTCATGGTCGGGGCGTCGAACGAGATGTCGGACAGCAGCTTCTCCATTACTGTGTGCAGGCGACGGGCGCCGATGTTTTCCGTCCTCGAGTTGACCAGGTAGGCGATTTCCGCGATCTCGTCGATGGCTTCGTCCAGGAAGCGCAGCTCCACCTCCTCCGTCTCGAGAAGCGCCTTGTACTGCACAATCAACGCATTCTCAGGTTCCGTGAGTATCCGCACGAAGTCCTCCTTGGTGAGCGACTTGAGCTCCACGCGGATCGGAAAGCGTCCCTGGAGCTCCGGTATGAGATCGGAGGGTTTCGCGATGTGAAACGCCCCGGAAGCGATGAAAAGAATGTGGTCCGTGCGGACCATCCCGTACTTGGTCGTCACGGTGGAGCCTTCCACGATGGGCAGGAGATCCCTCTGCACGCCTTCCCTGGAAACGTCGGGTCCCTTGCTTGCCTCGCGCCCGGCTATCTTGTCGATTTCGTCGAGGAAGATTATCCCCGAGTGCTCCACGCGCTCGACGGCGGATTTGATCACCTTGTCCATGTCGATAAGGCGCTGGGACTCCTCCTGGATGAGGATCTCCTTCGCCTCCGGGATCTTGACCCTGCGTCGCTTCGTGCGCCGAGGCATCATGGAGCCGAGCATCTCTCGCAGGTTGTAATCCATATCTTCCATGCCCGCCCCCGAGAATATCTCGATCATCGGAAAGTTGCGGTCGGGCACGTCGAGCTCTACGTAGCGGTCGTCGAGCGCTCCTTCGCGCAGGAGCTTGCGGAGCTTCTCGCGCGTGGAGTCCGCCTGGACGGCCTCGTCCTGGGCGGCCTTTAGGGCGTCCGGTTCGGCCAGCATCTGCTCCCGAGGGTCCGCGCGGCGTCTCGGGGGCAGCAGGATGTCGAGAAGCTTCTCTTCCGCCAGTTCCTCGGCTTTCACCTTGACGGCTTCAAGCTCCTCTGAGCGCACCATGTTGATGGCGAGTTCGGTGAGGTCCCGGATCATGGACTCCACGTCCCGGCCCACGTAGCCCACTTCCGTGAACTTGCTTGCCTCGATCTTGAGAAAGGGGGACTGCGCGAGGCGAGCGAGGCGCCGGGCGATTTCCGTCTTGCCCACGCCGGTCGGCCCGATCATGATGATGTTTTTCGGAGCGATTTCGTCCCGCAGGTGCTCCGGGACCTGCTGGCGGCGCCAGCGATTTCTGAGTGCGATGGCCACCATGCGTTTGGCGTCCTTTTGGCCGATGATGTACTTGTCGAGTTCGGCCACGATTTCCGAAGGCGTTAGAGGCTGCTGCACGGCGTCACAACTCCTCGATGGTAAAATTGCTGTTCGTATAAATGCAGATGGACGAAGCGATGTTCATCGCCTCCTCGGCGATCTCTCGCGCCGAAAGGCTCGAGTGCTTCACGAGGGCGCGGGCGGCGGCCAGGACGTATGGGGCGCCCGACCCTATCGCCGCGAGTCCGTCGTCCGGCTCGATGACGTCGCCGCTGCCGCTCAGAATGAGGCATTCCGTGCGGTCCGCCGCTATCAGGAGCGCTTCCAGGCGCCGGAGCGCCCTGTCCATCCGCCAGTCCTTGGCAAGCTCCACCGCGGCGCGTTTAAGGTTGCCGTTGTATTGCTCCAGTTTGGCCTCGAGGCGCTCGAAAAGGGTGAACGCGTCGGCGGTCGATCCGGCGAACCCCGCAAGGATCTGGTCCCTGTAGAGCTTCCGCACCTTCTTCGCCTGATGCTTGATTACGGTGTCTCCGAGCGTAACCTGCCCGTCTCCCGCCATGACCACGCCGCTTGCGCCCTTGATGGCGAAAACGGTGGTTCCGTGCATTTCAGCGCCGGCCATATCGTACATTTCTCCTTAATCTAATGCTAATCGCTTTCCGACGATTTCGCTCCGAGCGCTCGCCGGAACCCGTCAACCCGGCTCCGGGCCGCGGAATCGGCGCTCCCGCTGCATACGTTTCAATCGCTATAAATGGTGCGGCGCCCAGAGCGTGTAATTTTTCGCTAACGCGCTTCCCCGGGGTCCATCCGTTAGTCTTCGCTGTCTTTTTTGCTCCGCGGGTGCGCAGCGTCGTAGACGCCCATGAGCTGGTCCAGGTTCAAATGCGTGTACCGCTGCGTCGTCGAGAGGCTTGCGTGCCCAAGCATTTCCTGGATGGCCCGCAAATCGGCCCCTGCGCTCAACATGTGCGTCGCGAACGTATGTCGCAGACCATGGGGGCTCAGTTGACGCCATAATCCGCACCGAATCATTTCCGCCCTTAAAATGCGCTGGACCGACCGGGTCGTGAGCCTTCCGCCCCTAGCGTTCCGGAAGACGGCCGGCCCGCGCCCCCGAGGAAACTGCGCCTCAAATGCGGTCATGTATTTGCGGAGTGCGTCCAGCGCTGTTTTCCCTATCGGGGTTATCCGCTCTTTGCGTCCCTTGCCGCGAAGATGGACAAGCCCCTCCGCGAAGTCCACGTCTTCCCTGTTGGCGCCCACCAGTTCGCTCACGCGAGCGCCCGTGGAATACATAAACTCGAAAATGCTCCAGTTTCGCAACCGCCGCCAGGACGCCCCCTCCCGCATTGCGCCGTCCCGGAGCGCGTTCAGAAAATGAAACGCCTCATCCACTCCGAGAAACGACGGCATCCGCGTCCTGGCTTTCGGACGCGCCGTGAACTCCGCCGGGTTTTCACCCCAGACTCCCCGGTCATTCAAATGCCTATAAAAGGACCGCAGCGCCGAAAGCTTCCGGCTCTGGCTCGATTTCTCCACCTTGCGCTGGTGGAGGGATGCCATGAATCCGCGCACCATATCCGGGGTCGTCTGCGAAAGGGTTGCTCCCGCTCCGGCCTTTTCCTGGAGATAACGCCGGAACTGGGCCAGATCGCTTGCATAAGCCCTTAGCGTCTCGCCGCTCGCACCCCGCTCGACGCGCAGATATTTGAGAAAAAGGGCGATGGCGCTGCTCAGTGTGACAATATCTTCGGAGCCGCGCTCCTTCATATGCAACTTCTCCGGACCCTTTTCAGCTCGACCTGATTTTTCGTATGATCTCCACTATAAACACAATGCGGTCATATGCGCTTGGAGAAAAGTTAATTTAGTACCATTCCAATGAGAAAAATCAATCAAAAAATGGAGAGGCCTTTCTTGCGGTCTCCTGTTAGTTCAGGAATTCACTTGACTTTCTCCATTATACTGCATTATAGCTTCATGCTTGTACTTTTGTCACAATACTGTAAAATTGGCGTATATCTTCAGGAAACTCCGGATCAAACAGGGCCCGTCTGATCCGTGCAAGGCCGGTCGCGTTGCGATTAGAAGCGCCGTCAAGTGTAATGCGTCAGGCTCAGCCCTTCAAAACTATAAAACCATAGAAAGGAACAGACATGAAAGAGGACGTTGCAAAGGTTCGGACTTTCGCACTCATCTCTCACGGAGGAGCGGGCAAGACCTCTTTGGCGGAAGCCATGCTGTTCGACGCCGGAGTGACCACTCGCCTCGGCAAGGTGGATGAGGGCGCGTCCACGATGGACTTCGAGCCTGAAGAAATAAAGCGCAAGGCCACCATCAGCACGGCATTCAATTCCCTGGACTGGAAGAAGCACCAGCTCAATATCATAGACGCTCCCGGCGACTTCAATTTCATCGCGGATGCGAAGACCTCCCTTCAGGGGGCCGATTCGGCGGTTATCCTTGTAGACGCCATCGACGGGGTGCGCGTACAGACGGAGAAGATGTGGGAATTCGCCAATGACTTTGAACTCCCCCGGATGGTCTTCGTGGGCAAAATGGACCGCGAGCGCGCCGATTTCGACAAGGCGGCCTCGGACGTTCAGGCCAACTTCGGCTCTTCCTGCACCCCGGTCCTGATCCCCATCGGTCAGGCTGAGAATTTCAAGGGAGTGGTGGATGTCCTGAACGAGAAGGCCTACTACTATACGAATGGCGATAGCGGCAAGTTCGAGGCCAAGGACGTCCCCGCCGATCTGAAGGATGAAGTGAGCCGCCGTCGCGACGCGCTCATAGAAAATATAGCCGAAGCCAACGACGACCTGCTGGAGCGGTACCTGGAAGGCGAGGAGATCTCTCTGGATGAACTCAATGAGGGGCTCCGCGGCGCGGTGGCGGGCGGCAAGCTGGTCCCGGTGGTTTGCGGCTCCGGGCTCCTCAATATTGGCATTCCGCAGGTTCTCGACGTCATCGCCCAGTGCATGCCTTCTCCGATCGATCGTGGGCCGCGCAAAGCGGCCAACGTCAAGGGAGACGCGGAGCTGGTGAGAGAGCCCGATCCGGACGCCCCTTTCAGCGCGCTTGTCATCAAGACGATCAGCGACCCCTATGCGGGCCGTCTTTCCATTATGCGGATTTTCTCCGGGACGCTTTCCGCCGATTCGACGGTTTACAACTCCGTAAAGGACGCGAAGGAGCGTTTCGGCCAGCTCCTGAGACCCCGCGGCAAGACCCAGGATCCCATCCCCTCCGCTGGTCCGGGCGACATCGTGGCGGTCGCGAAGCTGAAGGAAACGACCACCGGCGACACGCTGTGCGATGAAAAGGACGCCGTGGTCTTTCCTGCCATAGCGCTTCCGCACGCCATCTACTCGCTCGCCGTCGAACCCAAGAGCAAGGGGGACGAGGAAAAAATCTTCTCGTCGCTCTCCCGCCTGATGGAGGAGGACCTCACCCTGAAGCTCGAGCGCAACGAGGAAACTCGCGAGATGATCCTCTCCGGCATGGGCGAGATCCACATAGAAGTGGTCACCGAAAAGCTCAAGCGCAAATTCGGCGTTGAAGTGAATCTCCAGACGCCGAAGGTGCCCTACAAGGAAACCATTAAGGGCAAGACGCGCATCCAGGGACGGTACAAGAAGCAATCGGGCGGACGCGGCCAGTACGGCGACTGCTGGATCGAGATGGAGCCACTGCCGCGCGGCGAGGGTTTTGTTTTTGAAGACAGGATCGTCGGCGGCGTGATCCCCAGGCAGTACATCCCGGCGGTTGAGAAAGGCATCGCGGAGGCTGCCAAGGACGGGGCGATTTCAGGCTATCCGGTTGTGGACTTCAAGGTCGGGCTGGTGGATGGCTCCTTCCATCCCGTCGACTCTTCAGAAATGGCGTTCAAGATCGCGGGCTCCATGGCCTTCAAGAAGGCCGTGCTGGAAGCGAAGCCGACGATCCTCGAACCCATCATGCTGCTTGAGATCACCGTGCCGGACGATGCCATGGGCGACGTAATGGGCGACGTGAACTCCCGGCGCGGACGGGTTCTTGGCATGGAGACCAAGGGCAAGAACCAGATGATTCGGGCGAACATCCCGCTCGGCGAAGTCCTTCGCTACGCTCCGGACCTTCGCTCCATGACGGCCGGACGCGGCATGTTCACGATGAACTTCTCGCATTACGAAGAAGTGCCGTCTCAGGCTCAGGAGAAGATCATCGCCGCTTATAAGGCGCAGAAAGAGGAAGAGAAATAGACCTGAGAAGAATGGCGAAATGAATGGTTGCGGCGCGGAATTCGGCAATGCTTGGAATTCCGCGCCGAACGCTCCTGCACGGCAGGGAGCGTTTCGCCTGGTTTCACGCACCGTGCGGCCTTCATGCGGGCAGTCTTATCCGATCCTATCACCGTGAGTGTTACGTCCTCTTTCGCATCCCTAGGAGTGGCCGTTTTGTATAGCGGCATCCTGAATGGTGCTTCCCTTTTGTGGCAAGATGCTACATTATTGCTGGGCGGGCCGTATTTGAACGATGGACCGCCGGAGCCGTCGCCCACTGGATGAGCGGCCCCTGCGCGCAGTCCGCCGGATGCGTTGCGGCTTGCCCTCCTTCGCTGTGGCATGGGTGGGATGCTTCGGCTATTGCAAGACTTTGTGAGGCTCGATATGGCGCACGTGCTTATTGTTGACGACGATCTTCTGGTGAGCGAAATGCTCTCCGACCTGGTGCGGAGGCTTGGCCACGACGCGGTCTCCGCCGCGACGCTGTCGGATGGGCTGACGGAAATCCGGGGAGGAGAGTACGATCTCGTCCTTCTCGACGTGCATCTGCCGGACGGCAACGGACTTGATGCTCTGCCGGATATTCGAAACGCCAGATCGGCGCCGGAGGTCATTATTGTGACCGGCGCGGGCGAAGTGGACGGGGCGGAGCTTGCTATCAAGTTTGGAGCGTGGGACTATATCCAAAAGCCGTCCTCGATGCAGGACATGATGCTTCCGATCGTTCGCGCTCTTCAATACCGTGAGGAGAGCAAGGCGCGAGGCGGGGCGGTGGCGCTCGACCGGGCGGGCATCCTGGGCGACAGCCCGAGGATGAGGGCGTGTCTCGACCTTCTCGCCCAGGCTTCGAGCAGCGACGTCAATGTGCTCATAACAGGGGAGACGGGCACCGGGAAGGAGCTTTTCGCGGCGGCCATCCACAAGAACAGCGCCCGCTCGGGCCGCTCCTTCGTCGTAGTGGATTGCTCCTCGTTGCCCGAAACGCTGGTGGAGAGCACCATCTTCGGCTACACGAAAGGCGCCTTTACGGGGGCCGCCGCCACGCGCGATGGCCTGATAAAGCAGGCGGATGGAGGCTCCCTTTTCCTCGATGAAGTGGGTGAACTGCCGCTGACCGTCCAGAAGGCCTTCCTCAGGGTCTTGCAGGAGCGCCGGTTCCGCCCTGTCGGGAGCGGCGTGGAGGTGCAGAGCAACTTTCGGTTGATCGCCGCAACCAATCGCAATTTGCAGCAAATGGTTTCCGACGGGCTCTTCCGGAGCGATCTGCTCTTCCGTTTGAAGTCGTTCGTCATAGAGCTTCCCGCTTTGCAGGACCGCCGGGAGGATATCAAAGAACTCGTCATGCACTACATCGCCAGGCATTGCGAGCAGCGCGGGATCGGGCTGAAGGGGTATTCTCCCGAATTTTTAGAGGCGCTCACTGTCTATCCCTGGCCGGGCAACGTTCGTGAGCTTCTCCATGCCCTGGAAAGGGCTCTCAGCGCCGCCTACAACGAACCCACCCTCTTCCCGAAGCATCTCCCGGAAGACATCCGCATCTACCTCGCAAGCTCTTCCCTCGTTAAGAACGGTTCTCCTCCCACCGGGCCGCTTCCGTCTCTCCGGGAAGGCGACGCGCTTCCATTCCTCAAGGATCACCGCGAGATGCGGGACCGGCAATATCTGGAAGCTCTCATGAGCCAGACGGACGGAAGCATAAAGGACGCCTGCCGCATTTCGGGAGTCTCCAGGTCCCGCCTGTACGAACTGCTCAAACGCCATCGTCTTCTCCTCTGAAACCGCCCATGGACGCCTGATTTATTTCATGATTGAGGTGGGGCGCGTCGTCTCGATTTAGTCTTGTTTTTAGGAAATTATCCGGAAACCTGGATGGCCGGAGACTCTTCCCTGATCGCCTATTGGTTTAATGGCTTAATATTACAGTATAAAATTGAACGCTCGTTCTGGCCCGTTTCTTGCCTTTACATGTCGCCGGAAAAAGGAGCAAAGCCATGGACCTGATTCTTTACAATTCCGCCGATACGGACAAGCATCAATCATTGGCCAGAGAGCTTGCGTCGACCATTAGGGACGCCCGGTTTTTTGTGTGCCGCTCGGTAGTGGAGCTGCGGCGGCGGTTGCAACAACCGGCGGATGCACTGTTGGCGGTGGTGCTTTTGGTCGTCAGCGCGAGCGAACTCGATGAAATCCTGCCTTTCAAGGAAATCCTGCACGGCTTGCGTGTCATAATCGTCATGGATGAATCGATTGGAGCGGACGCCGTTGGAAAAGCTCATATATTCAGGCCCCGCTTCCTCGCCTATATGGATGATGATGCGGGGAAGACCTCGGCGGTTCTCCTTCGGATGGCCGGACGGATGCGCGGCTCGAATAATGGGGCTGCGCAGAGAAATGGTGGAAAGGATGCGGCTCGCGTGTTGGATGTGGAGAAATCTTGCGGATAGTGGACAGTTCATTTGGAGTGGGGTGAGCGGGGTGTTCCGAATCCCGTCTAGTCTGGTTGGGGGTATGGAAGGGAGAGCGCGGGGAGAAGATAATGAAAAATGTAAAGTTGACGACAAAGCTGATTGGGAGCTTTGCACTTGTTGCATGCATTGGGCTTCTGGTGGGATTCATCGGGTGGAGGGGAGTTTCGGACCTGAGTGGGCGTCTGAAGGACGTGGGACAGAACCATCTCCCCAAGGTCCAGAACCTTCTGACGATGAGCAAGGTGTTTGAATCCATCAGGGTTGCCCAGCGCACTCTTCTCAACCCTGCCATTGACGCGGAAACACGTGCGAGGCAGTACAAAAATATAGCGGATGCGAACACCTCGGGGGATCAATCCTGGGAGGCGTATGACCGGCTTTCGCGCACTGGCGACGAGCAGGAGCTCTGGAAGCAGTTGGCCCCCGTCGTGGATGCCTGGAAAAAGGAAAGCGACGCCTTTGTTTCTATGTCCCATGATTTGGAGAAGACGGATATCCTCAACCCGATGGGGCTAAAAGCCGAGCTGGAAAGATTTCGTGGAGACCATTACCGTCTTCTTTCCCAAGTGACCGATATGATCCTGTCCGGCAAAGTCTTTGAAGGGGGAGAGGATTCTCACGGATGCGCCTTCGGGAAATGGGCGGCGTCGCTGAAGACGGCAAATCCAAGCGTCAACGCAGCCGTCAAGAACATGAACGCCCACCATGAGTCCTTCCATAACACTGTCAAACAGATTAAGGACCTGGTGAAGGAGGGGGCCACTGACGCCGCGCTCCATCTTTATAGGGAACAGATGACGCAGGACGTCCAAGGGACGTTTGCGGGGCTCGAAGCGATCCAGAAGGAAATAGACGGCGCGGTGGAAATCTACGAGAAGCTGAGCGAACAGGCGATGGTCGTCGCCTACAAGAGACAGAAAGAGGCGCTCGACATCCTCAACAAGCTCATCCAGCATAACGCGGAAGACACGGCAACAGTGGTCCGTGATTCCAACGAGATGGCGGAAGTCATCAAATGGATAGCATTGGCGGGCATGGGAGGTGGATTTGCCGTTGCGCTGGCCTTGGGGGTGCTCCTTTCTCTCTCCATAACGCGCCCCCTTAACCGGGTGATAGACGGCCTCGGAGAGGGCGCCGTCGAAGTTTCCGCGGCATCCTCACAGATGGCGTCAACGAGTCAGCAGCTTGCGGAAGGCGCTTCTCAGCAGGCGGCGGCGATTGAAGAAACGTCCTCGTCGTTGGAGGAGATTTTCTCCATGACGCGCCAGAATTCGGATAACGCCAATCAGGCGAACAGCCTGATGAGTGAAACTATCCAGATCGTGCAGCATGCCGCCGCCGCCATGACCGAGTTGACGCATTCGATGGAGGAAATTACAACGGCGAGCGAGGAAACATCCAAAATTATTAAGACGATCGACGGAATTGCCTTCCAGACGAATCTGCTGGCCCTAAACGCCGCGGTTGAAGCCGCGCGGGCGGGCGAAGCGGGAGCGGGATTCGCGGTGGTGGCGGATGAAGTCCGCAACCTCGCCATGATGGCTGCGGAGGCGGCGAGGAACACCACCGACCTGATCGAGGGCTCGGTGAAGAAAATCCGGTTCGGTTCCGAGATCGTGGAGCGCACCAATTCCGCCTTCGATAAGTTGACTGGCGGGGCGCACAAGGTGGCCGAACTGGTCGGCGAAATATCCGAGGCTTCACGCGAGCAGACGCTCGGAATCGAGCAGGTGAACAAAGCGGTTGCGGAAATGGACGGCCTCACCCAACAAAACGCCGCTCGGGCGGAGGAGTCGGCCTCCGCGTCCGAGGAGATGAACGCTCAGGCGGAACAGATGAAAGCGTTTGTGGAGAGCCTGATGGTCATCATCTCTGGTAATGATGGCGAAACGCTTTCCAGTAGGGAGACCCTGGAGCGGCGGAAGGTTGTTTCCCGCGTCAAATCCGATTTCATGCCTCCGAGCGTTGCGCCCCAGCGCCTCAACGGCAGGGGAAAGGGCGTGAAACAGGGCGCATTGCAGCCTTTCGACCATAAAGAGGTTCGCCCCGAGGAAGTGATCCCTCTGGATGATGAGGATTTTAAGGATTTTTAAGGCGCGCGGCGACGACTCGCGGAAAGCGGCCTTTGAATTTCGGGGCGGTTTTTCGCATGCGTTTCGCTCGCAGTCTAGCCCCGCCGAAGCGTGATGCGCGTCGCCTCGCCTCTGGAGAAAAAGCGCACAGGGGCCCCGGATACTCCTACTCCGGGGCTGGTGTAGCCCCTCATTTCGCCGTTGCTCCACGCTCCTTCCGAAATTTCGCGCGGGCACCTCGCGTGGGTCAGCACGGGTCCGATGACCGGCAGTTGCACCTGTCCGGCGTGCGTGTGACCGCAGAGGTAGAGGCGGATTCCGCGCGAAGCGGCCTCCCCGTGGAGTTCAGGGGAATGCGCGGCGAGGATCGTGAAAACGCCCTGCGGCGCCTCGTTGAGCGCCTCGTTCAGATCGTCGCACTTGTAGGCGTGCGGGTCATCCACTCCGAGAAGCCATATTTGCTCGCCGTCCCGGATGATTGGGCGCGCCTCATTAATGAGGAATGCCACCCCCGATTCGGCCAGTGGCACGATGATCTCCGGGCAATCGTGGTTACCCAGCACCCCAACGACGCCGTCCCTCGTTTTGATCTCCGGAATCAGCCGGTTCAACTGCTCCAGGGCGTTCGCGAACGTTCCGAAAGTCTCCATCCTGAAGTCCCCTCCGAGGATGCAGATATCGACGGATACGCCCCGGATGCATTCCGTGAGTTTTTCGGTGAGACCCGGCAGACCGTCGATGTGGAGGTCCGTGAGGAGAAGGATCGTGTAGCCGTCGAAAGGTCTCGGGAGGTCCCGGAAAGAGAATTCCACGTCCTTCAGTCCGATCTGCAGCGCATTCTGCATTCCCTTTTCGTACAGCCCGAAAGCGCGGAAAAAATTCCTCAGGAATACGTGATAAAAGACGTAGCGATCGAAGTTCAGCAGGGAGGAAAGCGTCTTCGATTCAAAACGGCAGTGCCGCCATTCTTTCAGGCGGACCCGTGAGCGCACCTCGCGCGGGTACTCGTCGAAAGGGCTCGCAGTGAGAATCGTCTTGAAAAACCAGGAGCCTACATAGGCTCCGATGCAAAATACGAGGCAGATGCGGGCTGTCTGCCACCCGGTCAGGGAAAAGCAGGGAGTGAGCGCGGCAAAAGGCAACAGTCCCTCGAAAGCTTGGTCTAGGCCCGGCGCCAGGCTCCCGCTCTTGAGATCCATCCGCCTCTTGATGAAGCTCGACGCCAGGTCGCCCGCCATGCTGAGCGCGCTGCAAACGAGCCCCAACCACACGGGGAAGCCGATGAGGAGGCTCAGCGCAGCCCCTGTTGCCAGCGAACCCGCTACGCCTCGCCGCGTCTTGTGCGGCCCGAAAAGGGGCTTCCCGTCCCTCCATAGGCGTCCCCCGTCTAGTGGCTCGCCCCACGCATCTTCAAAAAAATGCGAAAGAAGAGGCGGTGTGAAGTTGACTCCCCACAGCAGTACCAGAATCTTTAAAGAAATCCACATAGTGCGTTAGTCCTCGGAAGTTGTGCATGACTGCTCGCCGGAGTATTGCTCCCTCTTTTTGCTCCCACGCTCTGGATGGTCCGAATTTCTTTACAAATATAGCGGAAATGAAGCGTTCCCGCCATTGAAATGGATCCGCGCTCCCGGCAGGCTGGGCTTGTGATACAAAAGACATGTTGCAATTGCATGACCTTTGGCGATAATAACAAGAACCGCTCGCACTGGAAGCGGATGCCGGTCAATGACGCGCTATTCATCCATCATGGAGGTGGACATCATGCAGACGAATATTTTCAGGAACATTGTCTATTGCACGGACTTTTCGGAGTACGCGGACGATGCGTTCCTCGTGGCCAAGGATTTGGCTTGGCGCTACGGGGCGAAGCTCTACATCGTGCACGTTGCGGTGAATTACTCCCTGTCGCCTCCGGTGCATGAGACTTACATGCCGATCGAGTACGACCCCAATTTCATGGAGGAGGTGGCTAACGCCGCGCGCAATTCCATCCAGACGCGCTACGTCGCCCAACTGAAGGAGAGCCAGCACAACTCGGTGCATCTCCTCGTTGGCTACCCGGCTTCTGAAATCGTTCGTTTCGCCGATGAGAACGACGCCGATCTGGTGGTGATGGGATCGCACGGTCTTTCCGGAATAGCCCACACGCTTTTCGGGTCCACGGCGGACCGGGTGGTTCAGAAGGCTCATTGCTCGGTGCTGGCCGTAAGGCCAAAAGAGAAGAAATAGAGGCCTGCTTCTCAAGGGTGGATGCAAAGCGCCCCGGACCTTCGCCATGTTTGGTCCGGGAGCGCCGGTAAGACGCAGGGTCCGCCGCGCCAGCCGGGAAGGTGGGCGCGACGGGCGGCGTTCGCAAGCTCCTACAGGATGCTCTTGAGCGCTTGAACGAGCCCCTGTGGAATCTCGACGCTTGTAAGCATCTTTGTCCCGACGACCAAAAGCAGCACCGCGAAAGCCCGTTTCAACTTCGGCACCGGCAGGCTGTGGGCGAGACGCACGCCGAAAGGAGCGCATGCCACGCTGGTGGCGACAATGCCAAGGAGCGCGGGAATGTATATATACCCCAGGGAATATTCCGGCAGTCCCGTCGCCTTCAGCCCGCTCAGGAGATAGCCCGTCGCGCCGGTGATGGCGAGGGGAAAGCCTATCGCCGCCGCCGTCCCGATGGCTTCGTGGACCGCGACATTGCACCACACCAGGAACGGCACCGCCATCACGCCTCCGCCCACGCCTACGAGGCTGGAGATGACCCCGATCACGCCACCCGCTCCAGCCATGCCCCAGGTTCCCGGAAGACCGCGCGAAGCCTTCGGCTTCTTGTCCCGGAGCATTCGGATTGCCACGTAATACAGGAAGATCACGAAAAAGCCCTTCAAGAAGCCGGTGGACATCCATGATGCCAGCATGGAGCCCGAAAAGGTTCCTATGACAATACCCGGGACGATCCGCTTCACAATGGTCCAGTTGACCGCGCCGCGTTTGTGATGCGCCCAGAAGCTGGATATGGAGGTGAAGACGATGCTCGCCATGGAAGTGCCGAGGGCGAGGTGCATCATGTGCTCGTGCGGAATGCCTTGCAGAGGGAATACAAATGCCAGTATAGGAACGATGACGAGGCCGCCGCCGATGCCAAGGAGCCCAGCGAACACGCCCGCAAAGATCCCGACCACTATGTACGTTGCGATGATGGTAATCATTGAAAACTCCTCTAAGACTCCTAGATTGGCAATAGCCGCCGTTGAATGAATTCCGCGCGCATGCGCCGCGCGCTTACCGCTGATGACCGTCGCCCTCGTCTTCGGGGCTGAAGATCGTCTGCTCCACCTCCTTGAGGTGGTCCCGCATCGCCTGCCGAGCCCCTTCCGCGTCCCTCGCCTCCAGCGCATCGATGATCCGGAAATGGCCGATGACCGACGCCTTCCGTCTCCGAGGGTTTTGGACCAGTTCCGAGCGGCTCTCGTTCATGATGGCGTTGATGGTGTCGAAGACCTGCCGCACGACCCGGTTCCGCGTCGCCTCCGCGAGCAGGAAGTGAAATCGGGCGTCTAGCTCGGGGTTGTCCCTTCCTGCGACATTCCCTCTCTCCTGGTCGCATACGATGACCTTCAGCCGGTCGATCTCCTCTCTGGTGATGCGAATGGCTGCCAGGTAGGCGATTTGCGGCTCCATGAGCAGGCGGAACTCCAGGATGTCTTTCAACGCCTCCTTCTGCGCCTGTATGGCCAGCTCGAAGGAATTGAGCAACTCCCTGCGGTCGAGCGCCCGAACGTAGGTGCCGTCGCCCCGGCGGCTTTCCAATATGCCGCGCTCCGAGAGCGTCTGAATGGCCTGCCGCACGGAGTTGCGGGACGCGCCCAGCGTCTCGGAGAGGCGCCGCTCCGCCGGCAGCCTTTCCCCGGCGCGGATTTCTCCGTCGCGGATCATTCTCTGGATCTCCGCCACGACATGGTCGTAGGCGTATTTCTTGCGGTTGTGCATGAGAGGGGCGTCCATGGCGGCTCCGTCTTGCTTCTGATTGTCGCGCGGGGTTGAACTCATAAATTGCATCCACCAATTAGTTGCTTTTAATAATTGGTTGAACCAGTATCATGATTCCTTACCTAGTGCAAGCGAATTCTTCAGGGAATTGAATTTCCCTCTGACCCTGAAACTGATGGGATTAAGGCTGCTTACGCAGCAAGGGAGGTGACGCCTTGATGAAATCCTGGGGGTGGAAGTGGAGCGCCGCCCACCTTATGATTGTAAGGCTTCATTTTACAGGTGGCGGCAGGTTGGGGCGATCCGCGGCGACCCCCAACGGGGGCGCTGACTCTTGTCGAGGCTCGTATGCGCTGACCCCAGCCTGCAAAACAAGCCTGACAAGGCGCCTAGACGGGCAACCCTTCCATTGCCATTATCTTCAGGGCATTGGTGGTGGGGCAGGGGCCGGTTCGCAGTTTATAATCGAAAACCATTCGGTTTCCTTCGACCTCTTCCCGGAAATGGAAATTGGCTATGGCGGGGCTTTCCTCGGCTAGCGCAACCAGTTGCAGGTCATGGGTCGCAATGGCCCCTGCCGCCGCATGTCCCGCGAGGGCCAGGATGAGCGCCCGGCTGCCGATGAAGCGCTCGCGATTGTTGGTCCCCCGGAATATCTCGTCAAGGAGGAAGAGGACCGGAGAGGTGGGGTCGGCTTCGATTGTCGTGAGCAGCAGTTTCAGTCGCCGCACTTCGGCGTGGAAAAAAGAAAATCCGTCGATCAATGAGTCCTGATTCCGCATGCACGCGAAGATGCGGAAAGGGGCCGTCCGGAAACCGGCGGCGCAAACGGGCGCTCCCGCGTTCGCGAGGCAGAGGTTGACTCCTATGGTGCGCAGGAATGTGCTCTTGCCCGCCATGTTCGAGCCCGTAATCAGGGCGATCCGGCTCCTCCCGTCGAGGGCGAAGTCATTGCGAATCCTTCTTTCGCCCGCTATGAGCGGATGCCCGAGGTCTTCCGCGCGAAAGCTCATGGGGGCGGGGCGGGAGGCGCCGGGGTCGGGCGATGGATCGGCGTCCCATCCGATGATTTCAGGATAGGAATAGTCCGGATTCAGGTGCGCGAAATTTGCGAGGGAGCACAATGCCTCCAATTCCGCCAGCGTTTCGAGCCAGGCCGGCAGAAGTTTCAGGAGCTTTTCCTTGCGCTGCTCGAGGCGGCGCAGGAAGTACACGTCCCATGGTAGAATGCTGTTGAGGAGGAGCCAGACCACCGGATTGGAGCGCACGCTTATCGCCGCGACAATACCTGCGATGCGCTTGAGGTGGCTGGACGGGCGGTTGCGCGGGTCGAGAAAAGGGGCGCAGAGCGCCGTCAGATTGGGGACTGTTGGATGCCGGTGTTCTTCCAGGTGTTGAAAAACCGTATGGAGGCGCTGGAGCGAAGTCTCCATGGCTATCGCGTCTCGAAAAGTCTTCGAGATTTCGCCTTGCAGGAAGATGAGAATGGCAAGATAAACGACTGGCAAGATGCAAAGATATGCGGGGGCTAGCCCCGAGAATGCCAAGCCGGAGACAGTCGCGCCGGATATCGCCAGAATGGCCAGCGGCGCGAGCGATTTTGCCACGAGCCCGGCGGATTTCCGTTTCCCGAACCAATGGAGGAGGCTTTCCAGCTCTAGCATTTCGCCGGATGATCTTTGGAGCCGCAAGGCGCTTGCGATGAGCTTTTCCCTGAAAGGCCCGAGAGCGCTCAATTCCTTCACCAGTTCTTGTCTCCGAAGGATGGCGCGCGGGTCGGGCTTTGTTTCGAGGAGCCAGCCCATGAGCTTCTCACCGCCCTCGAGCGAGATGCTCGCATCGATCAGGCGGTGCAGGGAGCGCCCGCCCATAACGTCGAGGTCCGCGCCAAAAGGATGGCTGTCAGGCGCTGTCGCCGCGCTCCTCGGCATGCGCTCCCAGTCGAGCCGGATGCGTGCAATTTGCTCGCTTTTTAGCCGGACCCGTATGCGGCTTTCCTCGATGCTCCCGTGGATTCGGTTGTGTTGATAAACGGCGGCGCAGAAGGCGGCGAGCGACGCCGTCACGGCCGCATAGACCGGCCAGCCGGCGAAGAAGCGGGAGCATCCCCAGATGAGCGCGATGCCCCCGAGAGCAGCGCCGAGGCGGATATTGGACCAGCAGCCGCTTGCCTTATCCAGCCTTTCGATGCGCCGCGAGAGCCGTGAGATGTTCTTTTCGAGCGTCCGTTCGAGGTTAGGCTCTCCGGTTTGGATCTCGCCGGGGTTCTTGTCTATCCCCATTCAGGCCGCGCCTTCCTGGAGGGACAGCATTGCGTCGCGGCAGGCGTTTTTCAGGGTGTAGTCGATGCCGTTGATGGAAGTGAGGTGGACGTCTCGCTCCAGCTCCGCACAGGCGTAGTCGCGGATGATCCGCCCCTGGTGCAGGACGATGGCGCGTTCGCAAAGAGCCATCATGAGCGCCATGTCGTGGCTGATGAGGATCTTGGTCACGGGCAGGTGGGAGATGATCTCGAACAGGAGGTCTTCGCTTCCCGCATCGAGGTTCGCGGTGGGCTCGTCGAGAATGAGCACTCGGGACCGGATGGAGAGAGCCGCCGCGATGGCGAGGC
The DNA here is from genome assembly GCA_937958025.1 of uncultured Syntrophobacteraceae bacterium. Lineage (GTDB taxonomy): Bacteria > Desulfobacterota > Syntrophobacteria > Syntrophobacterales > Syntrophobacteraceae > CALFXO01. The sequence goes on from CALFXO010000103.1 coordinate 36,002, forward strand.
GCTTGCGCTCCCCGCTGCTCAGGTGGTGCGGCGCGCGGCGTTCGTAGCCGGTGAGCCGGACGGCCTGGAGCGCCTCCTCGACGCGCGCCTCCACTTCGTTCTTCGGGAGCCCCATCTGCCTTGGGCCGAACGCGACCTCCTCCCAGCATGAAGGGCAAAAAAGCTGATCCGCCGGGTTCTGGAACACCATGCCCACCTGCCGCCACAGGGCCTTGCGGTTTTTCTTCGTGACGAGTTTCCCGTCGAAGGCGTAGCTTCCCCTTCCTTCCGTGATTCCCAGGATGCACCGCGCGAGAGTGGACTTCCCCGCTCCGTTTTCTCCCGCCACCGCGATGGATTCTCCTTCGTTGACGTGCAGGTGGATGTCGCGGACGCCCCACGCGCCGTCGGGGTGCCGGTAGGAGTAATCGAGAAGATGGATGAGTGGGGCGTCGGAATCTCCCGATTTCTGGCGTGCGATAGGCCTGTCGTCGCTCTGTCCTCCGGCTGCTCCCATGGACGACGAGCGCCCGTGCGAGTGCGGATGGGCGTGCGTGGGAGCTTCGTGGTGATGGCCCCCGCAGCAGGTGAAGCGGAAGGAGCTCTCCAACCCGTGCTCCCGCAGGTATTTCCTCTGCGACGCAAGCTCTTTCATGGTGTAATCGTGGTGGACCCCGCCCTTTTCCATAACGACCGCCCGGTCGCAAATGCCGTAGAGAAACGTGAGGTCGTGGCTGATGACGATCAGCGTGCCGGGAAACTCGCGGATGAGCTCAGTGAAAACCTCCTCTTGCCTGGGATCGAGGTTTGCGGTCGGCTCGTCGAGAATGAGGGCGTCGGGATGCATGGAGAGCACCGTGGCTAGCGCCGCTCGCTTCTTCTGACCGTAGCTGAGGTTGTGGGGGGCCTTGAAGAGCAGCTCTTCCATGCCGACTTTCCGGGCGCTCTCGTGAACCAGCGCGTCCGCTTCCTCCGGGGTGAATCCCTGGTTCAGCGGGCCGAAGGCGATGTCTTCATAGAGCGTGTTGCAGAAAAGCTGGTCGTCGGGGTCCTGGAAAAGCACGCCGATGTCGAGCCGCACCCGCTTCAGGTTTTCGTCTTGCAGAGGCTCCCCGTGGAAAAGCAGCTCTCCGGACTGCGCGGCGTAGAGGCCGTTCAGGTGCTTTACGAGAGTGGTTTTACCCGCTCCGTTGTGGCCGATGAGTGCAATGCGATCGCCCTCGTAGATCGTGAGGTCTACGCCGCTAAGAGCGGCTTGGCCGTTCGGGTAACGGTAGGAGAGACCTCGTGCTTCAAGGAGGGTGAACTGCTGCGATTCAGGATGTCGGGGGACGGCGGTTTCGTGCACTGTACTCTCGAAATTCCATGGAATAATGTGAATTCCAGCAATGAATCCTGGGACTTATTTTCTGTAGGATCGGCAGCCTGCCGTGACGTTTGGCGAGTCGCGGCAGATTGCCGATCCTAACAAGAGCGTAATTTTCAATCCTCAGCGAGTAGAAATCGCCGAAAAAAATTTCGGAGGGCTCTCGTCACGCTCCCCGGAAATGGTCTACGACCAGCAGCGCAACTCCCGCGGCGATCCAGAACGCGCCCTTCACCCAGTCTATCTTCCGGGCGGTGAAGGCGACGTGGCTCCGGGTCGTTTCTCCATAGCCCCTGGATAACATCGCTTCATACACGCGCTGCGTGCGGTCAAAGCTCCGGACCAGCAGCATTCCAATAAAATTCCCCGTCGCCCGGAGCGTCTCCATGTCGGTCCGCTTGCGAAAGCCCCGCACCTCCATGCTCGTCGCCATCCGCTGCGCCTCGTGGCGGAAAACGAAAACGTACCGATGGGCGAGGAGGATCATTTCGCCGACCTTCCTCGGTGCGCCGATCTGCGCTAGCGCTTCCATGGTGTTCGCGAGGGGGCTGGTCCCCACGAGTGGCTCCATGAGAAGCGCTATGGCGATGGCTTTTACACAAACGAGCCCGGCGGGGAAGAACCCCCGGAGATTGATGGGGAGAAATTCCAGGTGTTCAAAGACCACCACCGGGTCGCCGGGGTGGATGGGAGCCGTGAGGGGCGTCACGATGAGGAGCATGAGGAGGAAGCCGGCCATGGCGCCCAGGCGTCGGAAAGAGCGACTCCAGGGGATGCGGGCGGTCCGGGCGGCGGCGAGTCCAAGCCCTATGGCGGCCGCCCCTGTGGAGAGGCGTGCGAGGGATGCTACGCAAAATATGAAGAAGAGGAGCGAGACGATCTTGACGCGCGGGTCCCAGCGGTGGAACGGCGAATCGAGGTGAGCGCTCGCGTCGATGGCTGGCTCGCTCCAGTCTCTCGGGGCGGCGTCGTCCTGGAACTGGCGCAAACGCTCCCGCCGGGCCTTCAGCGCCCTGAAGACTGCCGCGGCAAGGCACACCGCCAAGACGGCTCCGCCCCCCCACAGGAGGAGGGCAAAGAGAGGATAGCGGATCGCTTCAGCTCTTGGCTCCATGCGTGGCAACGGCCCTCAGGCTAGGATGCGGCGGGAAGGGCGACGCCGAGGAGTTCCGGCTTCACCTTATAGAGGAACGAAACCGAGAACGCTGAAATTGCCGCTTCGATGACGACGACCGGCAGGTGTGCGTAGATTGCCAGTTTCGCGACGCCGATGAAGTCTTCGCCGCTTATCGCGAGCAACAGCGCCAGGATGGAGGCGGCGAGCAGCACGCCAAAGCCCCCGGCGAAGGCCGCCGAAACTATATAGCGGGTGAGCGAGTCGCCCTTCATGAGGCGGAAAAGCCCCCACGACGCCAGGGCGGGGAGCCCCATCATCAGGGAGTTGGCCCCTAGCGCGGTGATTCCTCCAAACTGGAAGAGTAGGCTCTGGAGCACCAGTCCGAGCGCTATCGATATGAAGCCGCTCGGCCCCAAAAGAATCCCCACCAGCCCCGGAAGCAGCAGGTGGACGCTCGTTGGTCCGATCGGCACATGGATGAGCGAGGCGACGAAAAACGCGGACGTGACCACCGCGATCTTGGGGAGATCCTCCCCCTTCGTTTTCCGTGCGCTCCATCCGGCCACGACCAGGGCGGCGGCGTAGGTCCCCACCGCCACGCTTGTCGGCAATACTCCGTCAGATATGTGCATGGGTCTTCATTCTTTAGTCTTGGAATTTTTTAGGACGCTCCTGGCGTGCATGTAAAAGCCTACGCCGGCCAGTCCCAATATATAACCTATTCCCGCAAAGATCTGGGCCAGCCCCGGCTCTGAAATATCCTGCCGGAGGGCGGCTATCTCGCGTTTCATCTGGCCCATGTCGCGAGTCATCTGGTTCTTCTGCTGTTCAAGCATCTTCGCAAGCCGCTCGTAGTCTCCCGTGGGGGAAGGCAAGGTCTCCGCGGGCGCGGACTCCACAGCTTGGGTGGCGGGGGCAACCGTCTCGGGCTCTTCGGCCCGCGCCGCCCTCGCTCCACACCAGCAGACGACCGCAGCCAGAAGAAGGACGGACGCGAACAGCAACGCTTTATTCCATCCGCATCGCATCGCTATTCTCCCAGATCTTCCTTCTTCAGAGTGAACTCGGCCTTATGGCCCATGGAAGCGTTCACCACGATCTTGAGGTCGTCCTTCTTGGGCAGTGGGCAGGAGAATTTCCCGTCCTTGTCGGTGGCTCCTTCGAGGAGCCTCGCTCCCGTGCTGTCGAACACCTCGATCCTGCCGTCCTCGACGGCTTTTCCGTCCGGAAAGTAGGCCTCTACGAAGAGCTTGCCTTCTTCCGAGTATGCGAAGATGTTCACCTTGTGCGCTTCGGCGGGAGCGCCGATGAGCGTGAGTGCAATCAATGCCGCGAGCCCCGCGAAAATGGGGCGGATAATCCGGTTGGGGCGCATTTCTTCTCCTTGTGACGCTGGCTGTCTGACGCACGGGGGGGCTCTGAGACCCCGCAGCCGGGCGCTACGCCTTTATTTCATGTCCACGGTCTTCACCCAGTAGACGGCGCCAATCTCGACGCTTTTGGGCTGGTTGTCGTGCTTGAGCTTATACGACGCTTCGCTGAGCGCCGCGAAGCCCCACCATCCGGCGCGGGGCATCGCATAGGTGAAAACGCCCTTTGCGTCGGCCTTCACGACCTGCGTCACATAGGGGTCGGCAGGCGCCTCCACTTTCGTCGTATTGCCGGGGGACTCGTTCAGGTATTCCACTTCCACTTCGGCGTAAGGGACTGGCTTCCCCTTTAGAAGCACTTGTCCGGTGAAGACGTTCCCGGTCCAGAGTCCATAGGGGCGGGTGTAGGGAATGATCTCCGTTTCAAGGCCGACCGGCTTGTCCCATCCTTCCTCGAGTCCCATCGCGTCCACGCAAACCTTGGTGTAATGCACGATGAAGGTGTCTTCCGCGGGCTCCCAATAGGGGGTGGGTTCAACGAAAAACGTGTAGTCGCCGGGTCTTTTGATCGTATAGTTGGTTTTCCAGAAGGTGACAGGAGTTTCCTCGCCGGGGGGCTTGGCCTTATCGGCTTCCAGCGCGCCCAGAAGGTCCGTGACCTTCCCCTGGTGCATCACGCCAAAACGCTTGGGTTTGGCCATTTCCATGTAATGGCCTTCAAAGGGGTGGATGAACTTTACATCCACTTCTATGGTTTTGTTATCGTCCTTGGTGACGATGTCGTCGGAGGGGATGATAGTCCCGAAATGGGCCCACGCGGGGGCGGTTGAAAGTAGAAAGGACAGCGACAGGACGGACGCAATCAGTTTCATTCTCGGCATTTTCTTCTCCTCTTGCACCTTCGGGTGGAGTGGCGGCAAAACCAGACCGCTCGAGAAGGCCCAAGCCTTCTATAGCCTGAATGGCTTCCACTGGAAAACATCGCTCGATTGTATGACAACCACCTTCTGGTGTGACCTCTCCGAGAGAGGAGGGAGCTTCAGCTCCCCAGAGTGAAAATACGATAGATCAAGGCCGGACGGCTGTCAAGGAGTAACTGGGGCCTTTCCGGTCTAGCCTGTTTGCGCTAAAAGCCTCCTGGAAAAGGGTTTTCTGCTCTTGCATGGTTCTTTTGGGCGTCCTCCGCATTCGATCGTTCGAGAATCCGGAACGGCCTTTCATTATGTGTTTTTTAAAGTTGACTTTGTCATATTTTATGCGTAATTAGAGCGCCTTATGATCTTTTGGGCTTCCGGAGAATGGTTTGTCGGGAGGACTTCGATCACTGTTAGGGGAGGACAGAATAGAGATGTTGAAGCGAGCTATTATCGTGCTTTTTGTCTGCCTGGCGTTTTGCCCTTATCATGCGTGGGCCGACAAGTCGTTTTACAGCGACGGAATGGTCGACAACAATAACGGAACGCCGAATAAACACCTTGCGTACAAAGATTTTGAAGTAACGTCTGATGGCCGCGTTACGGGAGTTATCGTCAACACTTCCAATCAGGCCTTCCAATCGTTGAAGCTGGATATGTGGACCACCAACCCGGCGGAAACGAGAATTTTCTGGAGGAAAAGCCTGAATATCGGTGATTTGGCCCCGAAGGGAGAATTCCAGGTGAATGAACCCTATAGTTCTGATTCGGAAGGAGGCGCTACGGTGGTTTTTAAATTCAGAATCCCGAGCGGTGCGAATTTCAGAAATCCAAAGTAGCTGTAAGCGGGGATTGTTGGAAGGCGTCCTTGCGTGGCGGCGAGCGCGTCACAGGCGGCGCGCTCGCATTGGATCTTATTGATTGTTCTGCCAGTAGTTGGCGCACATGCCGTTGCCGCGTCCCATGCCCATGCCCGGTCCCATTGCGAGGCCGCAACCGCGACCGCCGGGGCAGGGAAGACCGGCCGCTTCGGCCTTGGCCCATATATCCTGACGCAATTGGTAAATTTCCTTCTCCAGGCCGCCGATCTGAGCCGGGTCGGAATTGGGGCTCTGAAGCAACGCATTCAGCTGAGCTTGTTTGTCCATCATCTGCTGACGCTGCTCGGCGGTGTCCGCGAGGAATTGCTGACGCTGCTCGGCGGTCACGGCGCACGCTCCCGCGTTGGCCTGATTTCGGCCCCTGCCGGCCCAGCTATTTACGGTCAAGGCAAGAGAAGCCATTACAAGCAACAGGACGACAATAGACATTCGTTTCATGGAAAGTCCTCCTTCCATATGTGAAAATGAAAAGAATATTCGCTGGACGCGCGTCGCCGCGCTCGCCTGCTGAACTCGGGAAGCGTGTTGCGTCCGCGTGCGGGAATACAAAGGCATGAAGCGTGCCAGTTATCTGGTGAAAGCCGGTAGGCTGCCGGGATTATGACAATAAAAAACAAGAAAAGCCCCGGAGCGCCTCCGGGGCATTGGATTTTATCGCTCTGTTTGCATAAAAAATATGCACGCAGCGGCAGCGAGCGGCTAAAAAGTATCCATTATTCGTTGAGCGCGTCGCGAAGCTTCTTCATCGCTTCTTCCATTTCGGGAAAGAGGTCCGGGGCGATGGTCACGCCCTTCTTGGACGGCCGGAATTCTCCATCGTCCGCCTTGTAGTAAACCCGAAAATCAATGTACTGCTTTCCCTTGTAGCTGCTGAGGGAGATGCGGATTTCCTCCAGCGCGTTCTTGGGAAACGAGTGAATGATCTGACCGTCCTGACTCATGGCTCTGCACCTCTTTCCTCTTCGTATGCGGGTTTGGGTTAGGTTTTATTCTTTCCGTCCGCTCCGTTCGTCGGGTCGAGCAACTCCCGGAGCCTGTTCGCGATGCGCTTCGCGATGAGAGGCGCGTTGCCTCCCGAGCGGTTGTTCACTATGACGTGCGTGCGCACGCCTTCACAGACGGCGGCCTGGGCCACCTCCGCCGCCTCTTCCACCATCTGGGGCTGGAGCATCCCCTCGACGATTCCGTTAAAGGGATGCGCTCGCGCATAAGCGTCTTCATAGCGCATTCCGCGCGGGGTCATCAAGCGGATAACGGCGCTTCCTCCGGAATTGGTGAACCGTTTCCCCGATTTGGCGAATTGCGTCCGGAGCGTGGGGAGCCATGTCCAGTGGGAGAGCACCTGGCCGATTCCATGTCTGGCGCACACTTCAAAAAGCCGGGGCGTGAGATAAGACTCCGTGCGGAGTTCTACGTGGTAGCGCCCGTCCTGCGGGATGGCCGAGAAAAAGCCGTCGAGGTCGCGCGCGGCCTGCTCCGGGTTGACGCGCTCGCCGCTCCGGTGGTATTCCTGCTCGAAGACGACGCCCGCAAGCGACTTTCCAAGGAGCGCAAGCGCGGGCTCGAAGAACCGGCGGGTGAAAAGCTCCGCGTCAAGATAATCGCTGTTCTCCACATATGATGCGCCTTGCCGGAGCTTCCGGGCGAACATCCGCTGCGGCGCCTTGAGGATGATCCGGTCTTTCTCCGTGAGATGCCGGGCGTAGCTCTCCAATACATGGCGGCATTTCGTTGGAGCGCCGTTTTCGTCGAGCAGCGTGCTGTAGAAGGTGTAATCGAGCTCCAGGACGCGAAAATGATCGAAATACTCCCGGACGCTGTCGACCGGCAGCACCTCCTCGATAAAAGAGCGGCCGCCGAGCTTCTTCCTGCGGCGGGTGATGCGCCCTTCATAGCGCTCCGCCGTATAGATCTGGCCAATCCATCCAGCGTATCTGTCGCTCGCCGTCCCCATGTAAAGATCGGGATGGATATTTCTGAATAGGAAACGCTCCTCTCGGGGAGCCTTCTGATCGGACACTAG
>CALFXO010000104.1 GCA_937958025.1 uncultured Syntrophobacteraceae bacterium
GTTCCTTCCAGCGTGTTGCTCTCGCTGTTGCCGTTTCCCGCAGCATCGGACGTTGCGCTTGCGCCCACGGTGAGCGAGACGTCGCCGACGGTTTCAGCGGTGACTTTCACGGTGTAGTTCTTTGAATCCACGGTCGTAAAGTCGGACAAGACGCCATTGACCGGCGTTACACCGTCCACGGTGAAGCCCGTCACGGCTTCGCTGAAGGTGATGCTCACCTTCTCGTTGGGGCTCCTGAAAGGCTCGTCGCTCGAGGCGCTGAGAGCAACCGTCGGGCCCGTGGCGTCGTAGGTCCTGCTGAGCGGGTCGGCCGCTATGTTGTAGAGCCCGTCCGAATCCTTGGCAACGCCTGATGCCACGGACACAGTCACCACTCCTTCCGACGCCGGCGTCGCGTTCAAGCTGTACGTCGCGCCCGACCCGGAGAAATCGGATTTCGACGCGTTGGACACCGTGACGTCCCCCACATCGAAGCCTGTCACTGATTCGCTGAACGTGACGACAATGGGGATGGGGTTCGCGTTGGTAGGGTTCGTCGCGGTGGAGCCGAGGACGACCGAGGGGGCGGTGGCATTGTATTTCACGCGCAGCGCAGACGCTAAAAGACTCTTGTTTCCCGCGGCGTCTTCCGCGGCTCCGGCTGCCACGCTCACCGTCACCGAGTTGTTGGCGCCAGGGACGACATCCAGCGTGTAGCTTGCCCCCGATCCGGAAAAGTTGGACTTGGTCCCGTTGAGGACAGTGACGTCGCTTACCGTAAACCCTGTTACGTCCTCCGTGAATGTTACGACGACGGGAATGGGGCTGGTGTTGGTGGGATTCTTGCCCGTCGTGGAAATGGTCGCGCCCGGCGAGGTGACGTCCCAAACGAGCGCGAGCTCATCGGAGGCGGAATTGCCCGCCGCATCGGTCGCGGCGAAACGAACCGTGTAGCTTCCTTCCGCGTCGGGGGTCGCGGAAGTGCAGAGCGCCGCTGGAGCCCCAAAGTCTATGGTCCCAGGTCCGCTCGCCATGGTCCATGCGTAGGTCATGGTCGAATCATCGGACGCTGTCGCGGTCAGGGTTGGGGCGGCGTTCGTCGTGACGTCCGAACCGGCCGCAACGGTCGGAGCGGTCTTGTCGATGGTGTAGACTTCTCCGCTGAAGGGCAGGTTGACAAGCGCATTGCTGTCGGAATCCACTACGCCGTCGGAGTTCTCCATGACGAGTTCGAGCCATCCGTCGCCGGTCCCGGTGTTGACCGCCACCGTCCAGGCGGCGCCGGAGCCCTCGACGGACTCGATCGAGGCGCCGGAAAGGCCGTCCGAGCTTAAACTGAAGTTCGACGAAGAAAGGCCCGTCACCGATTCGGTGAAGGCGACCGTGTAAACCACGCTGCTTGCATTGGTCGTTGCCCCGGAAGGCGTCGTGCGCTCTATCGAGGCCGCCATCGGAGATTCCTCCGCGGCAGAGGTGAAAGTGAGCGTGTAGGCGTCTATGGCCTCGTCGTTTCCATACTCCCAGACCTTGACGTAGTATACTCCGGCGGGGAGCGCGTCGGCGCCGGTTCGGGTGATCTTCGAGAAGTACCCGTTGCCGTCGTCGTCTTCGGTGACGAGCGTGGTGGAGCTGCCCGGGCCGTAGAGTGCAAGGACGGTGTCGCCGTCCTCCCCGTCGGTCTGGATCGTGACTTCGGAGGCGCCCGCCAGCGTGAACGTTGCCCAGTCCACGTCGCCCACGACATGGATGGAGTGGCTCTGGGGCTCCCCGGAGGCTATGGTTTTCGCCTGTTCGGCTGCGTCATCCACTTCGTAGGCGTCGCCTTCCTTGTTGTCTATTGTGACCGTGGCGCTGTCCGGCGACCCCACGGAATAGGTCGCGTTCGAGGAAAGCGTGACCACCACGGTCTCGTTGTCTTCAGCCACGGCGTCGTCGATCGGCGTGATCGTGATGGTCGCGGAGGATTCTCCCGAGGCGATCACGACGGACCCCGAAAGCGCCTGGTAATCGTCGCCAGAGGTCGCCGTCCCGCTTACGGTGTAATAAACCGTCAGGGCGGAGGCCGTCTCGCCCGACCGCGTCACTGTCATTTCTCCGGCGTCTGGCCCCGCTTCGGCGGCGTCGGGATCGGTCGCTTCAATGGTCGCCACGGAGAGTATGGAGTCGATCGCCGCGCCGAGGTTGATGCGCGGCTTGGTGACGTCGGTGGCCTTGTCGTCCGTTACCATGTCGCCGGTCGTCGTCAGGGTGGACTTGACCTCGGCGGGAGTCAGATAGGAGCCGGTGAGGGCCTTCGCGGCGCTTTGAAGGCACGCCGCGGCCCCGGCGGCGTAAGGGGATGCCGCCGAGGTGCCCCCGAAGGAGGTGTAGTAGTTGCCGGAGACGTATCCTCCGCTCCCCGTTATGTCGCAGGTGGTGGTGTTGTTGCTCGGGGCCAGCACGCTCACCATGCTCGCGCTGTTGGAATAGCATGTCACCTTGTCGGCGGCCGAGGTGTCCGCGCAATAATAGGAGGTGGAGCAGCCCGTTGTGTACGATGCGACGCACGATGCGGAGTTGACGCACCAGCCATAGCCGCCGAGCGTGGCGTCGTACACCGCCCCCACCGCGTTGACGCTGGATACGCAGGCGGGCGCGGCGATGGCGCTGCAATAGCCGTCATTGCCGGATGAGACGAAAAGGGTTATCCCGGCGGCTACCGCGTTGTCGGCCGCAGCCGCCAGCGCGGGCTGGGACGCATCGCACGCGCTCGTGTAGCTGCCGCCGCCCATGCTGGTGCTGATGATGAGGATCGGGTTGTCGGCGTCGTCGTATTGGTGCGTTATGCACCATTCCCAACCTTCTATGATATCGGAGGTGTAAGCGCTCCCGCTCGTGCCGTACGTCACCTTGACCGAATACAGTTTAGCGTTGTAGGCGACTCCCCCTATATAATCTCCTTCGGAGCCCAATGAGCCGGCGGCGATCCCCGCGCAACTCGTCCCGTGGGCGGTCCCGCTCGTCGAGTCTGGTCTAGGGTCGTCGTCGTCATCGCCCGTGTCGTATCCGCCGATGACTTTGTCGTTGGGGAAGGTGGACGTTCCCCCCAGCATGGGATGGGAGACGTCTATTCCGGAGTCGCAGATGGCTATCGACACGCCGGAGCCGTTGTAGGTTTCGCGCGCGGTTGTTGCGTTTATCAATGGAATGCCCTGGGCGAGCATGACATGGTAGACTTCGTCAATGGCGACGGATTCGACCCCGTCCATTTCCGCGAGGGCCTTGAGGCCATTCAGGGTGACCTCGGCCGCGAAGCCGGGAACGTAGCTGAAGGACTTTTTCACCGTGGCTTCACTCGGGTCCATTCGGTCCATGACGGCGGCCTGCGTCTGTTTTATGACGCTGCGCATTGTCTTGCGAAACGCCGGGTCCTTGACGTCGCCTCCCTTCTTTAGCTCGGAGGGTTTCGACAGTTGGATAATCACTCGCGTTGTGTCTTTTCCGTCGACAAAATCCTGGAGAACTTTTCCCGGCTCAAGGAGCCTTTTGTTTTCGGCGAGCGCGTTTATTTTTGAAACCGAATCTTTTTGCGCCGATGCGTCGCCGGGGTGGATGCCGATGAGGCAAAAGCAAAAAATCGCGAGCGATAGCCTCTTCCACATTTCGTTGTTCCTCCTCGCCATTTCTAGTTTGGGCTTTTGGGGCCGGGGGGGGCTTCAAAGGAACGTTCTCCCACCCGCCGAGGGGCGCGCGATGGTGAGCGCCTTCCCGTTCTTCCGGATTCCGCCCCCGTGAGAGCGCTTTTGCTTTATACAATTTGTGTGCTATTATTTGACTGCGGCATTAAATGGTAAAAATAATGCGGAGTACAGTGTTTTTCTTGAGGAGGACGCGGCGCGTCGGATAGCGTCTTTGGCTGCGGACGTGGGAACTTGCATCCCGGAGGGGGCCGAAGAACGTTGACGCTTTCAATCTGTGCGCCGCGAAATTCGCCGCCGACGTCCTGCGCAGGGATTTTCCACTAAAGTGACCGATCCCATCGGCCGATCTATTTTCCGTACAATGGTCGTGCTTTTTCTTTGGAGATTTTGTCATGTGAATGGACGGGTGTAGATGGAAAAGAACTTGTCGGAACGCCTTTTTCAAGAGTTCAGCCGTTTGGTTTACCAGCAGTGCGGGATCAATCTCCACGAAGGCAAGAAAGCGCTTCTCCAAGCCCGCCTGAACAAACGGCTGAGGGCGACGGGTTTTTCTTCGTACGAGGAATATTACGATTACCTTTGTTCTAACGCACACTCCGATGAGCTGGTCCACTTTCTGGACTGCATATCCACCAACCTCACCTACTTCTTCCGCGAGCCCCAGCATTTCGAGCATCTGGAGCATGTTCTGATTCCCGAGTTGCTGGAGCGCAAGCGCAGGGAGCGCGACTCCCGAATCCGCATATGGAGCGCGGGGTGCTCCACGGGTGAGGAGCCCTACAGCCTGGCGATGTGCATCCTGGGTCAACTCGACGACGTCCGGAAGTGGGACTTTCGTATTCTTGCATCCGATATTTCCACGCGCGTCCTGGAAATCGCGGCGTCCGGCGTATATTCGTGGGAGAAAGTGCAGAAGGTGCCCGCCGCGCTTCTTTCAGCCTATTTCGAAAAGAACGGTGCAGGGAGTGAAGCGTCCTACGCGGCGTCGTCCCTGCTAAAGAGAATTGTGGCGTTTCGCCGGGTCAACCTCAAAGAGGCTTATCCCTTCAAAGGCCCCTTCGATTTTATTTTCTGCCGCAATGTTATGATATATTTTGACAAGCAGACGCAGGAAGAACTCATACGCAGGTTTGCTAGCTATCTGAGCGATGGCGGCCATCTCTTCGTCGGCCATTCTGAGAGCTTGACGGGGTTGAATCATTCGTTGAAATATGTGCGGCCAGCCGTGTACCGGAAGTGATCTCTTGGGAAGCTGAGACAATATGCGAAAAATCATTGGTGTTGCCGACTTCGCCGTGAGCAATAAGCCGGAAGACGTTCTGATCACGTACTCGCTCGGCTCCTGCATTGGCTTGGTCATATTCGACCCGGTCGCCAGGGTTGGCGGAATGTTGCATTACATGCTTCCCGACTCCGGGATCGACGCGGAAAAGGCGCAGCAGAAACCGGCTATGTTCGCCGACACCGGGATCCCCGCACTGTTCAAGGCCTCTTACCAGCTTGGCGCCAAGAAGGCTCATATAGTGGCAAAAGTCGTCGGCGGCTCTCAGATTCTGGACGAAAAGGGGGTCTTCAATATCGGGAAGCGCAATTATCTGGAACTGAGGAAAATGTTCTGGAAAAATAACGTCATGATCGCAGCAGAGCACGTGGGGGGAAACGCCAATCGAACCGTCTGGCTGGAAGTGGGGGCCGGGCGCGTTTTTGTGAAGGTCTCCAATCTTGGGGAGCTGGAGCTATAGATTTGGGGGGGCCTGAAGAGGGGTGAAATGTCCTACAATATCTTGATCGTTGACGACTCCAAGTCGATGCGCAAGGTCATCAGGAAGACTTTGGCCGCTTCCGGATTTCGCGTGGGGGAGTGCATCGAGGCCGGGAACGGCAGAGAGGCGCTTGATGCGCTCGCAAACAACTGGATCGATCTGATCCTGTCCGACATCCACATGCCTGAGATGGACGGCATGGAACTCCTGCGGAGGTTGCGGGAGGATGCAACCTGGAAGGACCTGCCGGTGGTCTACATAACGACGGAATCCAACGAGGATCGGTTGCAGGAGCTTGTTCGGCTGGGGGCCCGGGGCTACATCCGCAAGCCTTTCAAGCCCGAGGAGATACGCGCACTGCTTTCCGACGTAATGGGAGAAACGGATGAATCCGCAATGGCGCCAGGCGATGAAGACGGCGATTTCTGAAGTTCTTGAGACAATGTTTTTTGCTATGGTGGACTTTGAAGGGGAAGGCGCCCCGGACGGCGGCTGTCCCTGGTATTGTGAAGCATCTATCGAAGCGGCCTTTGATGCGGGAAAGGTCGCTTTCTTCTTTCGGTTGTCCGAGGATTTTGCGCGAATGGCGACCGCCGGGTTTCTTGGCTCCCGGGAGGAGCAGGTGAACGCCGAGGAGATTGAAGATGCCATGAAGGAGCTTGCCAATATGGTGGGTGGCAATTTTTTGTCGCGCGTCGAAGAGAAAAATGTCCGCTTGGGGATTCCGACGTTTAGGATGGCCCCTGCCCATGAGGGCGTGACCGGGGCGGACGCCGAGATGTTGAACCTTTACTGCCTGGGGGATCGTGTGGGAGCGGCTTTTCTGGAACGTCGATGAGGACGGCCCCGGGCGGCGGCGAATGAGTGCGGATGAGGTTGCCTCGAAATCTCGCGTTTCAAGGGTTCTGTTGGCACGTTCCATGCTCCCATGGCATGCGAAGGTATTTCGGAGAGCTTAGTCAACTGATTGGCGGACGAGTAGTGGATGTCTGAGGATGCAATCCCCCCCCAATTGAGGGAATACTTATTAACGTCGGGGTACATATACGTGCCTCTTGCGCCGACCCTGATTTCGACGGTCCTTGGCTCCTGCGTCGCGGTGACTCTTTGGGACAGGAAGCGTCAATATGGTGGCATGAACCATTTCCTCTACCCTTCCGTCGAAGACCCGAGACAGGCGACCGCGAGGTTCGGAAACGCCGCGACGGCGGCTTTGATCCGCATGTTCATGGAGGAGGGCAGCCGGAAAGAGGATATCGAGGCGCAGATTTTCGGAGGGGCGTGCGCTCCCGATTGCGTGGCGTCGTCCAGAAAGGTGAGCCAGCAGAATATTGCCGTCGCCAGAAGCGTCCTGCGAAAAAGCAGGATTCTGATCGTTTCCGAGGATGTTGGCGGCCAAAGGGGCAGAAAGCTTGTGTTCAATAGTTTGACGGGAGAAGTCGTCATAATCCGGGTCGAGCGGATTCGGGAAAGCGACTGGCACCCTTACGAAGGTCGTCGCAGCTGAGGACGGTGATGAAACCAATAAAGGTCCTGATCGTGGACGACTCCGCGATCGTCAGAAAAATCTTCTCCCAGGAGCTTGCCAAACACGACGACATCGAGGTCGTCGGAACGGCCCCCGATCCTTATGTGGCCCGGGACAAGGTCGTGAAGCTCAAGCCCGACGTGCTCACGCTCGACATCGAGATGCCGAGGATGGACGGCCTGACGTTCCTCCGGAAGCTCATGAAGTACCATCCCGTCCCCACCATTATTGTGAGTTCACTCACCCCGAAGAACAGCGACATGGCGCTCGAAGCCATGGAATACGGCGCGGTGGAGGTCCTTGCGAAGCCGGGCGGCTCCTATTCGGTTGGAGACATGAGCGTGCAGCTCGTCGAGAAGATACGGGCGGCGGCCAACGCCCGCTTCCTTGCTCCAAAGAGCGGAGACAACGGCGCCCCCGGCGCATCGGGCGCGCCTCTGGCGAGCGAGAACATCAGTAGGGCGCTCACTCGCACCACTCACAAGGTCGTCGCGATGGGCGCCTCCACGGGGGGCACCGAAGCCCTGAAATCGGTTTTGACCCGGATGCCTTCCAATAGCCCCGGCATCGTCGTGGTGCAGCATATGCCGCCGCGCTTCACCACCGCTTTCGCCAACCGTCTGGACTCCGTCTGCCAGATCGAAGTTCGGGAGGCGAAAGACGGCGACAGCGTGCTCCCGGGACTCGCCCTCATTGCTCCCGGCAACTATCATATGGTGCTGAAACGGAGCGGGGCGCGCTATTACGTCGAGGTGAAGACCGGCCCCCTCATCTGCCATCAACGACCGTCGGTGGACGTGCTTTTTCACTCCGTGGCCCGGTATGCGGGAGCCAATGCAGTGGGCGTCATAATGACGGGAATGGGTCGCGACGGGGCCAAGGGAATGCTGGAGATGCGACAGGCGGGCGCCCGCACCATCGCGCAAGACGAGTCAAGTTGCGTTGTTTTTGGGATGCCCAAGGAGGCGATACGGCAGGGGGGCGTGGAGCGCATCGCCCACCTGGAGCAGATTCCCGAGTCGGTGGTTGAGTTTCTGGCCTCCGGGGAGTGAGCCGCCTGGCGGAGCGCTTGAATGAAATATGCCCAAATTGTGAATATCAGGCGTGTTGTCAATTAACTTTGTCTGAAGGAGTATTGCCGTGGCGTATAAAGATATGACGGTACTGGTGGTGGACGACTTCTCGACCATGCGCCGCATCGTAAGGAACATCCTCCGCGATCTTGACTTCCGCAACATCGTGGAAGCCGAAAACGGGGCCGCCGCCGTGGATGTTCTCAAGAGCCAGAAGATTGATCTGATCGTTTCCGACTGGAACATGCCGAAAATGAGCGGACTGGAACTGCTGAAGTATGTCCGCGCGGATGACGGGCTCAAGGACCTGCCCTTTCTCATGGTGACCGCTGAAAGTCAGAAGGAGAACGTCGTCGAGGCGGTGAAGGCGAAGGTCAGCAACTACATCGTCAAGCCGTTCACCGCGGCCACTCTGAGTGAAAAGTTGACCAAAATCCTGCCCCCGTAGGGATCGGATCGGAGTGAGATGATGAATTCAGAGGAAAGAAACCCTGTCGCCTGGGAGGACCTCCTGGAGGATTTGTCCTTGGGCGTGATAGCCGGGCCGGATGATCTGATGGGCATGGGGGAATGCCTCAATCTCCTGGATGCGATGGAGAAGAGCGCAGGGGCTCCGGAGCATTTCAAGGAGGGCCTGGACCGGCTGAAGCTGCTTTTCAACCGTCTCATTCTGGAGGATTCCAAGGACCCTCAAAGTGATTGGGTTACTATTCAGAAGCTCGTGAGCGCCTTGGGCTCGGGAGACGCCGTGGAAGAAGCGGCGGCCCCGCCCGATTTTTCCCGCCCGGGGCCTTCGGACGCCGGGGAGGCCCCGTCTGTTGCTGCCGCGGAAGACCTGAGCGGCTTCCCGCAGCATCAAGGCGCGCTCGTCGAAGTCCAGGACCTCGACTTGTTGAGGGACTTCCTGGAAGAGGCGAAGGAGCACCTATCGTCCATCGAACTCAACATGCTGGCGCTCGAGACCAACCCCAGCGACGAAGAGGCCATCAACGCCGTTTTTCGCCCTTTTCACAGCATCGAGGGGGTTGCGGGGTTCCTGAACCTTACGGACGTCCACCATCTGAGCCATGAGGTGGAAAACCTCCTCGACGCCGCCCGTTCGGGAAGCCTGCAGGTGACCGACGCAGTGATCGATATTGTTCTCAGCGCGGTCGATGTTTTGAAGGGGCTGATCGTGGAACTGGAGGGAGGGCTTTCGCAGGGGCGCGTCATGGTGCAGACGTCTTCTCCGGCCGTCGTGGCTTTCCTTGGAAGGATCAAGAACTTCCATGAAGGCGCGCCTTCCCCCGAACCCGCTCCCTCCGTGAAAAAGATTGGAGAAATCCTTGTGGAGCGCGGGGTCGTTGGCGAAGAAGTCGTCAACGAGGTTCTGGAGCGCAGCAGGGGCAAAGGGGGCAAGCTCGGAGAAGAGTTGGTGAGCGAAGGTCTGGTGGCGGCTCGAGATATCTCCGGCGCCTTGAGGGAGCAGCGGCACGCGAAGGAAAATGCGGCTTCTGTCCGCATTGACACCAAAAAGTTGGACAGTCTGGTCGACATGGTGGGCGAACTCGTCATCGCTCAGTCGATGGTGCTCCAGAATGAAGAAGTGCTGCGCGTCAAGGACCAGAAGCTTCAGAAAGACAGCGTGCAGCTGCGCAGGATAACGGCGGAGTTGCAGCGCATCAGCATGTCCATGCGGATGGTCCCGATAAAGGGCACCTTTCAGAAAATGATCCGTCTGGTCCGCGACCTAGCGAGAAAATCCGGCAAGGAAGTGTCGCTGGAGATGCAGGGGGAAGAGACGGAGATCGACCGCAACATGGTGGAGGAAATCTACGATCCCCTTGTCCACATGATTCGAAATGCGGTGGACCACGGGCTGGAAACGCCCGAAGACCGGCGAAAGGCCGGAAAACCGCCGCAGGGGAGCATCTGGCTGAAGGCCGAGCAGAAGGGCGGCAATATCTCCATAGAAATCACGGACGACGGCCGCGGGCTCAATTCGGAAAGAATCCGGGTGAAAGCCATAGAGCGGGGAATCATTTCTCCGGACGACCAATTGGAGGAAAGGGCAATTTACGACCTTATTTTCCACGCGGGTTTTTCCACCAACGACACGGTGACGGAAGTATCGGGCCGCGGGGTCGGAATGGACGTAGTGAAGAAAAGCCTGGAGCGGCTGCGGGGCAAAATAGAGATTACGAGTTCTCCCGGCAAGGGCTCTCGTTTCGAGATCAAGCTTCCCCTCACCATGGCCATCATCGACGGGATGATTATCCGCATCGGCTCGGAACGGTATGTCGTGCCCACCATAGCCCTGAAAGAATCCCTGCGTCCGGCCAAAGAGGCTTACCTCACCGTTCAGGGCAAGGGGGAGATGATCAATGTCCGGAGCACTCTGATGCCGCTCGTTCGGCTGCACGAGATCATGGGCGTGGAAGCGGCTTGCAAGGACCCCTGGGAAGGGTTGCTTCTCGTGGTTAACGAGGACAACCGATTCTATTGCCTGCAGGCGGATGAGATACTAGGGCGCCAGGAAGTGGTGATAAAGAGTCTGGGAGAGGCGCTCCGCCATCTGGTCGGGGTCTCCGGAGGGGCGATCCTCGGGGACGGAAAGGTGGCCTTGATAATAGATGTGAAGGGTGTCGTCAGCCTATATGAGGAAAGCGCAAAATGAGTGAAGTTTCGGTCGAACAGGAAGATTGGTCTGAACTGATCCGCATGCTGAAAGACGTCGAGGACGCTATCCCCTCCCTTAACGGAGGGAATGACGCGGACGGCGTCTATCGGTCTTCTCATCAGGCGTTGCAGGGATTTCACACTACCGCGGCTATGTTGGGGCTTGCCGATCTGGAGAGCGTGGGGTTGGAATTGGAGCGCTGTCTCACTCAGAAAATCAAGGACAGCAAAGACGCCGAGATGGTTTCCCTTTTCGCCTTCGCGGTGAACGCCCTGATGGACGCCATGAAGAAGGCGGAGCCGGGCAGTGAGGCGTCTTCTGTTCAACCGAAGGAAGTCCTGGACATCCTGGGCATGATTTCATTGGGCGGCGAGGCGGAGGAATCAGACGCCGCGCTCGCCGACGCAAGCCTGGACCACAAGCCGGAGCCCGCACCAGACGATGCCGCGACTGGCGGCGATGGCCCGCCCGCAACGGAGTTGTTGGACAGCATTATGGAGGGCCCCTCGGCGGAGGACGCTCCCATCGACTACACCCGCCTGAAGGCGGTGATCACGGCGCTTGGCGGGAAGCTGTCTACGGAAGGATCGAAGGCGGGGACTTTCACGATGGAATTCCACGCGGCGCCCGCGGTGGTGGAGCAGCTCGAGACGCTGCTTGCGCCGGGAGACCATATCACGGTTTTTGCCGACCGGCTGGCCAAAGCCGATGAACGGTTGCAGCGGATACTCAACACGATCAAGGATTTCATCGGAGCTCTCGCCAGCAGAGATATGAGCAGGGCCGAGAGCATCCTGCTCCTCCTTGCGGAGCAACAGCACCAGGCGGGCCTCTACAACGAGATTGGCGGCCTCGCACGGGAGCTTCACAACTCCTTGCGCAACTTCATGGACACCATGGACCCTGCCTTGCGGGACATCGTGGAGGACAAAATCCCCGACTACGGCAACCGCTTGGAGCACATCCTGGAAGTTACGGAAAAGGCCGCGACCATTACCCTCGATCAGGTGGAAATCCTCCAGAAGAAAAACGAGGAGGACCAGGAAGACTTGCGACGGATAGAGGACCTGCTGGGAAGCCTCCGGGCCGTCGGGGAACAGGCTCAAAGGAAGCTTGACGACGGGCGCGTGGTTCTGGATCGCCTCCAAGGCTCTTCGCTGCAAATCCGGGATGGGCTCCTGACGATCCTGACCGCGCAGGACTACCAGGACCTCACCGGGCAGGTCATCCAGAAGATCATAAAACTCCTGAAGGACCTGGAACTCAAGCTCATCAACGTTATTCGCACGTTCGGCGTGAAGGTCGAGGGGAAGAAGCCGTCCAAGACCGAGGAACTTTACGGTCCGGCCCACAAAAACAAGGATGCTTTGCATTCCCAGGACGAAGTGGACAACTTGCTGGCGGAATTCGGTTTCTAACGCTTCGGCGGGCGCCGGGACGTTTCGGCGCCGGGAAAAAACGGCGACTATTGCATGGGATGCATAGCCGCTGTTTTTATTGCGCTGAGTGCCGGACTTGGTTTGGGACTTGTGGGGGGGAGAGTGGCTTTGGGAGCCACTTTAACGAGAGGGACGCACTGCTGGACGTCTAAAAGTATGTGCAGACTTGCCGATGAGCTGAACAAAATGGGACATAAGGCCAGTCACAGAATGGTTGCCGAATTGCTTCGGCAGAAGGGCTATAGCCTTCAGGCAAACCGAAAGACGCTTGAAGGAAGCGCGAATCCGGATCGAAACGCTCAGTTTGGGCATATTTACGAAAAGGCTGGAGAGTTTCAGTCTTGTGGCCAACCCATAATCTCTGTCGATACGAAAAAGAAAGAGCTTGTGGGGGATAAATGGCTGGGGCTCAATGGCTTGAGCCCGTTTCCCTCATTCTTCCAGCACTCCATGAAAACTGGGTATTCATTTGCCAGAAGACCCTTATAAAAAGTAGTTTTA
>CALFXO010000105.1 GCA_937958025.1 uncultured Syntrophobacteraceae bacterium
CAGTCGAGGCTCCCATCCTCGGAGCGATAGGGGACATGGTAGCCGTCTTCCTGCATGACCGAAGCTTCCAGGATGCCGTCGGCGATCGGAGCGCCCTTCTTGTCCATGACCAACGCCTTGAGGCTCTGCGTCTTGTTGGGCAGCATTTTTTCCGGGTGTGGGGCTATCCCCACCAGGTAGTCCAGGTCCTTTTGGAAGAGGCCCTTCCCCGAAACCACCCGCCCATCGAAGTCGACGACGGTCGCAACCACCCGGAGCGCCCTCTTGCCCGTCAGCACGTCTTTCCCGAGGGGGAAATCGACCGTCGCCTCCCCCTTGTCGTCGAGGATGGACTCGCCCGTTTCGACCAAGTCCTCCTCAAAGCCTGTGACATACCCAAACGTGCAGTCCGCGTGCTCCGGCGTGGGCGCCTGACGCTCCGCGTCCGCGTGGTAGACCTTCCAGCGGACGATCCCGTGCTTCACGGGGCCGCCAGCGTAGTAGAGGCCCGCGATCTTGATGCGGACGACGTCTTCCTCGATCTTCCTGTTCACGTAGTCGTCATTGGTGCGCCTGGCCTCCTCGAAGGACACCCGCACGTAGTGCCGGGGCGGCTCGAACTCCTGAACCTGGAAAGAGGCCGTTTCGGCGTATTCGAGCTCCGGGCCGAACTTCATCTCGATGGAATAGGAGCCGAGCGGGCGGTGCGGCTCAATCTTCAGCGTTCCCCATGCGGAGCCGAAGCGGTTGAGCTTGAGGGTTTCCTCATAGACCGTCTCGTTCCTCGAATCCTTGACGGTGAAAACACAGGGCGACCCCTCCGGGGCAATGAGCGCGCCCCGCTCGTTCCGGCGCACGACGCCCTTGAAGTGCACTTCCTCGCCGGGCCGGTAGACGCCCCGTTCGGTGAAGACCGCCCCGTGGAGGAACTTAAGCTCGCTCCAGTTCTTGTCGCTCGAGGTAATGCCCTCCTTCTCGAGGTTCAGCTCCCCGTCGGTCCCCACTTGTATGTAGGCGACGTCATTGCTGGCCCCCGCGATTAGACAGTCTATCTCCGCAACCGGGACCGCGCGGGACACAGGCGCGGGGTCCTCGCCAGGAGCGACGCGCAAGCCTTTCAGCGTCGGAAGGGCCGCAGAGCCCGAGATGTTCCCGTAAGCCAGGAGGCCGCTCGCATCCGTCTTGCCAATGGGAAAGATTTCGTTGTTTGCGGTGACCGCCAGGAGGGAGACATCATTCTTGGGGGAGCCGTCCCGAAGGGAGGTCGTCCATATGAGGAGCCCTTCCTTCGACCTCTTGTAGGTGATTCCTATGTCCGTTATCCGGTAAATGCGCGCCCCGGAAAACGCTTCGGCGTCCTCATCCACCCCTTCGACCCTGATGAGTTCTATCGCGCCGCGCTCCTTGGCGTCGCGAAACGTGAGCGGGACGGAGAACGCGTGGGCCTTGTTTTTCGCGCCTTTGGCGGAGAAGATTTCTCTGCTTTCCGAGGGATCGGCAAGAAAACCCGAAAAGGCGGGTTCGCTCCCAATGATCGTCACTACTTTCTCCTCGGCGTTCAGCAGAATGCTCCTCCAGTCGTCGGAAAGATGCGCCTTCCAGTTTTTCTCCAGATCGAGGGCCAACGGAAGGACCAGAGGAGGGGTGCGGACGGTCTTCACGCCGATCCGGTCGGCGTTGGTGACGCGCAGGTGCAGCATCTGGCGGCTGTCGCGCTCGATGACCGACCCCGGCTCAAGGAATGCGACCGCGGGTCTCAGGTCCGGCATATCGAAGCTGTTGATCGTTTTTTTGTAGCGCTTCCCGCTTGCGCTAAAATCATCCGGCAGGGAGAGCACGTAGTGCTTTCCGTATTCAAAATCCGAGTGGATCTGCAAAATATTGGGGGCAAGCTGTTTTGCATCGTATTCGGAAAGGTAGGCGAAGGGGAAAAAACGGGCTTTTTCTATGAAGGCTTTTAGTGGAACAGGAGCAGAAAACTGAATCCTGACCGTCTGCTTTTCCGCGTCTGGTTCAATGCTCTCGACGGTGAAAGAGCCCGCCTTCGCCTCTGAAGCCTTTGACTCGGCGGCATGGAGCGGTGACGCCGCGATAAAAAACAGTACAAGGAGCATGCCGGTAATCGACCGGTGATGGAGCTGCCTCGATGTCCGCATCTTCATAGAACCGCCTCCTGAAAACATACGTTGTTCACAACTTCGCCGAATGGCGCCAGAGGCGGAGCGGGGGCGTCGAAGCCTCGCTCCGGGTCAGAAATCTTTAGCGATGGAAATGTAAAATATGGAGCCGTGATCAGGGGCGGGCTCCACCCAGACTTTCCCGTGGTGCCTCTCCGCCGTTTCCCGCACAATGGAAAGCCCGAGCCCTGTTCCGGGAATGCCCTTCGACGTGGAATTGCGCTGGAATAGGCCGAAGATCTTTTCGCAATCCTCCCGATGGATGCCCACCCCATCGTCGCTCACCGATAGGATGTGGTGCTTCTCGGTTGCCTGGTAGCCAATCCGGATCTCGCTCAGCATGCTTCCGCCGTATTTCAAGGCATTTTCGACCAAATTGGTGAGGACGCGGATTATGGACAGCCTGTCCGCCGCAAATTCGACGGAGGTCTCTGGATCGGCCCACTTGATTCCCCGCTCGTTCAGGCGCTCGGCGAATTCATCTTGCACCGTTTCGCAGACGTCCCGCAGCTGGAGACGCTCGATGACCAAAGGCGCCTCCTTGGTGGCGACGTAGTGGTTGATCTTCTCTATCAGAGCCGAACTGTATTCGGACGCCTTGAGGATTTGCTCGCAGTAGTTCGCCCCCTTCTCGTCGAGGAGGTGAGCGTATTGTCTTTGGAGCAGCCGGGCCAACCCATAGATGCCGATGGAGGGGCTCTTCAGGTCGTGCACCACCGAGTAGGCGAAGAGCTTCAGTTTCTCGGAGCTTCGAACCAGCGCCTCGTTGGCGGAGGCAAGTTCCAGGGTGCGCTCCCGGACGCGCTGCTCCAGTTCGTCGTGGGCCTTGCGAAGCTCCTCTCTCGTCCTTGCCCGTTGTATCGCCACCCCCATGCCCATCGCGACGCTCTCCAGGATGTTCACCATGTCCTTGGTGATAGCGTCCTCCCGTGGGTCCGCGATATGGATGAGGCCTATGACGGAGTCCTCCAGCCGGATGGGGGTGAGCGCCACCGACTCGCAGCCGATGAGATTGCACCCATTCACGGCTCCGTCTCCCCCCGCTTTGCACACCTTGGAAAGAAACCGGGAGGCGCCGTTTAAGTAGAACGATCCTGCCTTTGTGTAGCAGGGCAGGTCCGAAAGCGTCTTCCCGCTTATGATATCCGCGCAAAGACATCCGGGGTCTCCCACTGTCAGACCGTTTTCCAGCTTCAGGAAATCCTCTCCAAACCCATCTTGGGCGGCGTACGGGATAGCGCCGTCCTCCTCCATCAGCCGGATTCCCACCGAACTGCAACCCGTCAGCTTCTTCAACTCTTCGTTGAATAGCTCCAGCAATGGCGACGCCTCTGAACTCATGTTCGCTATTTCGAGGAACCTGTTGGAAACCCGGAGCGCCTCCTCTGCTCTTTTGCGGTTCGTTATGTCCTGGAGCTGCACCAAGTAGCCGCTTATATGCCTGTCCTTGTGCAGGGGCTTTATCTGTACGTCGACGTAAATGACGCCCGATTTGACAGTGTCGAAAAGATGCAGTTCCCTCACACGGTTGAAGTTGTAATGCATCTCGACCCGCGCCATATCCCCCTGGTATATTTTTTGGAGCGCGTGTTCGGGCAGGTGCGGGTCTTCAAAAAGCCGGAAGGAGAGGGCGCCGGTGACGTCGGGGATGCCGAATATGCCGAGCGCCGCGAGGTTCATGTTGGTTAGGCAGCCGTCTTCGTCATAGATTACTATGCCGATAGGGGACTCTTCAAAGATGCTCCGGAAACGCTCCTCGCTTTCCCTAAGCGCCTCCTCCGAGCGCTTGCGCCGAGTTATGTCGCGGCTCACGCCCCGGTATCCCTCAAGCGACCCGTTCTCGCCCATGATAGGGACGCCGCTTGCTTCCAATATGACGTCGTATCCGTCCCTGTGGATGACGCGCTGCACAAAATTGCTGAACGATCGGGATTCCTGCATGAACTGCGCAGAGAGTTTCTTCTGCGACTCCTGCCTGTCCTCGGGGAAAAAGCTGAAAAATGTTCTTCCCACGATTTCAGCGGGAGCGTAGCCTAAGATTTTCTCCGCCACGCAGTTTGAGTAAACGAACTTGCCTTCGGCGTCCACCTCCCAAATCCAGTCGGAGGTGTTCTCCGCCAAGTCGAAGAATCGTCTTTCGACCGACCGTAGAGAGCATCTCAGTTTGCGCTCCCTAATGACTTTTTCAATGGTGCTTGGAAGAAGCGAAAAGAAATCGTCCGACTTGACCAGATAGTCCCACGCCCCAAGCTTCATCGCCCGCACGGCGACATTCTGGTCTCCCTGCCCGGTTATCATGATGGTGGGAATGTCTTCTTGGTGCTGGTTCAGGATCTCCAGGAATTCGACGCCATTCATTCCCGGCATGAGATAGTCTATGATGACGACGTCCGGGCGGATTGCATCCAATTGATCCAGGCAGGAAGAAGCGTCGCCGAAATGGTAAACCGAGGCGAACGGAAACTCACGGACAATAGCCCGTTTCATGAGTTCAAAATGCGCCTCTTCATCTTCGATTATAATTATCTTGAATGAATGCAATCTATAAATCCTCCCGACCCATGGATACGGTCCGGACTGACTGCGAGGTCCCTTCCCGGCGCGTCGCGGGGCTCTTGCTGCGCCCCCCGCGGCGTCGACAGGAAAAGGGGGCGGACTTTCGGGAAAATCCGTTGGTCTTCTAGAAAATGCCCGGGTTTTAAATCCCTGGCGATTGCCTCTTGGGAGATCAAGCCTTACTGATGGAATCCGTGAAGTCCAACCTGCTCCATCGTCTCTTCAAATTCCTTCACCCCGAGCGGCTTCGTGAGGTAACAGTTCGCCTTAAGCCTGTACGATTCGGCCACATCCTCCTTCCGGTCGGAAGTCGTGAGCATGACCACCGGTATCTTGTTGAGAGCCGGATGCGCTTTGATGCGTTCAAGCACTTCCAGGCCTCCGACGCCGGGAAGTTTTATGTCGAGTAGGATCAGTCCCGGCATAGGGGGGCGATTTTCATCCTCAAAGTCTCCGACGCGGCCGAGGTAGTTGAGCGCCTCTTCGCCATCACACGCCACGTCGATCCGGCTGCCGAAACCCGCTTTCCGGATCACGCGCCGCACCAGCTCCGCATGCGCCTCTTCGTCTTCCACGATGAGGATGCTGTGGGATGAGGGCTGAACCGTCGTCACGGCGCGTCTTTCCCACTCAGTGTAAAGAAAAAAGTGGATCCCTCGCCGGGTCGGGAGGAAAGCCATATTTCCCCGCCATGGCACTCTATGATCCGCTTCACGATCGTGAGCCCCATCCCGGTCCCTTCCCCCGCCCTCTTCGCGGCAGGAAGGCGCTCGAAAACCTGAAAAATTTTTTCGTGATATTTTGGATCTATGCCGATGCCGTTGTCTCGCACAAAGTAAACCAGCCGTCCACTCCGGCGCTCCACCCCGATCTCGATGCGCGGATCGGGGTTGTCCTCCCCGATGTACTTGACGGCGTTCGAGAGCAAATTGTCCATGACCTGATCGAGTCGCTTTCTTTCGCCATACACCGCGACGTCGTTCATTCCATCCTGGATGCGGACTGCGATCCCGCGCAAGGCGATTCTCGATTGGAGCATAGCCAGCGCATCGCCCACCACCGCGGAAAAGGGAGCTTCCGACTTCTCTTCTTTCACACGCCCGATTCGCGACAGGTTGAGCAGGTCGCTTATCAGGGCTTCCATTTTGGAGGCGGCGTCACTCACGTACTGGAGGCATTTCTTGGCGTCATCCGCCATCACGCTTCCGAAATCCTCCCGTAAAACGGCGACGAATCCCTTGATAGTCACGATGGGCGTCTTGAGGTCGTGCGAAACTGTGTAGACAAACGACTCCATTTCCGCGTTTCTCTCCTTGAGTTCGCCCATCGCCTCTTCGAGCTGCTTTTCGTTTTCCCGCAAGGCATCCTCGGCCCTTTTCCGCTCGCCTATCTCGTAGAGAGCAAGATCTCTCGAATTTCTGTACTTGTTCATTCGGTCGAGGAGAAAGAAAAGCATGAGCGACAAAGAGACAGAAACGGCAAATCCAAAAATAAGAAGGGGAATGTTCCTGAAATTGTCTGGAGGGCAGATCGCCCTGCCGGGTTGGAGGTCCATCTGCCACACTTTACCGGCGAAATGCGCTTCGCGCGCCGTGTGCAAGCGATCCGCCGGAGGATCTTCGCAGCTCTTCCCGCCGGAAGTGTAGATCCGTCGGCCGTCCTCCTCTATCTGGATGCAGAAGTCGTTGGAGACTCCCGGTGGCAGGGCGCTCTCCACCATTTGCTTGACCAGGAAGGCGCCCCCCACGTATCCTTGGAGTTTTTCATTGAAAATCAGCGGCGTCAGCACTTCAAAGCATGGGCCTTTGCCAGCAAGGTCGATGCAGCGCGTTGCGACGTAGTCCTCTGCCCAGTTCTCCCGCGCCAGCGCATCCCGGAATTGGGGCTCCAGATAGTCGGCGATATTGCGCTCCACGTTGAAACGACTCATATTTTCAGGGAACGTCCAGCGAATCACACCGCTCGCGTCTATCCAATTGATCGCCATGAACCCCGGATACCGTCTCTCGAGCGTCTCCGCAAAAGTGAGGAACCGCTCCCGGCTAAAATCCGGGGGGTGGCGTTCTATCCACCTGTCGGCAAGGAGCGCCAGTGCGGCGATGCGAGCCGTAGCCATTCCCTCCACCCTGGCCCTCAACTGTTCGACGGCGGTTTCCGTATGGCGCAACACCAGTTCCCGCTCGTGGTCATTTTGCTGGCGCCACAGCGCCAATGTCACCACGCAGAAGAATAACAACACAGTGATGGGGAGCAGCCTTTTAGGTATGAAGGCGGGCATAACTTCTTCCGCATAGGTTGCGTGTTAGCAGCCGGCGCCTGACAGCCGGTGCAAACGAAGTTCACTTGCTCGCGACGCAACTCCCATCTCGACGTCCATGGGCCGGGGAGCCTGAAGATGCGCTTGTTCCAGCCAACGGGCATAAAAGGAGCAAGATCCGCGCCGTCTTTATCCTAAGAAACTTTGGGCAGCACGATGTCTGTCTGTTTCTGGTACTTGCCCTGCTTGTCTTTGTAGGAGCGCTCGCAGCACTCGTCGGACTCGAGAAAAATGAGCTGCGCAATGCCTTCATTGCTATATATCCGGCAGGGGAGCGGCGTAGTGTTGGATACCTCTATGGTGATGTATCCCTCCCACTCGGGCTCGAGCGGCGTAATATTCACAATGATTCCGCACCGCGCGTAAGTGCTCTTGCCGATGCAAAGCACGAGCGCTTCGCGGGGGACTCTTATGTATTCCATCGATCGCCCGAGGGCGAAGGAATTGGGGGGAATGATGCACACGTCTCCCTGGAAGTCGATGAAAGAGCGCTCGTCGAAGGCCTTAGGGTCCACCACGCAGGTATTGATGTTCGTAAAGATTTTGAACTGGTCGGCGATGCGGATATCATAGCCGTAGGAGGACAGGCCGTAGGATATGACCCCCTTTTGCACCTGTGTTTCCACAAATGGCTCTATCATCCCTCCACGGGCCTTCCCCTTTATCCAGACGTCGTTCCTGAGCATGGTTTTCCCTCACGGTTATGAAACGGCGACAGGCGCCGCTTTATGTATCAGAATCAAAGACGGATCCCGCACGGACGGCCTAAGAAATCATCCACATGCCCCTGAATCCGCAGGCCTATTGCAACACATTGGTTTCTATAACATATATCGAGGTAAGGTGCACGAGAAATCAGGTCCGGAGGGTGGGTTCGCCTCCCGCGCTGGACCTACATCAAACGCTGCAATCCCTTGCCCCGCCGCTACAGAAGCCCCAGGGAATGGAAATAGCCGCTCACCCCTTCGGCAAGCAGCCGAATTCTCGGGTGAGCCTGAGGCGTGTTGCGCAACTCGATGAAGTGCTTCCAACCGCTCCACCTTCCACTGACAAGGATCTCGCTCTTGAGAAGGTTTGGAAGAATGTCCCGCGCAATCTGGGGTTTCAGCCCGCGGCCCAAGTCTTCCATGTACCAGTTGAAGAGAACCTCCGCGCGGTGGAGCCAACTCTCGACCACGGGCGCTCGTTCAGTGAATTCCCCCAAGGCCTCGTCGTAATAGGGTTCGAGTTCCTCCGGAAGTATTAGGGTTATCCCTGCATTCCCATAATTCACATACCGCGTGCTCTCCTGGGTGAAAGAGAGGACCCTGTGCCGAACCACCTCGTGCGTTATCCCCCGGTCGCAGACGAACCTGAAAACGAAAACGGGAAGGTCGGAGAAGGCGTATTTCCGCAGTGTTTCCAATTGTTCCGCCTCTTCCATCAGGGAAACCCGCCACCGCTCCCCGCAGCTTGGGACCCCGCCGTCATAAGGGAAGAGGTCGGGATAAAATCGGTTGAGATGGTGGGCGAAAAAATCGTGCTGGAGTCCATCCTTCCCTTTCAGGCACTCGAGCGTTTCGATCCAACTGCGGATGTTCCCCGCAAAGGCCACCCCCTCCGGCGCATCGCCCGAGAAGGGATGCACCCTGTGGTAGGAGTTTCGCTCCCGCAGGAGGCCGAGGAAAACACCCCCGAAGCTCCTCGGCGAACCCGACGTCGAGGCGTCGCCCTCCACCTTGAGCACGATATTGCTGTGCTCGAGCACAGAAAGATGCTTATGTTTCTTCAGCATCAGCACAAACGCCTTCGCTGAGTCGTCGGTGATCTTATCCTCCGACTTGTAAGCCGTCCTGCCGCAAATCTCTATAAGACGAAGCGCCGCTCCCCCTTCCACCGGAGCGGCGCCATGCGGGAAAACCTGCGTTCTTGCAAA
The DNA here is from genome assembly GCA_937958025.1 of uncultured Syntrophobacteraceae bacterium. GTDB lineage: Bacteria > Desulfobacterota > Syntrophobacteria > Syntrophobacterales > Syntrophobacteraceae > CALFXO01. The sequence continues at coordinate 8,945 of CALFXO010000105.1, forward strand.
GCGGGGCGTCATGTTCTTCTCCTCGTCGTAGGGGCGGCGACGCTGGAAACGTCGTCCAGCCGCGGAAAACTCCTCCGGGATGCATTCAACTTCTTCCATCAATTTCTTTCATCAATACCATGGTTTCAGAAGCAATGAAAACACTCTGTTTGCCTTGAGCGTCATAGGCTCCGTCCGGGGCCATCGCCCATCGCGCCGGTTCGGCTCGGCGAACGGCAAGGGCTTTTTGGCTTCATAAATTGTTCCGTCATAAACCCGTATGATTAGTCCCTCGGATCTAAAAACTTGATCATCGAGTTATCGCGACCCGGTTGGCATAGCGGTGTTGGGGCCGTTCATGGAACTGGCCGTTCCACTGGCGAAAAGACAAACCAGAGACCTTGCCCATCTCTTCAAGGGACGCCGTCCGCTCATACAATGCTGGGTGGGAGATCGGGCTTGCAAATCAGGATCAACTGGAATCCATGCTGTTGGAGCAGCGGACAGAAAGGCTCCCGTAAGAACAGATCGTCTCCCAGAATGATTGCTTTTCACGAGGTCAGATCGGCATGGCGCTCGATCCACCTCTTGACGGCATTGATCTCACAGATCTGCTTCTCGGAGCCATCCTGGGGAGCAATGAATTCGGGGGGGGGCGACGCCAGGGCTTTGGAGCGTTTGGGAAGTATCCTCACCGGGGTGAACACCGTGTGGGAGCAGCTCACCTTCCCATGGCGGCGATAAGTTTCCCTAGAGTTTTCAGAGTGAATTCTGGGGTAGTGGGAGCACTGGGGCTCGGCGATAGGAATGGGCAGATGATCTTCAAAATCTGTGGTCCTTCAGATGATCGTCTTCCTCGCAGAACCTTGTCTGCGGCGCGCCCAACCGCTCGCTCCCTCATTCACTCCCAATGTTACCCAATCACCGCCAGCACATCGCCCTTCTGGACCGTTTCCCCCTCCTTGCGCTCGATGTGGAGCACCGTCCCGGCGACGGGGCTGGTAATGGAGTTTTCCATCTTCATGGCTTCGAGGATCAACACCACGTCATCGACATTCACGCGGTCGCCCTGTTTCGCTTCGTACCGTATGACCATGCCAGGCATAGGCGCCACGATGTTCGTCGCGTAACCAGAGGCAGAGGGGGGCGCTGGAGCCGGGGTAGGCGCCGTGGCTGGGGCTGCCTGCGGCGCCGGAGCAACCTGTGCGGGCGGCGGAGCCCACTGCTGTGGCGCGGGGGCGGTGGGCGCATACATCATCAATGGGACCCCGACGGCCTCCACTTCCACCTCGAAATACTCGCCGTCGACAAATACATTGAACTTGCGAAGCCCTGGCCCCTTGGGAGGAGTTGCTTTCTTTGCGGGTTTGTCCGAATTTGGGCCGGTTGATCTGGCGTCTTTCATGGTTTGGCAATAGCCTCCTTGAGTGCGGAGCAAGACCGCGCTTCCCCTCCGGGAAACGCCTGCCCGTGGTTGACGTGGGGTGACGACGCGAGCGAGGATTTGACACCGTTGCGCTTGCTATCGTTGGAGCTGTCGGACGGGATGCACACCCGAAGCCCTAGCATCCGGATGCCTGTGGGTTCCACCGGGTCGCCCGCTTGATGATTGAGGGCTGGGCGAGAAGACCCGTGCGGGGCGGATGCGCCGGAAAATCAGCGCATCAGGCGCATTTGCCATAGTCGCCGCATTTCCATAAACGATTGCCGTCCTGCAAACGTCCATGCGCTGAAGGAACGGCCGGGCGGCTCTGCCTGCGCAGGCGCCGGAGGTGCGTATGGACCTTGCCCGGCCGCGCATTGCTCGGCTTCGACGTACATGTTGACTGCGACGGAAATCGCCGCAACCACGTTCTTTTTTGTTTCCATATGGGCCCCTTCCGAGGGGGGACGACCGCTGGAACCCAAAGACCGCGAAGCACAAAAAGCCGCGCCGCGTGTTGAAGAAAGGGGCTCCACGCTCATGGCGCAAGGGCCGTCACAGTCCGAGATCGTCGCTTACAGCCGTCATGGCCGCGAGGCCGAGTTCAATGAAGTCAAGCAGGGGAATCCCTATCCGCTCGCAAAGCATGATGTGGTCTCTGCTGACGTTTCGCGCAAAGTCCTTGCTCTTCATGCGCTTGCGAACGGACTGCGGCTTGAGGCTCTCGAGTTTCTTGTCGGGATGGACGAGAGCCGCCGCGACAATCAACCCTGTCACGGTTTCGGCGCAGGTGAGGGCGAAATCGAGGCGCGTCTCCCGCTCGAGGCCAAGCGCCTCGGCGTTGTGGCGTAAAATAGCGTCAAGCGCCTCGCCAGGGAGTCCGCCCGACGCGAGCAGCTCAACGCTTTTCCGCCCATGGGCCTCGGGGTCGTCACGGGTGTAGTCGAAATCGAGGTCATGGAGCAACCCTATAACGCCCCACGCCTCCGCGTCTTCTTCCCCAAACCGCTCGGCCAGCCCACGCATGACGGCCTCGGTCGCAAGCGAATGCTTCCAAAGGCTGTCCGAGTGCACGTGCATCCTGAGCAAATCGACGGCCTCACTGCGAGTCATCGTCCCTCCCCCAAGTCCGGTCAGGCGGTCTTGCGCGTCTTCTTCTTCAGCCTGCTGATTTTGCGGCGCAGGGCGTCAACGAGCTTCCGATCCTCGCCGCCCTTGGCTTCCTGCTTCTGCGCCCGGAGTTCGTGGAGCTTCGCCTTCATGTCGCGCATGGGCATAGCCCCCTTCTTCGGCTTGGATTCCGGAAGTCCCTGGCTTTTTTTAACAGCCGCAATCATCTCTTCCCTGTTCATATTTTTAACGCCGGTGAGGCCCTCGACTTCAAGCGCCTTCGCACGAAGGTCCTTCGCCGTCATCTCCTCGAGCTGCTTTTCTTTTTCCGCCTTCTCTTTCGCCACGTTTAATGACTCCTTTTGTTGGTTTTCGCTGTGCTACTTCTTATCCGACTTTTCTATCATAGTAAAAAACGGCTTGAACAAATCCACAGGGACCGGAAAGATGGTCGTCGAATTATTCTCGGCTGCAACCTCGGTAAGCGTCTGCAAATAGCGAAGCTGCAGGGCCGCGGGGTGCTGCTGTATGATTTCCGCGGCCTCCGACAGCTTCGCGGCCGCCTGGTATTCTCCTTCGGCGCTGATGATCTTGGCGCGCCGTTCGCGCTCGGCCTCCGCCTGCTTCGCCATGGCCCGCTGCATTTCCTGAGGCAGATCTATGTGCTTGAGTTCCACCACCGAAACCTTGATGCCCCACGGGTCCGTGTGCTTGTCGAGTATCTCCTGGAGTTGCTCGTTGATCTTTTCCCGGTCGGAGAGAAGCTCATCAAGCTCCGCTTGGCCGCACACGCTCCGAAGCGTGGTCTGCGCGAGCTGGCTCGTCGCGTAGCCGTAGTTTTCCACGGAGACGACCGCCTTCACCGGATCGACCACCCTAAAATAGATGACAGCGTTCACCTTCACGGAAACGTTGTCGCGCGTGATGACGTCCTGCGGGGGCACGTCGGCGGCCAGCATCCGGGTGCTGACCTTCTGCATCTTGTCGAGCACCGGAATCAGGATGATGAGCCCCGGCCCCTTCGCGTTGATGACCCGCCCGAGGCGGAACACTACAGCCCGTTCGTACTCGTTGAGGATGCGAATGGCGCTCGCCAGAAAGAGCACCCCGAAGACAATGACCATGGTCAGCAAGCTGAACGGCGCCATCACGACGATCTCCTTTCCATGCCTGAAAACGATTGGCTTTAATTAACACCGATTCTACGCACTTTCAACTTCAAATTCTCTACGGAAACCACTCGCACGGCCTCTCCTGCGGGTATTCGCTCATCCGCTTCGGCGTTCCAGAGCTCCCCGTCGACGAAAACCTTGCCACGGGGCGCGAGCGTCACTTTCACCTCGCCGACGCTTCCGATAAGCGCTTCCGCCCCCGTGCGGGCGCGGGCCGTCTGGGCGCGGAAGGCAAGCGCCGCAACCGTTGCGAAAAACGCCGAAACTATCATCACGGCGGGGACCAGGACCGACATCGCGATCTGCAATCCTTCACCGGGGAAGCGGTAGAGCATGAGCGAGCCGATAGTCATGAGCAACACCCCGGCGAGGCTCAGCATACCATAGGACGCCACCTTTATTTCGAGGAAAAAGCATACCACGGCTAGCAGAATGAGCAGCATGCCAGCATAGTTCACGGGGAGCGTCTGCATCGAGTAAAAAGCCAGGATGAGCGACACTCCCCCGACGATGCCGGGCAGGATCGCCCCCGGCTGCGAGAGCTCGAAGTAGAGTCCGGCGAGCCCCACCAGGAGCAGGATGTAGGAGATGTTCGGGTTGCTGATGACTTGCAGGATGCGGAAACCGAGCCCCGGCTCGATGCGGCGCAGCTCCCGCCCCTGTGTATGGAGCGTCACGGTTGTACGGTTTCCCCGGTGGATGCGCCACCCGTCGAGCGCCTTCAGAAGCGAGGCCAGGTCCCCGGAAACGACATCTATAACGTTCAGGCGCAGCGCTTCCTCTGCTGGAATGGAAACGCTTTTCCGAATGGCGTCCTCCAGCCATTTTGCGTTCCGCCCCCGCTCGTCGGCGATGCTTTTGGCGAGCGCCGTCATGTCGTTTACGACTTTTTCCTCCATCGTGGTAGGGATGTTCCCGCCATCCGACGTCACGGGATGGGCGGCGCCTATATTCGTCCCAGGGGCCATGGCGGCGATGTCCGCCGCCGCCGTGACGAGCACCCCGGCGGAGGCCGCCTGCGCTCCCGATGGCGACACGTACACCACGACCGGCAGGGGGGCGTTCAGAATGTCTTCGACGATCCCCCGCATGGCGGACATCAGCCCGCCCGGAGTGTTGAGCAGGATGACGAGGCATTCGGCCTTTTCCTCCGCCGACAGTTCGATCGCATGCTTGATGAATTCCTCGACGCCCGGGTTGATGGAATCCTTGACTTCGATGACGTTGACCGCGCCTTCCGCTCGGGCGGGCGCTGCCGTAAAAAGGAGCGTCAGGGCAAGAAACGCTACAGCGAAAAGGCCGGCAGTGAATTTTCCACCCAAAGAGGCAATCATGCGATGATTCCATCCGGTATGTGAGAGGACGGTTTTCGGGACTTCACGCGGCGACCGGGCAGTCGTGCTCCGACCGCCGCGCTCCACAGGGAGTATACTTGCAGGGTGTATGCAATACAAGCGATTATCCGGCGCGTCACACAAGGTCGATCGCTTCGGATGGGAAAACGCAATTTCGCGGTGGGAGCCCGTCACGCGAGCGCAAACCTCTCCCGCAAGCGCGCGGAAAGCTCTTTGGTCAGCTTGAACGCCTTTTCCACCGTTTTCTCGCGGTCCTGGTTCACCAGGCAGCAGGTCGCGGGAGAAATGAGGCTGCGGGATAGCAACAGCTCCCGGTCGATCCCCCGGCTCGCCAGCGCGTCCCACAGGCTGGCGATGCGGGCTTCAAGCGACCCGGCGTCTTCCTTCCCGAAGGGCTCGAAATTGGTCGGCACGATTCCCCAGACCAAGTTCCCTCCCCGGTCGAGAAACCGCTGGATGGACTTGGCGTACTGGATGAACACCTCGCCGTTGGTGAAAACGTCGAGCGATAGCACGTCGAGATCAAGGCCGAGCAGGAAGTCCCAGTCGGGATTGCCGCAGAGGTGGACCCCGCGCGGTCTGTCGATCATCGAAAAAAAACGTTCCATGTCCCCCTTGGCGGCAAGGTCGCCATAGCCCGCCATGCTGCTGAAAAGAAACTGGAGTCCCGGTTCGTCAACAAACATGAAGGCATTGGGGTTGAGCTTTTGAAGCCGGTGGAGTTGCACGTTGATGCGCTTCGCCATGAAATCGAGGAGGAAAGACCGCACGGCGTCCTCGAAGAGGATCGGGCGCTTGTCCTGGTCGAGCACGTTGAACCCGAAGCTGATCGGCCCCTCGATCTGCCCCCGGATGGCCGCGCGGTCCCTAAAGTCCATCTTGAGGAAACGATGGTACACGGCGGAATAGCGCTCGCTGACGTCGAAATACTCCGGTTCGTCGAAATGCGCGAGCGTCTCCTCTAATTCCGCGAGAAACTTATCCATGGAAAACCGGAGGGTCCGGTTTTCCATATCCAGCAGAATTCCCGGAAAATGCTCTGACGCCTGCACGTACATATCCTCATAATAATTCACATGCGGCAGTTGCGGCCAGAATGGAACGTCAAGCGTAAGCGCCGTCTCGATCGCCCTGTCCACATCCGTGTGCGGCATAACGGCCATGGCGGTGGTCAGCAGATTGCCGGGAATGGTTGTCTCATGCTTCATATTGTTTGATCCTCTCATTTGCGTCGTTAGGCGCTGGTTCAGTTAAATGGGATCAGATCCATGCGTTATTCCGGACCCTTGTCCGGGAATGAGGATGCGTAAAAACCAGTTGCCAATGATATCCCGCGCCTCTCCACGCAGGAAGCTTGGGAATTGGTTTGTGTTCTCTGCTAGATAGCTACCATGAGCCGTTGATTGTTATGAATTTTGAAATCGCATTGAGCTGAACCATCGTCCCGACTATAGGCCGCCGAAAATGGGCTCCCACGACACGGCGTATGCAGCCGGTAGTCGGCGATTGGCAGATCTAAGCATTTATTTACTTGTACTTAAGCATCCACGTGTGATCTAATAGACTCAGATGCCTTTTAAAATGGATTGTCCCGTCTCCTGCTGCATCAGTGAACACGTATCGGGAGGTCGCTCAATGAATATAGCGGGTTTAAACTCATTATACCATAGTTGGGACATTGCATCGAAGGGGCAGGATTCATCCGGGGCAGGGGCCGCGGAAGATTCGGGAGCCGCTTCGGATGCGAGCCAGGACAAAGACGCAACCGAACAGAAGAAAACGGGTGGCGCCGAAGATTCCACCGACCAAGTGGAACTCAGCCAGGAAGCCAAGGACCTGGTGGAAAAGCTCAAGGCCCGGGACCAAGAGGTCAGGACGCACGAGCAGGCCCACATCGCCGCGGGAGGCGGTCTCACAGGGGCTGCCAGCTTCACGTATGAGCAAGGCCCCGATGGAAACCGTTACGCTGTTGGAGGGGAGGTTTCCATCGATATGAGCGCCGTTTCAAATGACCCTCAGGCCACCATCGACAAGATGCGCATAGTCAAGAGGGCCGCCTTGGCTCCAGCGGACCCGTCCTCCCAGGACAGGAGCGTGGCGGTTTCAGCGGACTCCAAAATGCAGGAGGCGCAGCAGACGCTCGCGCGGCTGACCCTGGAAAAACTTCGTTCGTCCAGCTACAGCTCCGCCCAGACGAGCAGCCAAAAGAGCGGTGAATCGACAGGGCAAAACCTCAGCCTTGTCGCGTAAGCGCCCTGTAGCGTGCGCTGAGCAATTTTGTAATTGCAACTCCACGGCAAAATCGCGCTAATCCGGAATCAAGTCGTAATAATAAATCATAGCATCCGAGCGGGAAATGATCCCGATCATGCGATCGTCCTCCACAACGGGAAGGCGGCCGATGTCGTGCTTTATGAGTATGCGCATGGCTTCGGCGACGCTGTGCATTGGGGTGACAGTGATGACCTTGTGCGACATGTAAGCCTTCACCGGGAAGCGCCAGTCCGTGTCTTTCTTCACCTTGTTGAAATCCCTGCGGGAGATGATTCCAATCAGCTTTTCGTCCTCAAGGACCGGCATGCCGGAATAATTCTTCTCCTCCATGATGGCGGAGGCTTCTTCCAGGGTCGTCGTCGGGGCGACGCTTTCGACGGGGAAAGACATGAGGTCGCTTATCTGGATGGGCAACTGGCGATAGTCCTTGATAACTTCCGAGAGCCAGACTTCAATGCCGTCCGGCGTGGCGGATTTCACCATGGCGGAGCCCGCCCCCGAGTGACCGCCGCCGCCGAGGACGCGCATCACCGCGCCTACGTCGAAACTATCCGTGCCACTTCGCCCGATCACCATGCAGCGGTCCGTGCGGGCGTCCCGGAAAATACCGAAAGCGACGTCCACGTTGACGATATTTCGGTACATACTGACGACTTCCGCGAGTCCGGGGATGTGGCCTTCGACGTCGACTTTGGCGATGCTCATGCGGCGACCGTTCAACCTGTCACGCTTTGAATCGGCGAGCATTTTGAACAGAATGTCCTTCTGCTTCGGGCCATAGGTGGGGCGCAGGATGGTCTGGATGACCTTGAGGTCCGCGCAGCGCTCGAGTAGGAAGGCGGCGGCGCGCAGGTCGCGCGGCGTCGTCGACGGGAAGGTGAGATGTCCCGTGTCCTCGTAGATCCCGGCGAGGAGGAGTGTTGCGTGTATGGAGGATATTTCTGCTTCGCGCTTCCTCAGTTCTTCCACGAGAAGCGACGACGCAGCCCCGATGTTTTCCTGGCGCGACCATGCGGCGTCGATGTCGCTGGGGTCGGGGTGGTGGTCCCAGACGTGGACCTCGAGGTCGTCGCGCTCCGAGAGCGGGCGCATTCCATCCAGGCGCGACCAGCGGTTCGCGTCCACGACGATCAGGCGCTCGACGCGCTCCAGGTCGAGGTCCCTGGCGAGCTCGAACTGGAACAAGTCTTTGTGAAGGGAGAGAAAGCCGCGTACATTGGGATTCACGTTTGCCGAGATCACCGGTTGGGCTTCAGGATGCAGGAGGGAGGCGCCTACGACGGACGCCAAGGCGTCAAAATCCATGTTTTTGTGCGAGACGATGATCTCCAAAACGAAAAATCCTCCTTTAAGCAAGCATGGTTAAGGAGCAAACAGTGTATGGCGCGCGCCGTCCACTAGCGAGGCGCGGGCGAATTTGCCAAAGTGCGGCTAGAGCGGCCTTTAGTCACAATTTTAGAGACTCCGCGCCTTGATGCAAGGGGAAAACTCCGGCCTTACTTTCTGCTCGCCGAGCCGCTGTCCGGCTGAGACTGACCTGTCGCCGCATCGAAGGTCCCGACCAGCGGAACGCCCATGGGGCCGACGGGGATGTAGATGGTCGTGTGGTTCTGGGAGCCCACCATTTCGCGCTGCGCCTTGATCGCCTCGTATTGGAGGTACTGCGGCGTGAGGCGCTGGTTGATGATTTCCATCGCCTTGGCGACGCCTTCCGCGTCAACGATCCGCTTTTCCTTTTCCCGCTTCATGATTTCTATCTCGGTGTTTTTCCTCTCCAATTCCTGGGTTGCGGCCAGTTTTTTGGAGACCGCGTCGGCAACTTCCACCGGATACTGGATGTTGCCCACCACGACGCTCCTGATCTCAAATGGCGCTTCGCCTATGAGGGCGTTCACCCGCTTCATTACGCGGTCGCCGAGTTCGCTGATCTGATCCTTCACCTCCAAGCCGTTGAGCTTCTGGACCTCGTCCCTCGCGAACGTCCGCAAGGGCTCCTTCAGGAAATTCTGGTAGGCCACGGCGACGATCTTGTCAGGGTTGTCCGCTCGCTGCAACGTGGAGTACTTTTCCACGAAATCCCTTACCTTGTCCGGTATGACGCGCCAAACGAGATGCACGCGGAACGAGATCTTGAGGTTGTCCTTCGACAATACGGCGGAATCGCCGGAAAAATCTTCGCCGTAGGTGTACGGCGTGATGGAGATGTTCACGACGTCGAGCAGCCAGCCGCGCCCGGAACTCGTTGGTCCGTTTTGCAGTCCGACGAATTCCGCCTTGCCAAAGACGGAGCCCCGCGTCAAATATCCCACATACCCCGCCGGAGTGTAAGGGTTGGCGCTTCCGAGAAACCACACAACCGCTCCAGCGATTGCGGCTATAACCAGCAGGGCCGTCAATGCCCCGGCGCCGGTCCACGCCGGGCGAATCCCATCCAGACTCTTCTGCATCCTCGATCCTCCCCGATTCAAAGAAGACATAAACGTCTTAAAATCCGATGCCTTGCGAACGGCGACAAAAGAGATGACAGCCGCCGCGTAAGTCTCGCGCCGGGGAAAATCCCGTTGCGGGACGGGCGCAAAGCGCGTTATAAACTTCTCGATTCAATAACCGGGCCATGTGATGCAGCGCTTCCCGCAAGGAGGCGATAATACTTATTATTTCAGCGCGATGCGCGAAGGGACGGACGGACTGCATGCGATACGAATTGCGCCTGACGACGACGGCTTCGGGGGTGGGGCATTTTGCCTGCGCGCCCGCCGAAGCCGCTTCTTTTGATGAATATCTCGCGTACTTACGTCACAATCCCATGGACAGCTTCATGCATGTCCACCTGCTGGAGATGATGGGGACGCTCGACGCCGGTGCGGCGGCGGAAATCCTCGATGCGGCGCGGGGGCGCGACCCGATCGTCACGGCGCTCCTTTGCGAGGCGTCGCTTGCGTTCCCGCGGCTGGCGGGGCTTCAGGAGCGGTTCACGCGGGCGGAGGCGGAGGAGTTACTCGCGTTCACGCCGCTCATTTACATCAAATCGGGACTTATGGAGGGCCGGGAGGCGCACCAGCAGTGGATTCGCGCGCTTGACGAGAATATATCGAAGCATCGGGCGCCGGTCCCGCCGGAAGAGCTGGGGCTGGCGCCGCTATTCGAGGAAAGCGAGCTTCCGGAGGAGCCCGGAGCGGCGGCGTTGCGGCGCCGGTTTGGCGGCGATGTGGCGGGGCGGGATTCCGGGGCGCCACTTTCCGCTACAGAGACGGCCCGGATGGCGATAGAGAAGATCGGCGCGCTTGGCCTGTTCACGGGGGAGGAGACCCGCCACGGGTCGTCGCTCAGTCCATATGGCTTCCTGAGGAAATGGCGCGTGACGGCGTCGGTTCGGCATGGGAGGTGCGATTATTCCTTTTCAGGGGTCCAGACGAGCTACGGCAAGGGGCTCACCGAGGACGCCGCGCGCGCGTCGTACTCGATGGAGGTGGTCGAGCGGGCGTCGTCCTTCGCGTCGATCGGGCCGGAGGGGGTGATCGGGCGCACGCGACCCTATCCGCTCACCCAGGCAAGGCATTCCGAGCTTGCTTTGATGGGGGTGAAGGCGCTCGACCCGAACAGCCTCCGCCTCGAGGCGCCCTACGCCGACGAGGCGCTCTGGTGGATGGAGGGGGAGACGCCGGGAGAGGGAAGCGGTGGGGCGACGGAAGCCGTGCTCGTCCCGGCGCAGTGCGTCTTCCTCTTTTGCAACCTCGACGAACCGGGGCTCTTCAGCGGGCTCGGGTCCACGGGGCTCGCCTCGGGGACGACGATGGAGCAGGCGAAGGCGAGCGCGCTCCTCGAGGTTATCGAACGCGACGCGGAGGCTTCGACGCCCTTCGCGCCGTCGCGCTGCTTCCGGCTGGAGGCGACGACGCCCGAGGTGGCATCGCTCCTCGCGGACTACGAAGCGCGGGGCGTGCACATCGCTTTTCAGGAGCTTGCCGGGGCGCTCGGCGTCCCCTGCTACAAGTGCTTCGTGAGGGACCGGAATGGGGTTGTCATCAAGGGAACGGGAGCGCACCTCGACGGGCGGAAGGCGCTTCTGTCGGCGCTCACGGAGACGCCCTATCACTACCCTGACGGGCCGCCGTCCGCGCCCGCCCCGGCGGGGCTTCGGACCATGCGCTTCGAGGAGCTTCCCGATTTCAGCTCGGGGGCGCCAGACGGGGATCTTGCCATCCTCGAAGCCGCGCTTGCCGAGGAAGGGCTTCGCCCGGTCTACGTGGACATCACCCGCGCGGACATCGGCATCCCGGTGGTCAAGGCCATCGTTCCGGGGCTCGAGATCATGGCGGATTTCGATGCTTTTTCGCGGGTGAGCCCCAAGCTTTTCTCGCGCTACCTGCGGGAGGCGAGGCGGCGGCGCGGATAGGCCCGCGTTTCCGGGGCCGCGCGGGCAATGCTCCAAAAGGATGGGCAAGACCGAAGAATGCTAATGACCCATAGTGGTTATTGCGATATGATGAGCGTGGCTTCCGGGATTCGCCGGCCGGAAGCCGAACGGAAAAACCAGATTCCCCATTCCCCGGCGGCGCCGAAGGCGGCCGGATGGAGTCCGCCGCCTGAGCGCCGAAGAAAGGAGCCAAAGACCATGGGCGCATTCCCCAAGATGACCCCCGAAGAAGCTGTCGCGCTGATTCCCGATGGCGCCACCGTGTCTTTCAGCGGCTTTAGCCCGGCAGGAGGAGCCAAGGTAATCCCGAGGGCGCTCGCGGCCCGTGCGAAGGCGCTGCACGCAAAGGGCGAGCCGATGCGCGTGCGGGTGCTTTCCGGAGCGTCGAGCGGCAACGCGATAGACGACGAACTGGCGGAAGCCGAAGCCATTTCGTGGCGCGCGCCATACATGAGCGGCGGGTCGCTCCGCCGCCAGATAAACAAGCAGGAAGTCGAGTACGTGGAAATGCACCTTTCTAACGTCTCCCAGACCATCCTGTACGGTTTTGTCGGCAAGATCGACTTCGCGGTGGTCGAGGCGACCGAGATCACGCCGGACGGGAGAGTGTTCCTGAGCACTTCGATCGGCGCGTCGCCGACGTTCCTCCAGTACGCGGACAAGGTCATCATCGAGCTGAACCGGCGGCATTCGATGCGGCTTCGCGAGATGGCCGACATCGTCGTGATACCCCCGCCGCCCCACCGGAGCCCCATACCGATTTATGACCCGATGACGAAGATCGGGTGGCCCTACGCGCCGGTGGACCCGAAGAAGGTCATCGCCATCGTGGAGAACGACGAGCCGGACCACGTGCGGAATTTCAACCAGCAGGACGGGGCGAGCGAAAAAATCGCCGAGCACGTCGTGCGGTTTTTGATGGACGAGATGCGCGCGGGGCGGATTCCGCAGGAGTTCCTGCCGCTCCAGGCGGGGGTCGGGAACGTCGCCAACGGGGTGCTCGCGAGTCTTGGAGCGAACCCCGACATACCGACATTCCGGATGTATTCGGAGGTGTTCCAGGACGCCTGCGTCGATCTCATGGAGCAGGGGAAGCTCACCGGGGCGAGCGCCACAAGCCTTACGGTCACCACCGAGACGCTCCGGCGCATGTACGACAACCTGGATTTCTTCATACCGAAGATCGTGCTGCGGCCGTCCGAGCTTTCCAACCATTCGGGCGTCATCCGGCGGCTCGGCGTGATCGCGATGAACACGGCGATCGAGTTCGACATCTACGGGAACGTGAACTCGTCGCATATCTGCGGGTCTCAGGTGATGAACGGGATCGGGGGAAGCGGGGAGTTCACCCGCAACAGCTACCTATCGATCATGATGTGTCCGTCCGTCGCGAAGGGCGGCAAGATTTCCGCCGTGGTGCCGATGGTTCCGCACGTCGACAACAACGAGCACTCCGTGCAGGTGCTCGCGACCGAGCAGGGGCTCGCCGACCTGCGGGGCCTCGGGCCTTTGCAGAGGGCCAGGAAGATCATCGACACGTGCGCGCACCCGGCGTACAGGGACTACCTGCACAAGTACATCGAGCGGGCGAAGAGCGGGCATATACCGCACGATCTCGCCACTTGCTTCGAGCTGCACCGGAACTTGATGGAGCAGGGCGCGATGCTGCCCGGAGTGGAGATTCCGGAGGCGTAGGGGGTAGGGGGCGGAGCAAGGCTGCGCCCGGAGTTGCGCACGGTGGTGCGCCCAATGTCGAGCACGGTGCGGGCGCGGTGGGTGCAAGTGAGTGCATATAGTAGATGAATCATAAGTGTGGCGGTGCATGGTAATGCTATCCCCACCCCGGATGCGGGGTGGGGATTTTTTGTGGGAGCGGGGGCGGCATTCAATGGGATGCAGCATCCGTTCAATTTTGAGGTGCAAACATCTAGATGAGGAAGTCCACAATGCGGTCTCGGATAAAACGAGTGATTCCGCGAGACGACTACACTCTTTTGGTTACGTTTGAGGACGGCAAGGAAGGGACGCTCGATACAAAGCCGTTTCTCGATTTTGGGGTGTTCCGGAAGCTCAAGGATTTCGATGAGTTCAAACGCGTGCGCATTGCGTCCGATGCGATAGAATGGGAGTGCGGGGTTGGTCCTATCCAGAATATGTGTGCCGAAAATATGCGAAAACGATAGGCGACGAGGAGTTTCGCTTATATGATTCGCTATGAGCGGGAGCAAGATGTGAGAGCCGAAGGGATGCAATAATCAAATAGGGGCGAAATATTTTGGGAATGATGGCAAGAATTGCAAATTACACTAGCTATGGTAGAGTTTATGCCTATGCAGGGGCTGCATTCCCTACTTTTAACCGCCAGTTTAGCGGAGAACGCGCAATGCCTACCATATCGATGTTTTTCGGAATCATCATTAGGATGTACTTTGCCCCCGGTGAGCATCCACCTGCTCATTTTCATGCCTATTATAATGAATATAAGGCGACCGTAAACATAGACACATGTGAAATCATGGAAGGGAACCTTCCTCGTAAGCAGGCCAGGCTTGTTCTGGCATGGACAGAATTGTACAGAGAGGAACTTGCTGCCAACTGGCATCTCGTTATGAATGGGGAAGAGCCCTTCAGGATTCAACCGCTTCAATAAGGAGGGTGACAATGCACCCATGTGTAAAAGAAGTAATCCCGCGAGATGACCATACTCTCTTTCTTGTTTTTGACGATGGCAAGGAAGGGGTGCTCGACATGAAGCCGGTCATTGATTTCGGGGTGTTTCAAAAGATCAAGGACGTGGATAAGTTTAGACGCGTGCGTATTGCGTTCGATACCATTGAATGGGACTGCGGCGTCGACCTTGACCCCGAATATGTGTACGAAAAGTGCGTGGGGAAATAGGTCGATGGGGCTGGTGACGTCCACTTCAACTTCAATGCTTACTTATTGGGGGAGGGGGAGGATTCACTGCGGAATGAATGATCGACATTACTGTTTGC
>CALFXO010000106.1 GCA_937958025.1 uncultured Syntrophobacteraceae bacterium
CGTCCAGTCCATGCTGAGCTGCACGCTCGGCAAGGGGAACCTCATTTACAGGGACCACGGCAAGCAGGTCTACACCATCATCTCCCGCAAACAGGGGAAGGCCGTCCGCGTGGCGATGAAACCGGGCGTTTTCCGCAGGACGCCCGAGCAGGAAGCCGCCTTCCAGAAGGTGATGAGCGGACAGGCGTCGGATGAGGAGTACAAGTTCTTCCGGGCCTTCCAGCAGGAGCGCATGGACGAGATCATGACGGGCGACTTCGACTCGATGTTCAAGATTGAAGACGTCGAGCCGGAAGTCCCCGGCAAGGCGCGCATCTTCAAGACGCTCACCTGCGAGTATTGCGGGGAGCCCGTGATGGAGCCGCGCGCGAGGATTCGCGACGGCAAGACGGCGTGCATCCCCTGCTCGGAAACCTACAACCGGGGATGGTGATGATTGGGGCGGCGGAGGCGGTCGAGGTGACGGCGTGCGATGAAGCGCCGGGGCCGGGCGAAATTCTCATGGATGCGCGGGGCATGAAAAAGCGGTTCGGCGCGGGGCGGAGCGCGGTCCAGGTGCTGGACGGCGTTGACCTCTCCATCCGGCGCGGCGAGGTGCTCGCCTTGCTGGGACCTTCAGGAGCGGGAAAGTCGACCCTCCTCCACATCTTGGCGGGGCTCCTCGAAGCAGACTCTGGGGAGGCGTTCTTTGAGGGCGCCCCCCTGCCCATCCGCGCCTCCCACCGTGGATGGGGCCTGCCGCTCCTCCGCCGCGCGGGCATCCGCCACGCCGGGCGGGAGAAGACGTCCCTCGTCTTCCAGGACCCCTACGCGGCCCTCTCGCCCCACATGCGCGTGCGGGAAACGGTGCTGGAGCCCCTCCGGGCGCGCCGAGGAGACCGGGATGACGCGGAGCGGCGCACAGGCGAAGCCCTGCGCTCGGTCTGCCTGCTCCCACCCGAACTCTACCTGGACCGCTTCCCGGACCGCCTCTCCGGCGGGCAGCGCCAGCGCGTCGCCATCGCCCGCGCCGTCGTCACCCAGCCGGATTTGCTTCTCGCCGACGAACCCACCTCGATGCTCGACGCCTCGGCGGGCGTCGGCATCCTCAATCTTTTCCGCCGCCTCGCCTCGGGCGGCATGGCAATCCTCATCACCATACATGACCTTGCGACCGCCTGCTACGTCGCGGACCGGCTCGCCGTCCTCTCCGGAGGGAAAGTGGTCGAAGAAGGCCCCCCGGAGGCGATTCTTAAAGACCCGCGCCACGAAACGACGCGGTCGCTCGTAAACGCGGCGGCGGCACGCTATTGCAAGGAGCGCTGATCCAAGCCTTGATCCTGTTGGTCTTCATGCGGGCGTCCAACGTCACTCCCACACAGTGGAGCATCGAGGTTTTAGCCTCTTGCGCTTCGCGCGCGGACAACTCGTCTTTGACGAGTTGTCCGCGTCACCCACTATCGCATGGATGACGGGTCTAGAAGTCAAAAGACACCTTGCCAAGCATTGTAAAGGGCGCGCCGGCGTAATAACTTGTGCTCCCGGCGCGGGTGTCGTCGCTTGAGGTTATCGACGAGATGTATTTCTTGTCGAAGAGGTTGTAAAACTCGAGCGACGTCTTGATGCTTTTCAGCAGCGGCGCGTTGGTGAACGTGTAGTCGATCTTGAGGTCGGCCAGGAAATAATCGCCCACTTTCTCCTTGTGCTCGGCGTCGCCGTATCGCTCACCCATATACCGCACCATGGGGACGATCTCCAGCCCCTTGTATTTGAGGACGACCCCCGACTTGATGAGCCATTCCGGGGTGTCCACCACCTGCTTGCCCTCGGTGTCGAGCGTCGAGCCCTGGTAGGTCAGGTCGTCGTCGTAGGTGAGATCGGTGTAGGTGGGATTGAAGAAGAAGGTGAGATATTCTCCGAGATAAATGTTCGTTTCCAGTTCCACGCCAACCCCCGTCGCCTTTCCGATGTTTTGCTGGTAGCTGAGGTTCACCCTGGGATCGTAGACGGTCGTCAGCAGTTTGTCGTGCTTTGAATAAAAGACCGTGGGCATCACCTCGAGCCAGTCCATGCGGTATCTCGCGCCGATCTCGAAGTTGTCGGATATTTCCATGTCGTAGCCGTTGAATAGATCGTTCAGCGTGACGCCGGCCTTCTGGAAAGCGCTCCTGTTTGAATTATAGATATTGATGAGAGGCACGTAGGAATAAGGACGGCTCTGGCTCCTGCCGTAGTTGGCATGCAGTTGGAAGGAGTCCGTGAAATTGTAGGCGATCCCGGCTGTCGGGAGCCACGCGTCGTATTCCTTCTCGCTCCTGTCGAGGTCGTCCATGTGCGTCAGGCCATACGTCGGGGCGGTGGAAAGATAGCCCTTTGTGGCAGGGTCCCTGTAATAGAAATATTTGAGCCCAGCCTGCCAGTCGAAGTCCGCTATGCTTCCGGAAAGCTTGACGTAGGGGCTGTGGAGCAGGCCGTCGTCTTCGTTCTCCGTGTAGATGCCATAGCCCTGGTATTTCATGGAGCCGGGAACGTAGTTCTGGGAAAGAATCTTCATGTCCACCGACTCAAACCAGTAGCCCACGGACGCCTTGAGGAAGGAGAAGTCGTAGCTCGCCTCCGATATAAGTCCGAACTTGTCCACGTCCCTCGTCCGCTTCTGGACCAGCCCGCCCTGGGACGTCGATCCATTGAGTATTTCCGAATCTTCGTTGGAATAATAGGGCTTGAAGCTCAGGCGGAAAGCGTCGGTGAGGGATATGGGCAGGATGCCGAAGAGGTCGGTGTTTTTGAGGTCTGCTTTGTTGTAATTGTAATAGTAGATGTCCTTACTCCTCACGCCCGTCAGCTCGCGATTGTAGTCCTTGTCGTAATTGTCGTCGAGGTCGCGCGTTTCGGAATAGGAAAGCGAGTTGTAGAGGTTCTGCTTGACCTCGTTGTGATTGACCCAGAATTTGATCTCGTCTTTTTCGGTCACCGGCTGCGCGAACATGAAATTCACGTTGTTTCTAGGTCCGAGGTCGCCGGGTCCCTTCCACTTTTCCGCATCCGTGTAGGAATAGGAAAGGGAAAGCTTGCTTCCGATGATAGGCAGCGCCCCGGAGTCGCCACGAACGAAGGTGCGGCTGTAATTGTTGGAGCCAAACGCCTGACTGGCGTTGAATCCAAGCTCATCCTCCGGCCAAAGCGCCTTGAGCTCGATGGCCCCGCCGCGCGACCCGACGCCGGTCGCGAGGTCCGAGGGCGTGGCCCCCTTGTAGACGGAGACGCTCTGGAAGTTCTCCATGTCGTAGATATATTCCCTGGGGCCGATCGGGTTGCCGCCCCAGTTCGGGATTCCTTCCACCGACATGGCCCCCAGGTAGCCGCGCACACCCCGGACGCGGATATAGCGCTGTTCGGCGGCGAGCCCCAGCGGATCGGCGCTTTCCACGCTCACGCCGGGCAATATGTCCATGGCCTCGTAAACGCTCGTCGCAGCGGCCCCGCCCTGTATTTCTATGCCTTTTTTCGTTATCTCGTCGCCCGTATAAACAGTTTCATCCGTCTGCTTGGTCGGGGTGACGAGCTTCTCCCCGGTGACCACCACTTCGCCAATATTCTCCACACTCTCCTGCTCTCCCTCGGCAAACGCCGGAGCACACATCAGGAAGCATGCAACCCCCAAGATTCCCACCCAACCGATCAGCCCGATTTTCATCTTTCTCCTCCAACAGGTAACGACAGCAGCCAGCAAAAAACCACAGAGCGGCCCATCGCCGCAACGAACCCCAGGAATCCCTCCAGGGACGATGAGGTCGGGGGAGCCCCACCTTCAAGCCGTAGAAGATCGCCCCATTCTGCACAATGAAGCTGCCATCTCCGGCATCGCGCATCCTCGCAATGATGCAGGGGCTAAAAAAACAAAAAGCCAGGCAAGGTTCAGCGCTCTTCCGAGCTGCCGAAGCCTGCCTGGCTTCATTGTCGCTTTGGTTCGTTATAGCTCTATTTGTCGATGACGGGCGCATGCACCCGCGGTCCCGGAGGAATGATATCCCGCCGAAACCCTACCCCCTTCGCGCCTTCATGACGCGGATATCAGGTCAACTGTTTTTCGGGGGAGCCATATAATCCAGGATCATTGGCAATTTGGAATTGTGTAATACAATCGATTGGATTAATCAACCCTTTTCACACGGAGAAAACGCTTCGGCGTCCATGCAGCGTCCGCAGGGCAGCATCCCATTGAAGCACTGGCGGCAGGCAGTGCAACGGGGCAGTCCTCCCGCGTTTGACTCCGAAAGAGCGCTCTGTTAAGCTGAGTGGGTGGTTAGTGGGTTGGTTTGGACAGCGAGGAGCCGCTACAGACCAGGAGCACGGGTTGCATTTCCCAGACCATGAAGACATTTACAGAAAGGGTGAAACGACATGCACATGGATCGGGCTATTTTTGAACTGAACGCCAGCGTTGAGGCGACGTCACTTTATATCATTATTTGCTCGCTGATGGACGAGGGACTCCACCCGACGCTCGAGAACATCCGGTTCCGGTGGAGCGGCACGGAGGAGGCGCTGCACGAAGCCGTTCGGGAATTGGGCGCCTGCGGCGTGGCGGCGACGCGCGGCCCCGTCGAGGAGGGCCAGCACATCCACCTCAATCCGCGCAACGACTGGGGCTGCCGGCAGTAGCGCCGTATTTGGCGGAAACAGAGCGATGCGGTTGGGATGGTGAAAAACTCCCAATCGCATCCGAAGGAATTATCCCAGGAACCCTTTCACTTTCTTTGAAACATCCAGAAGCCCCGCAGCTAGATAGTCGCCCGCCATCCGAACGTAGTGCGCCCAACTGTCCTGGATAAGTTCATGGTCCGCATCCGTCAGCGGGCGGGCCACTTTCCCGGGAATCCCCATCACCATCGAGCCGGGCGGGACCTGCAAACCCGGAGGGACCACGGCGCCGCCCGCAACGATCGAGCCCTTCCCGATCCTCGCGCCGTCCATGATGACGGCCCCCATGCCGATCAGGCAATCGTCCTCTATGACGCTCCCATGGATGATCGCGTTGTGTCCGATGGTGACCCGGTCGCCGATCTCCAGCGGAAAACGGTGGATGGTCACATGCAGGGTGCAGTTGTCCTGGGCGTTGCTGTCGGCGCCAATCCGTATATAGTTGTCGTCCCCTCGCACTACGGAATTGAACCAAACGCTGGTCCGCGCTCCGATAACGACATCGCCTATCACCCAGGCGCCGGGAGCCACGAAAACGTCCTCCCCCAACTCTGGATACACGTCCTTATATGCCATTAAAGCCATAATGATCGATCTCCCTAAAGTTCTTGAACAAAATTGGTTCGGTCCGTTGCAGGGACTGCCACCGGACGCGGCCCCCGGATCAGGCGGCGGAGCGGCGTTTCAAATCGAGCATTTCCGCAACCGATGCGGCGGCGCATTCCACGAACGTCTTCATCGCATCCGCGTCGAGGCTCACGCCGGGCTGAGGGCATGGCGTCCCGGCGGGCGTGCTGACCAGAAGCGGCGCATTGCGAAGCTCATCCTTCGGCGCAACCTCGAATTCCGGCTCGAAGCTGTTATTGAAATACTTATCCTGGAACATCGAGAACTTGAGGGCGTGCGCCGTAGCATCGAGTATGGCGCGCTTCCCCGCCTCCACGCTCTTCCTGGCCGCCACGCGCCGGATTCCCGCAAGGCATTCCCCGCCCTGGGTGCACGCAATATGGCCGTTTCGGTTAGCCGTCAGCATGGCGTCCATGATTTCCTGCTCGCTCACTTCCACCACCTGAACGGCCTGCTCTCCAGCGATCTGCCGGTACTTTTCGACGAGAAGCCGCACCCTCGGCATCGAAACGGGATTGCCTATCATAGCGGCCTGCGCCGTGCTCGGCCGGACTGCGACAGGCTCGAAGCGCCGCTTCTCGGGCTTCGGCTCCAGGTAATACCGATACACGGGATTGGCATGCTGCGACTGCACCCCGACGATAACAGGAAGTTTGGTGATGATCTCGAGGTCGTACAGCTTCAGGAACCCACCCATTACCGCCGTGATGTTCCCCGCGTTCCCGATGGGAACGACGATCACGAGGTCTGCGACGTCGTAATCGAACGCCTGGGCGATTTCATAGCTGTAGGATTCCTGGCCGAGGATTCTCCAGGCGTTCTTGGAATTCATGAGCGCCACGGCGAAGTGGTCGGCAAGGTGCTCGACGACCTTCATGCAGTCGTCGAAGACGCCCGGAATTTCGATCACCCTGGCGCCGCTCCCGAGCGGCTGTCCCAGCTGCTGCGGGGTGACCTTGCCCTGCGGGAGGAGCACGGCGGATTTTACGCCTCCCGTCAGGTAGGAGGCGAAAAGAGCCGCGGCGGCCGATGTATCTCCCGTCGATGCGCAGATCGCGAGCACCTCTCCCACCTTCCCACTTTGAATCAGGTAATTGAGGTAGCTGAAGGCGCTCGCCATGCCGCGGTCCTTGAAGGAAGCGCTCGGGTTCTGCCCGTCGTTCTTGTAGAAGAAAGGCATGCCCGCCCAGTCGGCGAGCCGCTGGTTGGCCGCGACTACCGGGGTGTGCCCCTCCCCGAGGTAAACGACGGCATCGAGCGGTATGATGGAGCCTATCAGCTCATGGTAGCGGTAGACGCCCTTCAGGGCTGGAACGGTCAGCATGCACCGATAATCAAAGATATCACGCCAAAGCCGGCCGGGGATCTTCTTGAGGCGGTCCCAGCTCCTGTCCTTGATCATCAAGACGCTGGCGCAATCGGGGCAGGTGTAGAGCAGTTCATCGACCCCGCGCTCCCTTCCGCAGCCTATACATTCGTAGACGTACTCCCCGTTGGGAGATGGCATGAGGTAGGGTTGAATTTCAGTCGGAAACTGCTCCAGCTTCATATGCATCCTCCCGGCCCTTTCGGCCGCAGCGTCTTTTTAAATCTCATTATCTTCACCCGCTCTATTGTGGAATTTCAAACTTCCGATCCTTTGCCACCAGTCGCACCGCATCTTAATTATTCATGGGGCGCAAAGCAAGCGCAACCGCATCTGTTGCAAAAACAACACACTATTTTTCAAAATGTGCCTTTTTAGACACAACTTCTCTGCAAATTAAATCGCAGCCGCGTCTTTACATTCCAGAGGATAACCTGTAGAAAGCTTGGGGCTGGAGCGAGGATGGGGCGTGTCTTGTCGCTCTGGAAACCGAAGAGATCAGTGGCACGGATAGTGCTTTGTATAAGGCCCGAGGAGGAAGGAGTTTGGGGCATACTATGAAACAACACACGGTCAGGAGAGAGGTGCGCTGTGAAGGGATGGGGCTTCATTCAGGATCGAATATCGTCCTGAAAGTGAAGCCGGCGCCTCCGAATTATGGCGTCAAGTTCCGGAGGGTCGACCTTCCGGGCAGTCCCATCATAACCGCCCACTACAACAAGGTGGCGGATACGTCCCTTGCAACCACAATCGGGTCCAACGGGGCGCGCATATCCACCATCGAACATCTAATGGCCGCCTTGGCGGGAATGGGAATCGACAACGTTCTTATAGAAGTCGACGGAGCCGAAATCCCCATTTTCGACGGCAGCGCGGCGGATTATATCGAAGTTTTGCAGAAGGCGGGCCTTAAGAAACAAGACGATTACCGCCATTACTACAAGGTGGAGAGGCCGCTTACGGTGAGAGAGGGCGAGGCCTACATCAAGGCGACCCCCTCAAAGGAATTTCAGGTGCGCTACATCATCGACTTCCCCCACCCGATGATCGGGAGGCAGGAGTACGCCTGGAAGTTCGACAAAACCGGGTTCGCGCGGGACATCGCCAAGGCGAGGACCTTCGGCTTTTTGAAAGATGTTGAGATGCTCCAGCGCATGGGGCTTGCGCGGGGCGGATCGCTTTCCAACGCGGTTGTTTTCGATGATCACAGGCTGCTCAACATGGAGGGATTTCGCTATCCTGACGAGTGCGTGCGGCACAAGGTCCTTGATTTCATAGGAGACTTGGCCCTTGCCGGCAAGCCCGTGATCGGTTCTTTCGAGGTTTACAAAGCGGGTCACACCCTGCATAACCATTTTCTAGATGCGCTCATGGCTCGCGAGGAATTTTGCACGCTTATGACTCCTCCATGCCGCATCGATGCTTTCATTCCATCCTCAACCATTCCGGCGTTTATGGATGGCTTCTCGCTGAGCGCCAAACCGGCGTGCTGAGAGGAGAAACTCCTTGTCATAAGATTTGCGCTTCGCTAGAATCCTTGGTCAACTTGGACTCTATGGGAAGAAGCGCAATCTTATGACAAAACGCCATGGTAATATTTTTTTCTTCATCCTCGCCATATTCTTCCTTATTTCCCCAACGTCGTCAGCGAACGCGGCCGATAACGCCGAGGTGACGGATATTCACGCCGACCAGGGGGAGGGGTATCTGAATGTGCGCTTTCGGCTCCAGAACTGTTTCACCCCTGAAATGGAAGAAGCCATCTGGAGTGGGGTTCCCACCACTTTCCGAATTCTGATTATCCTGGAAGAACCGGGATTGCCGCTTTTCCGAAAGCGACTTTTGGACGTCGTCCTGGAGCATACGATCAAATACGACCTGCTCAAGAACGTCTTCAGGGTCCACTGCCCCGAAGCGACCGAAAAGCTGCGAACAACGACGAGCATAGAGGAAGCGAAAACGTGGATGAGCACGGTGAGCGATCTGTCCCTAACGCCGCTCTGGCGACTGGAGAAGGGGGAGCAGTACAGATTGTACGTCAAGGCGGAGCTTTCTAAAGTCGACCTGCCCCTTTTCTTCCGCTATGTTCTGTTTTTCGTCTCCCTTTGGGACTTCGAGACGGACTGGCAGAGCATCACCATAACGCCGTAAGGCAAGGGCCGCCGCAGGTTTAGCATTATGAGCCCATTGAAAAAACGGGACAAGGTGTGGCTGCTCACGACGCTCGCCCTTGTCCTTGTCTTTTGCTTCCTGGAAGGATGGCTCTTCCGTTTTGAATCGAATTTCCCGACAATCGGGAACGTGCTGCTTTTCGCGCTCATAAACCTCAACGTCATCCTCCTCTTGCTTCTCGTTTACCTGGTTCTTCGCAGCATCGTGAAGCTGGTCTACGAACGCAAACACAACATCCTCGGCTACAAGCTGCGCACGCGCCTCGTGATAACCTTCGTCTGCCTTACGCTCATCCCCACCCTGCCCCTCTTCGGGCTGGCGACCAAATTCATGTCCTACAGCGTCGATTACTGGTTCAGCGGAAGGATGGAGCATTCCCTCGAGCAGGCCGTCACGCTCGGCAAGGAATACCTGGAAGAGGAAAGGGACGACCTCGCCTTCGATTGCCGAATGGCGTCGGAGGAGCTTGCCCACCCCCCAGCGGACGCAGCTACGGTCGGGACGCGTCCGGAGGAACTGGCGGCGGCCCTCCTTACGAGACATCATCTCAACGCCCTGTTTTTCTTTAGCCCGAGTGGAGAGTTGGTCTGGCAGGCGCACCTTCCCGATTCGCCGCCTTCAGACTTGCAGAAAATCAGAGATGCGCTCGAAGAGGAGCGCAAGAGCGGCCTGAACATACACACTCTTACGCTCGACCAGCAGCAGGAGGGGTTGATATCCTCGTGTCTTCTCTCCGCGCCGGGAGGGGCGCCGGAAGAATCGGCGGGCGAGTTGGTTGCGCTCCGGGTGCTCCCCAAACGCATCACGGAAAAGCTTGCGCTGGTCGCCAACGGATACGAGGACTTTCTACAGATCAAGCTGCTCCACAAGCCGCTTCGGACGAGCCATTTCGCGACGTTCTCCATTGTGACGCTGCTCGTTATATTTGCGGCGATCTGGTTCGCCTTCTTCCTTGCCAAGAACATCACCGTTCCCATCCAGCACCTGGTCGCCGCCACGCAGAGCATCGCCGAAGGAGACCTCGACGTGCAGCTCAAGTGGGACCATCAGGACGAAATCGGCATGCTGGTCTCCTCCTTCAACACGATGGTGCTGGACCTGCGGGAGAGCCGCGAGCAACTTGCCAACGCCTACCTTGCGCTACAGCACAGCCACATGGAACTCGAGGCGCGCCGCCTGTACATGGAGACGGTCCTCAAGAACATAGCGGCTGGTGTTGTGAGCGTCGATGCGAGTGGACTCATAATCACGGCGAACAAGTCGGCGGAAACCCTGTTGGGGGTGGACGCCGACGTAATCGTCGGGAGACATTATTCGCTCTTCCTCAAACCTCACCACATGGAAGTCGTGCAGACCTTCCTTGACATGTACGCGGCCAGCCGCGCGCCTTTCCTGGAAAAGCAAGTTCAGATCCTGCTGCGGGACCGCCCCGTGGTCTTTCTCATAAAGATTTCCGTCTTCCAGGATGAAGACAATAACTGTATGGGATCGGTCATCGTTTTCGACGACCTGACGGACCTCGAAAAAGCCCAACGAATGGCGGCATGGCGCGAGGTGGCCCGCAGGATCGCCCACGAGATAAAAAACCCGCTCACCCCTATTCGGCTTTCCGCGCAGCGGGTGCGCCGCAAGTACGCTAATCTTCTCCACTCCCCCGACGGCGAGGTCCTTGACGAATGCACCCGCACGATAACGCAGCAGGTGGATCTGATGAAGCACCTCGTCAACGAATTTTCAAACTTCGCGAGACTTCCCCGCGTCAATCCCATGCCGACCGACCTTGCGGCCCTCGTGGAAGAGAGCCTCACTCTATATGGCCACACCTACCCCGACATCCTGTTCACACTGGAGCAGGAGGAGTCTTTTCCCACCCTGATGCTCGACCGGGTCCAATTCAAGCAGGTGCTGACGAACCTTCTCGATAACGCCGTCCAGGCGCTGGACGGGGAAGACAGGTCTATCCACATTTCCCTGACGCATGATCCAACCCTCAAGATCGCCAAGATGGAATGCGCAGACACAGGCAAGGGGCTTGCGCAGGAAGACAAACTGCGAATCTTCGAGCCTTACTTTTCCACCAAGGAGAAGGGAACAGGCCTCGGCCTCGCAATTGTCGCGAGCATAGTGGCCGATCACAACGGATTCATACGGGTCCAGGACAACGTGCCCCGGGGCACGGTGATTGTCGTCGAACTGCCGGGCTAATGAACAGCGCGGCGCACGAAGAGAACTGTCGAACAGAGGCGCAATGAAAGCGAAGATACTTATAGTCGATGACGAGAAAAGCATCCTCGCGTCCCTCAAAGGGGCGCTTCAGGATGAGGGCTATGGCGTGAATGCCGCCGCCTCGGCGGAAGAAGCGGAGGAGGAGATCCAAAAGGAGACGCCCGACCTCGTCCTTCTCGACATCTGGATGCCCGGCAAGGACGGCCTGACATTCATGGAAGAACTGAAGCACTCCCATCCACGATTGCCGGTGATTATTATTTCAGGACACGGAAACATCGAAACGGCTGTACGGGCCACGAAGATGGGGGCTTTCGACTTTGTGGAAAAGCCGCTCTCCCTGGAGCGCATCCTGGTTTCCATCCAGAACGCCCTCGATTTCCACCGGCTGGCGGAAGAAAACATCCTGTGGCGCCAGAAGGCGACGGGCCGCTGGCGAATTACAGGAAGGAGTCCAGCCATCTTGGGCCTCATCGAGGAGATCCAGCGCGCCGCTCCATCCAACGCCACCGTGCTCATCACGGGGGAGAACGGAACGGGAAAAGAACTCGTTGCGCGGTCCATCCATCAACACAGCCGCAGGAGCAGCCGCCCCATGGTGGAGGTGAACTGCGCCGCCATTCCCGAGGAATTGATCGAAAGCGAATTATTCGGCCATGAAAAGGGAGCATTCACCGGAGCGCACGAAAAACGCAAGGGCAAGTTCGACATGGCCAACGAGGGCACTCTTTTTCTGGACGAAATCGGGGACATGAGTCTTAAGACCCAGGCGAAAATCCTGCGGATCATCCAGGAGCAAACCTTCGAGCGGGTCGGAGGAAGCCGCATCATCAAGGTGGACGTCCGGATCATCGCGGCGACGAACAAGGACTTGCGAAAGGAGATAGAAACGGGGGGGTTCCGCCAGGATCTCTACTACCGGCTCAATGTAATTCCGCTCCATGTCCCTCCCCTGCGGGAGAGGCTGGACGACATTCCGCTTCTGCTCGAGGATTTTTTCAATCAGCTGAGCTATGAAAGCGCCCTAGGCCGGAAAGAGATCACGGAGGACGCGGTGCGCCTCCTGCAACGCTATCCTTGGCCGGGCAACGTTCGGGAGCTGAAAAATTTCGTCGAGCGGCTGGTCATAATGACCCCGAACCCTGTTATAGACGTAAGGGATCTCCCGAAGGACTTTTCCGCCTTGATCCAGGATGCAGCCCCGATGGCCGAGGCCCCGTCACATCACTGCAACCCCTACAAAATTCCCACCCTGAAAGAAGCGCGGATCTGCTTTGAGCGCGAGTACATTATAGGCAAACTGGAAGAGTGCGGCTGGAACGTTTCGCTCACGGCGTCGGAGATCGGCGTCGAGCGCAGCCACCTGCACCGCAAGATGAAGGCGCTCGGCATCCACGAGGAGAGCCAGCATTAGGAGTGAGAGCGTGGCAAGACGCACAGCAAGAATACAGTACGAGAGGCGGCTCCTCGTTCTCCTCTGTGCAAACCGTATCTTACTTACAGTATCGTAGCCTATCTTGGCAACTCAATCTGCCTTCTAAACTTTGACTTGTGCATTGGCGGCAACTGCAATTTGTTCTCAAGAAACGTCGTGATGTTCGCGATAAGGGAGCAATCGGAGAACTTTGCCGCATCCTCTTTCCCGAGGGTGGATAGAAAATCCGATTCTCCCCCTATTCTGGCTCTTCGGAGCATATCGGCGAGGACCCCTTTCGGGTTGTACTTAGCCGCTATTTTCTCACCATCAGTCATTGCGACCCCGAGGATAAATTCCAATGCGGTTGCATCGCAAAATAGAACCGACTCTATTTCAGGGACCGCAAACTCGATCTGATATGGCGCGTTGCCGGCGGCCTGGAGCAGCAGGTCG
Organism: uncultured Syntrophobacteraceae bacterium; assembly: GCA_937958025.1. Taxonomy (GTDB): domain Bacteria; phylum Desulfobacterota; class Syntrophobacteria; order Syntrophobacterales; family Syntrophobacteraceae; genus CALFXO01. The sequence continues at coordinate 12,945 of CALFXO010000106.1, forward strand.
TTCAGAATGATGCGTTGCTCATTTATCTCACGTTCATCGGTCGTATTGGAGTCCACGACTAGGACCGTAGGTTTCTGGCGAGTCACTAGAATGGACCTGCATAACGAAATCGCGGCCGATTTCCCGCCCGATGCGACGACATTCACATTATCCCGGAATTTTTCAGGAAGGAGAACGCGGACAAATTGCTGGTCCGTTCGATCTTCTACAATTATATAAGCATCATATGTCATTATCAGCGGTCTCCTCTTGTACGGTGTAATCGAGCATTCCATACTCGACATAATACCTGTACTTTTTGCGAAGCGCTTCTTTGAAGGACTTCTTCTCCAGCACAACGCCGATTTCACCGCCTTCCCACAGGAGGATGGCTTGGGGAGCCAAGAATTGAGCAAGAGTTCTTGCCGGAGAGGTGAAACCGCCACGGCTCGCCAGCAAACCCAAGACACCCGATAGGCGGCGCAACAGTTGATTCCTCAGCTTTGCGATGGGCCCCACATTCACCGGCTCTTCGCTATCCTTGCATTCGAGTACGCATATCAAATCTCCTGCATAGACAACCCCGTCTATCTGCTCGACTGTTTCCTTGCCAACCTTAACCTCGAAGGGCCAGGCTACATCAGCGCCATCGAGCTCAAAGGCCCGAAGCATAAGGTGCTCCATAGCCTTGCCCGGAGCCCAGCCTGGGGTGCTCCCTTGGCATATCCCATCCCAAAGATTGCGCAGCCCTGACCAGTCCAGCGATTTGATCTTGCTCACATATTCATCGGACTTAGACATGCTTATCGTTCCAGACCGTGGCGAAAGATGTTCACCAGATAATCATTGTCGAATGATGGCCCGGCTGCTTTGCCATCGGCGGCCTCGTCTTCCCAAGGAAATGTTATACCCGCAAAAGCGCAATCTTCAATTTTTAACGAGCATACATCCTCCTGGATCAAAAATCCACCCAGACTCAGAACCCCTCGTCCCCACTTCGAAGCCAGTCGTGGAACTCCGGCGGGGTTGAACGTACAAATGATTCAAAGCTCACGAAGGGCCTTGCGACCTCCGCGCAGTCAAGGGCCTGCCGGGCCAAGTCCAGCCATGACGTAGACTTGTCGAGGATCGCATAGTCGCTGCTTGCAACCACGCAATCGCCAAGCGGCATTTCACTATCTGGCGAAGGAGACGTCCGCGCGTCTCCGGGGAGCCCCATCGCGCGGAGCCTGCGGCGGACGCGGTCCGCGAGCGCTCCGCTGTGGCTCATCGGGGCGTCGTAGAGGAAGAGAACGCTCTTCGGGCGGTGCTCGTCGAGAAAGCGAAAGATCACGTCGAGGGCCATCTCGCTCGCTTCGGTCATCCGGAATTGCGCCGACTGTCCCGCGATGTCCCGCATGGCCCCGTCGTTTGCGAGAAGGAGTTTCCGCTGCAGTATGCCGCTTTCCACGGTTATCTGCACATTGCAGCCGTCGACGACGAGCCGCTTCTCCCGCCACGCAGCTCCCGCGGAGCGCCTGGCGCGCCGCGCGAGGGCAGCCTCCTGGCCGAAGACGCCCCGGTGCAGCAACTGTCTCTCAGCATGCGGCAGCGCATAGCGGTTTCCCACCAGATCGAGCGATGCGGTCCTGGGGTAGCGATGGTTCTGGAGGTAATAAAAGTCAGAGGCGGCGTCGAAAAGCAGCCGACGCCGCCTGAAGGAATCCAGGGAGGGATCGTGCGTCATTGTTCCGAGGCGCTCCGGCGTTTTTCCATTTCCTCCGCGCGGAGCATTTTCCGGAGCACCTTCCCCACCAGGGTTTTGGGAAGAGAGTCTCTGAACTCGACGGCTTTCGGCACTTTGTATGCGGCAAGCCGCGCCTTGCAGAAGTCGATCACTTCCTTTTCCGTAAGACTTTCGCCGGGTTTCAGCACAACGTAAGCTTTCATGGTTTCCCCTCGGTATTCATCCGGCACGCCGACGGACACAGCATCCATGATCTTGGGGTGCGCATAGAGAACCTCGTCGATTTCCCTGGGGTAGATGTTGAAACCGCCCGCTATGACCATGTCCTTCTTGCGATCGACAATATAGACGTACCCTTCCTCATCCATCGTGGCAATATCACCCGTGTAGAGCCACCCGTCTTTGAGTGCGGCGTCGGTCTCCTTCGGCATGCGCCAGTAGCCCGCCATCACCTGGGGGCCTCGCACGATAAGCTCCCCTTCCTGCCCTGGCGGCATATCCTCTACCCCGAGCGCTATGTCCACAATGCGGCAGTCGGTGTCGGGAAGAGAAAGCCCGATGGACCCCGCCTTGCGCGCGCCCTGGATCGGGTTCACATGGGTCACGGGGCTGCTCTCGGTGAGCCCGAACCCCTCTACGATCACACATCCCGTAAGCGCCTCGAACTTCTTGAGCACTTCCACGGGCATCGGGGCTGACCCCGTCACACAGAACCGGATGGAAGAGAGATTATAGGAATCGATATCGGGGCGGTTCACGATGGCGACAAAGATGGTCGGGACGGCGGGGAAAAGCGTGGGTTTCGCCTTTTCAAGCGTCTTGAGGAAGGTGTTGATATCGAATCTTGGAACCGGAATAATAGCGCCGCCCGAATAGAGGGCGAAGTTCATGCCGACGGTCATGCCGAATACGTGGAAGAAGGGCAGCACAGAGAGCATGCGTTCTTGCCCGGGCCTCAACTCCGTAAACCAGTTCGTGAGCTGCACGGTGTTGGCGAGGATGTTCCTGTGCGTGAGCATGACGCCCTTGGGAACCCCCGTCGTCCCGCCCGTGTACTGGAGGAGGGCCAGATCGTCCAGGGATTCCACCCCGCAGGGAGGCGTCGTCCTGGGTGCGCCCTGGATCAATTTCTTAAAATTGAAAACATTTCCACCATACGGAATATTTGTGAAAAGTTTCTCTTTTTTGGCCTTAATAGGGTAGATCCATTTGAGGAAAAACGGAAAATACTCCCTCAGACTCGTCACAACGATCCGCTTAACATCCGTCCGGGGAAGAACTGACCCCACCTTGGGATACAAGTGGTCCAGGACGATCAGGGTTTCGACTTCCGCATTGTTCCATTGGTGCTCCATCTCCCGCTCGACGTACATGGGATTGGTGAGCACCACGACCGCGCCGAGCCACAACACGGCGTAATACGCAATGATGCATTGCGGACAATTGGGCAGCATAATGGCCACCTTATCGCCGCGTTTCACGCCGATTTCGGTCAACGCAGCCGCAAACTTCAGTATCTCAGCCCAAAACTCGCGGTAGGAAAGCTTGGCCCCAAAGAACTCGATGGCCGTATTATATGGGTATGTTTCTGCATTTTTTTGGAGCAGGAGCGGCAAACATTCATCAGGATAATGCAGATTTCCGGGCACGCCCGAATCATAACTTTTTAACCAAATGCGTCGCTCATCCTCCCCCATGAAAAGGTCCCCTTTTTCTCTCCGTAAGGTTGGGCCCGACCCCTCGGGGCCGGGCATGCAGCATCGTGTTTATGCTAGCAGGTGCTCTTGAGCTTCTCGACTTCTTCGGTGAAAACCGGGATGAAATTGAAAAGATCTTCCACCACGCCGTAATCGGCCTTGCTGAAAATCGGGGCGTCGGCGTCTTTGTTGACCGCGACGATGAACTTGGAGGAGCCCATGCCCGCTAGGTGCTGGATGGCGCCGGAGATGCCTACCGCGATATAGAGGTTCGGGTTGACGACCTTGCCAGTCTGGCCAACCTGATCGGAATGCGGACGCCAGCCAGCGTCGACAGCCGCGCGGGACGCGCCCACGGCGGCGCCGAGGACTTTGGCGAGCTTTTCGATAATGGGATAATTTTCCGGCCCCTTCATGCCGCGGCCGCCCGAAACGATGATCTCCGCTTCGGTGAGTTCCACCTTGCCGGAGGCGTCGAGATCCACGCTGACGGCCTTCGACTTGGCGTCGCACGGGGTCACCGCCACGTTCTCGACGGCGGCGGTCTTGCTCATATCGGCGGGGATGCAGTCCATGACGTTCGGACGGCAGGAAATCATCGGCATGGCCCCATCCGCCCATTCACACCAGGCGAACGCCTTGCCGGCGAACACCGGCTTACGGGCCTTGATCTTACCGCCGTCGCAAACGATCGCCGTGCAGTCCTGGGCAAGGCCGGCGCCAAGACGAGCCGCCAACCGGGCGCTCAGATCCTTGCCGTCCACGGAGGCGGGCAGGATAAGGACCGCGGGATCGCACTGTTTGACGATTTCCGCGATGACTGGAACGTAGGTCTCGGCAACATAATTTTCGAGGGAAGCGTCATCGGCGACGAACATCTTCTCGACGCCGTAGGCGCCCATCTCGGCGGCTTTCGCGGCAACGCCGGAACCCACCGCGACGCCGTAAACAGGAGCGCCCAGGGCTTCGGCTATTCTCTTCCCCTCGCTCGCCACTTCATTTGAAACACGGCGGAAGCTCCCAGCGCGAAATTCAGTGACAACACAGACACATTTAGCCATTTTAGAGTCTCCTTGTGATCTTTCAGCGTCTTTCAGCTAGATAACCTTCGCTTCTTCATGCAGCAACCGCACAAGTTCCAGGGCCTTGCCCGCCGTATCCAGTTTGGTGTCGATGATGCGGCCAGGAGCGCGCTCCGCGGGCATTTCCAAGGAGGTGATAAGAACCTTCGCGGCCGAAGCTCCACAATCGGAAGCATCGAGACCCAAATCGGCAAGTTTCTTCATCGCCAGAGGCTTTTTCTTCGCCTTCATGATGCCGGGAAGGGAGGCGTAACGAGGATTCCATACGGCATGCGATCCACCCATCGTCACAACCGCCGGGAGCGCCGCCTCGAGGGTGACCTTGCCGCCCTCGATGGGACGCTCGATGCTCACCTTGCTTCCGTCGCAATCCAGGGAGACGGCCAGGGCGATGTGGGGCCATCCCAGCAGCTCAGCCACCATGGGGCCTCTCTGGCCCAGATCGTAATCCACCGCGCGGGAGCCGCACAGGACGACGTCAGGGGTCAGTTCCTTCACGCAAGCCGCAAGGGCCTTGGCCACGCCAAGACTGTCGCTTCCATTGAGCGCATCGTCATCGACCAGAACGCCCTTGTCCGCGCCCATCGCCAATGCCGTGCGAATGGCCTCGACCACTCGCTGCGGACCCCAGCTCACGATGGTTACGGTTCCCTTGTGCTTTTCTTTCAAACGAAGGGCGGCTTCCACGGCGAATTCATCGTAGGGATTGATAACCCACTTGAGATCGCCGGTCTCGATCGACTTGCCGTCGCCGGCAATGCGAATTACGGACTCCGTATCCGGAGTTTGCTTAAGTAGCACTACAATGTTCACGATTTGTCCTCCTCTCCCTTTCGGGATCACCTGGATGAGTTGATGTTGACATCAGGAGCGCCGGATGTCTTAAGGAGCCGTTTCTTATGTCCCGAACATCCTCTGCAACGCAACAAGAGCTCGAGCTTCCCCATACGGATTACGGATGCTATTATAATTTTTTGAATAGTTTCGCAACCCTTTTGTTAAGCTGGCAAAACGAAGAATGAATGACCATTCATTCAAGAATTTCATATTACCAGACGCAAGACCCGGCGCCAAGGGAAAAGTAGCTATTATATGGATATTGATTACAACGTCTTAATTGGTGTACACAGGGCAATGGCAAGGCGCGCGCTGCATTGCGCAAGCCGCGCGGGGCGTCTGTGCTCGCGAACCGGAAAGAAAGGCGGATTATGATCCATCTCAACGGACTCGACTGGATTTTGCTGACGGTGACGCTATTTTGCGCCATGCGCGGACTGTGGCGCGGAGCTATTTCGCAAGTCTTCGGAATCGCTGGAGTTATGGGAGGCTTCATCCTCGCCTCCCATTTTTTTGAAGGGGTGGCCGTCGCGCTGCACAGGCAATTCCCTAATATAGCCCAGCCATTGATGATCAGTTACCTGCTGATATTCTTTCTGGCGTGGTTTTGCATCGGGGCGGCGGGATACTGGCTGAGCGGGCTTCTGCGCCGATCTCCGCTGGGATTCATCGACCGCATCATGGGACTCGGCGTGGGACTGGTGAAGGCCCTGGTTATGGCCGCTATACTCATATCTCTCCTCACGTTCTTTCTTCCTCCGCAAAGCACGGTGCTTACGCAATCGGTCCTGACGCCGTACGTGCTCCAGGGCTCGCGGATTCTGATCGCCATCACGCCGATCACGGTCCGGGAGTCTTTTCATAAGAAGAAGGACGATCTCATGCGGCAATGGTCGGACGTTAAGAGAGACGTCTGAGACGCAGGGAAAAGAGCAGCGCAGTGAAGCGGCAAGGCTCCGCCGCCCTGCGGCAATGAAACTGCATAGGCATTCAACTTCATGTTCGTGGCGGATTATATTCCAATTGAAAGTCGGAGGTTAATTAGATGACGGTTGAGCAAACCGAATGGGACAAGGTGCGGGGCGTATGGGAGGTGATCGACCGGCTGCGGGGCGAGGGAGGCTGCCCGTGGGACCGGAAGCAGACCCCGGAAAGCGTGCAGGCGTACCTCATTGAAGAAGCGCACGAAGCCGCCGCCGCCGTGAGAGCGGAAGACGAGCGGGAAGTCTGCGAGGAGCTGGGCGACCTTCTCTTCATGGTGCTCTTCATGACGCACCTATACAACGAAAGGGACAAGTTCCGCATTTCAGATGTATGCGACGCGGTTGTAGAAAAAATGATCCGGAGGCATCCTCATGTGTTCGGCGACGTGGTCGTCCACTCCACCGAAGAAGTGAAAGGCAACTGGGAGAAGATCAAGGCGAAGGAAAAAGCGGGCAAGGAAAACACGGCCAGCCCCCTCCCCGATACGCTCCCAGCCCTTATGCGCGCCCACAGGATGGTCGCCCGCATGGCGCACAAAGACTCTAGATGGAACGATTTCGACGCCCAGAAAGACACATGCGCCCTGCAACTGAAAAGCCTCCGGGAAACCCTCGAGGGAAACGGCCCGGTCGATTCGAAGACATTCGGCAAAGCGCTCTTCCTGCTCGCGAACCTCGCCCGCTTGAAAGACCTTCGCGCGGAGGAATGCCTCCAGGAGTGGATGCTCGATATGGAGCGCTCCCCAGGCGAGGAAACCTGACGTCGTCCGAGACGTCGGGCATGGGAGGCGATGGTCGAAGCGTCGCCCCCCATGCTCCGTCCTATTCAAACATCTTCCTCGCCAGCTCCGCCAACTGCTCCGGGCGATGGATGATGATCTCGCTGCCAAGAAGCTTTTGCAGGTAATAATCGTCCGTCCGGTAATGAGGCGTGACGTTTTGCCGGTTCACGAGCCGCAGCAGACAGCGGAATTCCGGCGTCTCGTGGCCTAGGGCCGCGCTGTAGCACGACAGATTGAACGTCGAAAGCTTCAGGGAATGGTAGACGCGAAGCGCCCGCGACAGACCTTCGGCCAGGCTCCAGGCGTCCTCATCCCCCCATTCCAGAAAATGCCGTTTGCCGGGCCACACGGCGTCGATTTCGTTCGCTCCCATCGGCGAATAGGCCGTAAACCACCGGCTGGCCCCCACGTCGCCTATCCAGCGGACGCCCGAGTGCTTCTCCGCGTCCACCAACTCCGTCCAGTAGCAGGACTGCTTTTCGTGGAAGAACGTGTGGCTGGCGTCGAGCAGCGCCCGGTGGTGCGTTCCGGCGAAAGGGGACCCCAATATTTGCAAATGAGGGTGCACCACGCTCGCCCCCGCAGGAAACAGAAAGTTCGCGTTAATGGTAAAATAAATGGCCTGCGGGTCCGCCTCATAACACATGCGTATAAAATCGAGCGACGCGGAGAACGCATCGAACAGCAGCTCCGGCGGAAAATCGTCCAGAGTGCGAAAATGTTGCTCCCCGACCATGACAAGGGCGTGGTAGGCGGCCACGGGGAAAAGGTTGGGGAAGATGACGGCCTGCCCTTTCACGAGACGCCCGCCCGGAATGACGTCGTCTGAATACGAGGGGCTGAACTTCTTCCATTTGCCGTCGCAGAGGAAGCACGTCGCCTTCGACGCCTCCCCCCGCTCTCTCAGGTAGGCTTCGTCCGTGTCGGGAAGCACCGTCGACGCCTTCCCCTCGAGGGCCGGGTTGAAGATGCTCTGATGGTCCGTCAAAGGGTCCAGCCGGACTTCGATCTGCTGCGCATCCAGGCTCCCTCCCTTGAGCGGGTTGAGGAACCGGGCCGTTTGCTGCCATGATTTGAAAGTAATATTCACCATTTTCAGACGCCTCGCACTCATGAAGGAACATTGAAAGCGCACCCCACGGGACGAATGAGGGGGCCGACGGGGCCAGCCGGCGGCAACTCCCGACGCGCCGGAAGCCGTTGTCCACGCAAATCAAGAATACCATCTTCGGCTCCAAGGCGCAGAGGAAAAAATAGCTGCTTCCTTTTCTCACGATTTCTTCATCTTTCGGTTAAAGCATTCCAACAGTACAACCGATAGATACAGAGGGAGCGGAACTGCTGTTTTCCAGCCGGTCGCCGAGCGGGGCCAGGGGGTGAACAAAGGATGCCGAATCAACGATATAATTGAAGTATTCCATAACAGTTCAAGAGGGAAGAGATGGCGGAGGCCTTCGAGCTGAGGAAGATGCTGGAAGAGATCCTTGTAGACGAAGAAGTCGGTCCGTCCAAGGTGACAAAGCTTTCCCAGGAAGACATCAGGCGGCTGCTGGCGAATCGCCAGCAGCATATCCCCAAGACCGTTCGTCCATCCAGGCGTCTCCTGGGCGAGATGCTGGTGGAGGAGGGACAGATTTCCGCGTTCCAGTTGAATGAAGCTCTGGAGGCGCAAAACGAACGGGGGGGAAGACTGGGGTCTATCATAGCGGAACTTGGCTACATACAGCTCGAGAAGCTCATCGACGCGCTTGCCAAGCAGCACGGAGTCAAGGGCGTCAACATATTCGACGTCAAAGGCGTCGAGCAGACCCTGAGCCTCATCCCGTCGCGCCTTATCCTTAAGCGCCGGGTCATCCCCCTGAGCGCGGAGGGAGCCATAATCCGGCTCGGCATAGAAGATCCCGAAAACACGGAAGCCATACACGAAATCGAGTTCATGACCGGAAGACGGGTGGAGCCGGTCATCGTTCCATCGTACCAGATGGACCTTGTCGTCAAGTGCGTCGAGGAAAACGGCGGGCGGCTCCTGCTGGAGCAGGCGGCCAAGCAGGGCTTGCGCGGCCCCACCACGGTCCAGGACATGCTGGCGCAACTTGCCGCCTCGGAGGCCTCGGACTTGCTCCTCACGGCCGGCGTCTCTCCCACTCTCAAGGTGCAGCATACGCTCCAGCGCATGAACATGCCCATCTGCACCTCGGAACAGTGCATCGCCTACGCAAAGGCGCTTATGACGGAAAAGCAGTGGGAGCGGTTCCTTAAGCAGAAAGAACTGGATTTCGCGTTCAGCCACGAAGGGCTCGGCCGTTTCCGCGTCAACGCCTATCAGCAAAAAGGAACGATCTCCCTCGCTGTTCGGCGTATTCCAGAAGCGATCCCGTCGCTCAAAGTCCTTGGCCTGCCCACCTATCTGGAAAAATACGCCATGAAGCCGGGAGGGCTCATCCTCATCGCCGCCCCTACGGGGCACGGCAAGACCACCACCTTGAACACGATGGTGGATATTATAAATTCAAAGCGAAGGTGCAACATCATCAGCCTGGAAGATCCCGTCGAGCACCTTCACAAATCCAAGAAAAGCAATGTCAATCAGAGAGAAATAGGGACAGACGCGGATTCTTTCGCGGAAGGGCTGAAGAGAATATTCAGACAGGCCCCAGACGTCATAGTGATAGGCGAGATGCGGGACGTGGACACATGTGAAATTGCTATACGGGCAGCGTCGAGCGGGCACCTCGTGTTGAGCACCATACACGCAGCGAATACAATCGTTGCAGTGGAGGGCTTGATCGGACGTTTTCCACTTGAATTCCAGGCCCACATCCAGTATCAACTTGCCGAAGCTCTTCTCCTTGTTATTTCCCAAAGGCTCGCGCCCGGTAAAGACGGCGCCCCCGTAGCGCTCGCATACGAGAAGCTGGCAGCAAGCCAGAGGGTCAGAAATTTGATCCGGGAGAACAAACTACATAGCATCAGGGCGCAGACGCCACAGGAGGCGGAGGATTTCTCCTCCATGGACTACAGCCTCACCAAGCTCGTGAGGGAGGGTAGGATTTCCATGGATTCCGCCCTGATGTTCGCCGACAACATCGACTTCGTGAAGCGGGGCTCCTGAGGAGGACATTCGAGATGTCGCTCATCACCAACATCAACCTTGATTACAACCGTCCAGTGAAGATCTCGGAAGGGGTTTACTGGGTCGGCTTTCACGATTCGCAGACGGATTCCCACACCAATCCCTACTTGATCATCGACGGCGACGAAGCCATCGTCATCGACAGCGGCAGCCGTTCGGCGTTCCCGACGGTAATCATGAAGATCATGCAGACCGGCATCACCCCTTCCGCCGTCACGGGGCTGGTGTATCAGAATTACGATCCCCGGATCTGCGGCAGCATTCCCCATTTCGAGAGCATCATCGATCGCCCGGATCTCAAGATCATAACGGATGAAGCGAACCAGATGTTCATCCAGCACTATTCCGACTCCGCCAAGCTGCTCACCCTGACGAACGTGGACCACCAGTTCCGCTTCTCTTCGGGGCGGAGACTGCGCTTCATCCCCGTGCCATACGCTCACTCGGCGGGGAGTTTCCTGACGCTGGACGAGGAAAGCGGCATACTCTTCTCCGGTGACATGTTCAGCAGCTACTCCCCTGAATGGGACCTTTTCATGCGGGTGCCCGCCGAATGCAAGAAGTGCATCGAGACAACCCGCACGGGGAAATGCGCCAGACGGGGCAAATACTGCATCAAGGAAGACATGTCGAACTATCACCGGCACATCATGACCTCGGAAAGAGCTCTAAAGCTCGCGCTGGAGCGCGTCGCCGCACATTCCTTCTCGATCATCGCGCCGCAGCACGGAAGCATCATACACGAACCCGACGACATCGTCTTCGTCTGCGAACTGCTCTCCTCCCTGAAGGGCGTCGGCATAGACGGCGTCATAGGCAACCGGTCGTTCTTCGAGCTCGGAAACGTCACCCCCATCAAGGAGCGATTCAGAGACCAATGAACCCGAGCGGCATAGTTTCGGAGTTTTTCAATAAGGAATTCGTAAAAGAAGCGCACTCGACGCAGCTCCTCAGGCTCCTTATGGATTATTGGGCCACGGAGAGGGACTATGAGATCAAGAACGAGCTCCTCAAGAAGCTTGTCCTCAGGTACGCGCAGGCCGAGCGGACTCTGAGCGAGATCAATAAATCGAAGAACCGCCTGATGGGGCACGTGGCGCACGATCTCAGAAACCCGCTCGCCTCGATCCGTGGGCTGAGCGAAATTCTCCTCGACCAATCCAGCGGACTGCTCAATCAGCAACAGATGGAGCTTATCTCCACGATTTACAGCGCCTCCAGCACCATGCTCACGCTGGTTAACGACATTCTCGACATTTCCGCCATAGAAAACGGGCGAATAGAACTTCAGATATCGAGATGCTCCCTCAAGGAGCTCATAACGGAAAGGATGAAGATAAACAGGATACTCGCAGCACAGAAAAACATTACATTCCACTCCAGGCTGGCGAACCTTCCCGATATGATGTTCGACAGGAACCGCATCACGCAGGTCATCGACAACATCCTCGGGAACGCCATCAAGTTCTCGCCTTACGGGAAGAGCATCTTCATCACCCTGAGCAGGCAGGGAGACAATGCGCGGGTGAGCGTCCGCGATCAGGGAGCGGGGCTCCCGAAAGACGCTCTGAGCAACCTATTCAAGGATTTTCAGACCTTGGGAACGATTCCCACGGGGGGAGAGAAGTCCACGGGGCTGGGACTGGCGATAGTGAAGAAAATCATAGACGAACACAGGGGGGGCGTGGACTTCAAGAGTCGAGAAGGCTCCGGGGCCACGCTGAGTTTCACCCTTCCCATGGAGGAATCCAATGGCGCCTAGAAGAAAGCCGCGAGTCCTTCTCGCCGAAGACGAACTACATTGCAGGGTTTTGATGAAGGCGGTCCTCGGGTCAATAAGCTGCGAGGTCGTGGGAGAAGCCACGACCGGCGTGGAAGCTGTGGAGCTCTACCGGAAGACAAAGCCGGACCTTATGTTTCTCGACATCAACATGCCCCTCAAGACGGGCGACGAGGTTTTGCGGGAGATTCTCGTCGAATTTCCCATGGCGTTCATCATCGTGCTGACGTCCGTATCGGACGCGCAGAGCATCATGGACTGCATATCGCTCGGGGCCATGAGCTACATCAGGAAGGATACGCCCGTGCCGGAAATCAAGTCGATCATCCGGGACGCATGGCAGATGTTCCTGCAAAGGCAGAACGCTCTCACGCAGAAGACGCAGCCTGATCCGGCGGCGCACGGCGTGGAGCGGAAGCTGAAGATTGCATCCCACGGCTGAGCGCGGGGCGGGAGGCTATGAGCAACAACACGCTTTTCATCGAGCTTATCGTCGCGAAGGGGATCATAACGAAAGATGCCGCCGCCCGACTGATGAAGAAGCACAAAAGCAACGCCTTCGAGGTCATGCTCCACCTGCTGCGGGGAAAGCCGCACCTCAAGGAGACGCTGTCGCGCTTGTGGGGCGATTCCATCGGCATAGCCTACGTGGACCTCAACAAGACGCTCTTCCAGAGCAACGTGGTGCGCCAGCTGCCGGAGGAGTTCGCGAGGAAGAACAGCATCATCCTGCTCTACCAATTCGGGGAGGCCATCACGGCGGCGACGTCCGCCCCCGAAAACAAGAAAGTGCTGGAGGCGGCGCAGCGCGTAACGGGACGGTTTATCAGCCCGGTGTTCGCTCTGCCCACCGACGTCGAAACCGCGATAGAGCTTGAGTATAAGACCGAAGACAACCTGACGCGCCTCTCCAGCCGGATCGCGAAGGAAAGCGTCGTAATAGAGGACCTCACCGACCTTTCAAGAGAGGAGCTGCAAAAAGTCGCGGGGTCGCAGGCAGTCGTAGAGCTGACCCACGGCATCCTGCTCATGGGAGTGCGCGAGCAGGCAAGCGACATCCACATCGAAGCTACGGAAGACGGAGTGCGGCTGCGCTTCCGCATCGATGGAGTCCTCCAGGAACGGGCCAAGCTGGAAGAATCCCTCCACGCACCGATCATATCGAGGCTCAAGATTCTCGCGGCGCTCGACATCACAGAGAAGCGCAGACCCCAGGACGGCCGCATCGTGCTCGACCTTCCAAACAAATCGATAGATTTCAGGTTTTCCAGCATCCCGACGATCTATGGCGAGAAGGTGGTGCTACGGGTGCTCGGGCAGGCCCACCAGAAGGACGTGCCTGACCTCTCAGAGTTGCAGTTTTCAAAGACGAACCTCGATTCTGTCCGCACGGCCCTGGCCGCGCCCCACGGAATTTTTTTCGTCACCGGCCCAACGGGATCGGGAAAGACCACAACCCTCTTTTCCATGCTGAAGCACCTCAACAAACCGGGGATCAATATCACCACCATCGAGGACCCCATCGAATACCGGCTGCCCGGCATCAGCCAGGTGCAAATCAATCCTTCGGCGAATCTCGATTTTCCCACCGCTCTCAAATCTTTCCTGCGGCAGGACCCGGACGTGATCCTCGTTGGAGAGATCCGCGACGCGGAGACCGCCGAAATAGCGTGCCGCGCGGCCCTCACCGGCCATATGGTGCTCGCGACCATGCACGCGAACAACGCAGGCCAGGCTTCCACTCGCCTCATGGACATCGGGGTGCAGCCCTTCATCGTGGCCCCGTCTATCACCGGAGTTATGGCGCAGAGGCTTGTCCGCAAAATCTGCAACCACTGTAAGGAAAAGTACACCGTTCCGGCGGAGGAAATAAGAAAAATCCTGATATGGGACGGCACCGACATCCCGTTTTACCGCGGGAAGGGATGCGCCCATTGCAATGACTCAGGGTATTCGGGGCGCCTCGCCATCCACGAAGTGCTCCTCATCAACGACGAAATGCGCGGTCAGCTCGCCTCCGGGAGCGCCGCGACGGAAATTCTGGCGAGCGCCCGGAAGACAGGGTTCCAGTCTATGCGCTACGACGGCATAAAGAAAGTATTGCGGGGACTAACCACGTTGGAGGAAATCGACCGGGTGACAATGTCGGACGAAGACGCGTCGGGTTCCGCACGCGCTTACAATCAGCAGGCATTGGGGGTCTAACGCCAACGCGCCGAGCGGCGAGATATCTCCAAAGAAAAAAAATTATTTTTCATGCCCCGCCCTCAAAAAATCCTCAAGCTTATCCTCGACTATGCCGACAAAATAGAATGAGGTGGTTTCGCATTGCGAAGCATGGCAAGAAATTGCCACTCCATCCGCACAACCCGAGCCGGAGGGAATACGATGAGAATCGAAAGCTCGTTGATGAATGCATACAGCGGCATGGTCACCGCCGCAAGCGCCCAGCAGGTGACGTCCAACAACGTTGCGAACGCCAACACGCCATCTTATAAGACGCAGCAGGCCGTTATCACTGAAAACACAAACGGAGGCGCTTCCGTTTCCGGCGTAACCGAAGATTCGTCGGAAGGATCGGCGATCCAAAGCATCGGCAGCGAAGGAGCTTATGAATATATCGAGAGTTCCAACGTGGACCTGGGCAAGGAAATGGTGAACACGGCCATGCAGAAGGCCGCGTATGAAGCCAATGCGAAATCGCTCAAGGTTAGCGACCAGATGATGCAGCAAACCGTGAACCTGGTGGCCTGAGCGCACAGCATCCGAGACAGCCGGTTGGTCCCCCCGCCGGAGAGTAGCGCGGCGTGCGTCGCCGCGCCCACCTTCCTCTTCGGGGGGATAAACGACATACGGGCTTAGGCGGTCTGCATTTTCCTGAAATCCGCCACTCTCCCGAAGAGAGCGCCGATTCTGGTCAACAGGGCCAATCGGTTGCGCCGGACATTATCGTCCTTGTCCATGACGAGCACCGAGTCGAAGAAAGCGTCGATGGCCGGCTTGAGTTGCGCCATGGCGCCGAGCGCCGCGTCGTAATCCGATGCGGTGAGACTCGCCGCCACTACGCCCTCGCATTCCCCCACCGCCCCCGCAAGTCCGCTTTCCGCGTCGCTCTTGAAAAGCGCGGCGTCCACCGGAGACGTCTCCGGCTCCTTGACGATATTTACGACGCGCTTAAATGCAGCGGCAAGGCTCTCGAAATCGGGGCGGGAGCGAAAAGCCGCAAGCGCCTTGGTCCGGCGGGCCGTTTCCAGCAGGTCGTCGATTCCGACTGCGAGCGACGCCTCGACGACGTCGGCGGGATACCCTTCCTGACTCGTCAGAAAGTGGAGGAGCCGCGCTTGGAAGAAGTCGAGCACGTTCGCCCGCACCTTCTCCGTCGGCTCGGTCAGCTTTGAAGCCAGAAGCGGCAACGCCTGCTCGATCAGCCCGTGGAGGGAAATCTTGAGCGACTTTTCGAGCACGATCCGTATAATGCCGAGCGTCTGGCGGCGGAGCGCAAAGGGGTCCGCCGTTCCCGAAGGAATGAGCCCGACGCCGAAGCAACCCGTGATCGTGTCCATCTTGTCGGCGATGCTGAGGAGCGCCCCGCAGGTCCCTTCCGGGACAGGTCCGCCCGCCCTCACCGGCTGGTAGTGCTCCATGATGGCCGCGGCGGTCTCGGGAGTCTCCCCTTGCAGAATGGCATAGGACCGCCCCATGATCCCCTGGAGCTCCGGGAATTCGCCCACCATGCCCGAGGCCAGGTCCGCCTTGCAGAGGAACGCGGCGCGCATAAGGGTTTCCGTCTCTCCGGCGGACAACGCCACATGGGCCGAAAGCCACTTCGCAAGCGCTGAGAAACGCTCCATCTTCTCCCAGCTGGTCCCAAGCTTCGCATGGAAGACAACGCCCTTCAACTGCTCCATGCGCTGCTCGAGGCGGACCTTCTGGTCTTCCTCGTAGTAGAACCGAGCGTCCTCGAGACGGGCGCGGATGACGCGCGCGTTTCCTGCCGCCACCAGCGTGGGGTCTTTCGGCACGGTGTTGGCGACCGTCACGAAATACCGGAGGAGCTCGCCTTTTTCGTCCACAACCGCGAAATAGCGCTGGTGCTCCTTCATGACGGTAATGAGAAGCTCCTGCGGCAGTTTGAGGTACTTTTCCTCGAACTCGCCGAGCAGCGGGTGGGGATATTCCACGAGATGGGCGACCTCGTCGAGAAGCTCCTCGTCTTCCATGATAAACCCGCCGATCTTCGCCGCGGTCTCGCGGATTCCATCGCGAATGAGCTGCATCCGCTCTTCCCTGTTTATCACGACGTAATGCTTCTTCAGATTTTCCCTGTGGCTGGCGTAGTCCTTGACCGTAAGCAACTCCGGGCTCATGAAGCGGTGGCCGCGCGATTTGTCTCCGCTACGGATATTGCCGTATTCAAAATCGAGGGTTTCATCTCCAAGGAGCGCCACAATGGAATAGGCCGGACGCGCAAAGGCGACGCTCAGGCTCCCCCATCGCATGGACTTCGGGAAGGGAATCCTCGCGACAAAATCGGGCAGCATTTTTTCGAGAAGCTCCTTCGTGGGTGAGCCTGTCTCCTCACGCAGGACGCAGATATACTCGCCCTTGGGCGTCGTCTTTATGCCGAGGTCCTCCACGCGGACGCCCTGGGTCTTAGCAAACCCCTCGGCCGCCTTGGTCGGTTTCCCATCCGCGCCGAAAGCGACTTGCTTGGGAGGACCGACGATTTCGGTGGTCTGCGCCTTCTGGTGCGGCGCCACGCTTGGGACGCCGAGCGCAAGGCGCCGGGGCGTCCCCGCCGTGAAGGGCTCCCCATGCCCTATGCGGTGCTCGTCTAAAAAACGCGCCATCTGCGCGGCCATCGCCTCGAGGGCGGGGGCGATATAGCCCGCCGGAATCTCCTCGCTTCCTATCTCCAGATACAGATCCTTCACCATCTCCTCCACGATTGCCTCCACGGATTATCGAGCGCTCCATCGGTTGAGCATAGGGAATCCCAGGGCCTCGCGCTGCGCCACATACGCATGCGCGGCCAGCCTCGCCAGGTTGCGGACGCGGGCTATGTAATTCGTCCGTTCCGTCACGCTGATGGCCCCACGGGCGTCGAGCAAGTTGAAGGCGTGGGAGCACTTCAGGCAATAGTCGTAGGAGGGAAGCACCAGCCCGGCCTCGTTCATCCGGATGGATTCCGCCTCGTACATATTGAAGAGGCGAAGGAGCATGTCGACGTCGGCCTGTTCAAAATTATAATGGGACCATTCCACCTCGCCGCGATGGTGTACATCCCCGTAGGTCACATCGCCGCTCCATATCAGGTCATAGACGTTGTCAACGCCCTGCAGATACATGGCGATGCGCTCCAGGCCGTAGGTCAGCTCGACGCTCACCGGGTGCAGCGATATGCCGCCGACCTGCTGGAAATAGGTGAACTGCGTGATCTCCATCCCGTCCAGCCACACCTCCCACCCGAGTCCGGAGGCGCCGAGCGTCGGAGACTCCCAGTCATCTTCGACGAAGCGGATGTCGTGGCTCAGGGGGTCGATCCCAAAAGTCCTGAGGCTCTCGAGGTAGAGTCCCTGCGCGTCCGGAGGGGAGGGCTTCAAGATGACCTGGTACTGGTAATAATGCTGGAGCCGGTTCGGGTTTTCCCCATATCGCCCGTCGGTCGGTCGCCGCGACGGCTCTACATAAGAGGTCCTCCAGGGCTCCGGTCCCAGGACGCTCAGAAAAGTTGCGGGATTGAAGGTGCCCGCTCCCACCTCCAGATCGTAGGGCTGCCGCAGCACGCACCCCCGATCGGACCAGAACTGGTTCAGGGCGAGTATCAATTCCTGAAATGTCATGCATCACTCCTTCACGATCGGAAAGGAAACATAAAATCCGGTAACATCGACATCCCAGCCGACAACGCAAGATGCCGGAAATGCACATAAAAAATCACGGCCGTCGAACAGGGATGGTTATGTAAAAGCGTGTAAGTAGCAAGCGCATCTTCACGTTGTCAAGGGAAAAGAGGACGGCTGAGGCGACTTGCCCCAGTTCTCGAGGGCCAGGGCGATGAGGCGGTCTAGGAGGCGTGAGAAAGAAATTCCGGCGACGGAAGCCGCGCGCGGCAGGAGGCTCGTTTTCGTCATCCCGGGAATGGTGTTGGTTTCAAGCACGTAAATAGCTCCGTCGTTCCCGATTATCATATCGGTGCGACTGTATCCGCGGCAGTGGAGCGTCTGGTGCGCCCGCACGGCGAGGGCCTGCGCCTTTTGGGTTTCTTCGGGCGAAATGCGCGCGGGGCAGATTTCCTCGGTCGCCCCCGGCGTATATTTCGCTTCGTAGTCGAAGAACTTGTAATCCTTGCCGGGGATAATCTCTATGAGCGGAAGAGCTTCAATGGAATCGTTCCCGATAACGGCCCCGGTCACTTCCTTTCCAGCGACGAATTGCTCGACGAGGCAGCGGCGGTCGTAGCGCCATGCGGTCTTGAGGGCTTCGGCAAGCTCCCCGGCGCTCCGGACGATGCTGAGGCCGATGCTCGACCCCTCATGCTCCGGCTTGACGACCACGGGGAAGGTCACCCCGTGGAGCCCCTTGTTGGCATCCACTGGCTGCGTCCTGTCGAGCACCACATGCGGTGCTGTCGGCAATCCGGCCTGGACGTAGAGCTGTTTGCTCACGATCTTGTTCATGGCGATGGCGCTCCCCAGGACCCCGCTGCCCTGGTAGGGTATTCCGAGGGACTCCAAGAATCCCTGGATGGTCCCGTCCTCGCCAAGGCGCCCATGGAGTATGATGAGGGCCACGTCGATTTCGGCGGCATCCCGCGCCAAGTCCGGCAACGCATCGAGGGGATCGTAGCGCCGGACGTCGTAGCGATCCTTGTCGAGCGATTCGTACACCTGCATGCCGCTCTTGAGCGACACTTCCCTCTCCGCCGACTTCCCCCCGGACAGCAACGCTACTGTCAGTTTATCGCCCTTCATTCCCTCGTCCTTTCCTCCACCTTACATTTCCACATGCAAATCCAGAACCGCATCCGGCCCTATCGCCAGCGTCTCGAATATCTTTTCCTCCAGCCGCAGGAAGAGTTCAAGCTTTTTCATTATCCTATCGGCATGCTCCACCGATTTTCCATAGCGCGCCACCAAATCGTGGAAGCGATCTTCCAGCGTCACAATCTCGTCGTGCCGCACACGCTTGTCGGCATAATTGACTATAACGGCCTCGCTGAGGGGCGCACTGACGGAATCCTCGGAAATGTGAACATGGGATTCCACGATAGGGGCAATCGAGAGATAGCCCCATTCACGCAGCATCGAACCACCCACCTCGGCATGGTCCTCGCCGGTCCGTATGCACCTCCCCTTCGCGATGTCGTGAAGGAGCGCTCCCGCGTCCACAAGATCCGGGTCCAGGCCCACGGAATCCTCATTTAAGCGAGCCGTCAGAAAGCGGGCGACTTCCGCCACCGTCAGACTATGCAGCCGGATATGATCAGGCATCGCAACGTCTTCCATGAGGGAAAAACACTGGGTTCGCGTAGGGATAAGCATAATCAAAACCACGTCCTTTCCTACTGAGAATGCCGCAAATCACGGATTTTAGCAACTTAATAATCACTTTATTCAATATATCAAGACATCCCAATGGCTTCGAGAAGGTCTGACGGAAGCGTCGGAATCAGCTAAATATTCTAGTTAGGCATTGTAATCATTACATTTTTACGCCATAAAAAAGGCCAAACCGCATCAACTGAGGGATAGAATAGGAAAGAAGCGGAAAATTCAATGCTATCGTGGGGTAGAGCACGTCAAGGCAGTAAGAATGAGATAATAAGAGAGAAAAGTAGAAAATCCAAGATTTCCTTGAACCGGGCGTGCCTTCCATTTTGATGGCCACATAGCAACGTCACGATATTTCTTAAAAACCATCTATCCCGAAAAGCCATTCATGCTCAATGGCTTAGACGACCCCGGAAGCTAACCACAATAGATGCAATGAAAAAAACGACGCCCTCATTTTCCTCTTCACGCTCCACAGAAGTCGCCATACGCCCTTTGACCAATACTCGAATCCAGATTATCAATATGCTCATTCTTAAGGCGCGGACCACCGGCAGAGTAGCGCGGGACTCCCGCGCAGCCGGTTAGCAAGGTCCGGATGGCTTAAGGCCGTCTTCAGTCAACTGCCGGGTAGATTGCAAAAGAACTTCCATCCCAGGCGCAACGGAGCGCATCCAGCGGGATGCGCCGTTATCTGCGATATTATCTCGCAACGGGCTGCTTTTGCCTTTTTTTGAATAACCGCTTCCAGCGGCGTTTGATTTCGCCCCCTCTGGCAAGCGTCGAGAACCATGAGTCACCTGACTCAAAATCAGGCGAGGAGCTTTTTTTAATGGACCAAGAGTGGCAAAAAATCAAGACTGAACTGCAGAAGTGCATATCCAAGGGTCAGTTCGACCTGTGGGTGTACAGCATTGATTTCCTCGGAGTCCAGGACGACAAGCTGGTTCTTGGGTGCAAGAACCGCCTTCATATGGGGTGGATTCGCGAGAACCTCGAAAAACGGCTGATTCTGACCGCGTGCAAGCACTTTCCCAGCGTGAAGAGGCTTGAACTCATCATCGGGGGAGAGGAAACCGCGCCAGTAGAAGTAATCGCGGCTCCAGGAAAGATGGAAGCCCCGCGCCAGACGTCCTTCCAGGAACTCATCAGCCGTCCCGCTCCGCTATTCAACCCCCGATTCACCTTCGACGACTTCGTGGTCGGCTCCTGCAACCAGTTCGCATACGCCGCCTCCATGGCCATAGCCGGCGGGGCGCAGTTCAACGACGGCTCCCTCTTTCTCTCCTCCCCAACGGGTCTCGGCAAAAGCCATCTCTCACACGCCATGGGCAATTACATCGTGAACCGCCACCCGTCCGCGCGGGTGCGTTATGTAACCGCGGAGCAGTTCGCCAACGAGATGATTTTCTCTCTCAAGAATGACCGCATAGACTCCTTCAAGGAGAAGTACCGCAACGACTGTGACATCCTGGTCATGGAGAAAATCGAATTTCTGAGCGGAAAGGAAAAAGTTCAGAGCGAGTTGGTCTACACCTTCGACGAACTCATGAACCGCGGCAAGAGAATCGTCTGCACTGCCAACGCCCGCCCCAGGGACATCACCCGACTAAACAGCGACCTGCAATCGCGGCTTGGTGGGATTCTGGCGGCAGAAATCGACCGGCCAGACTTCAAGACGCGCGTCGCGATCATTAATCACAAAATCCGCCGTGAAAACATCAAGATGCCCAAGCAGGTCGTGGAGCTTCTGGCCGACCGCGTAACGGGGGATATCCGGCAGATGGAGAGCTGCCTCGTAGGGCTCATGGCAAAGAGCAATATCATGCGCGTGCCCATCACCCTGAGCCTGGCTCAAGAGGTGACGCAGACGATGCTCAGCCACATCCCCAAGCTCACCCTCGAAAACATTCAGGAAGTCGTCTGCAGCAGCTTTCAGGTTTCCATCGAGAACCTTATATCCCCATCACGGCGCAAGGAAATCGCGATGGCCCGAAAGATCGGCATGTACCTGTGCCGCCAGTACACATCGGAATCGCTGGCGTCAATCGGCAAGGCTTTCAAACGCAGTCACAGCACGGTCCTCTATGCCGTGAACGAAACCAACAAAGCCATCAAGGAGAGCAACAACAATCTGAAACGCCAGCTGGATTACGTCAGTCAGCGGCTGGAGACGAGCTGCCTTTACTCATAGCGCAAATGTCGCGGCGGACCTGCGCGGTGAAGCGTTTGACGACTCCGCTCATTTCCGCCGCAAAGCGGGCGGGGCTGCTTTGCGATGTCGGATCACCCTCGATGTGGTAATGATTTCGAAATATCACCCTACGCTTCGGCTCTTCCTCCCAAAAAACGACTTCTGCGTCGAGCGCCGCGCGCATGTTCGATCCATCCCGTTTCCATGCAAATTCAAAAATGCGCCCGCTCAGGTTCCTGGCTGCACTATAAACATCCCCCGCGAAGACGACGTTTGCGAACATATGGCTCGCCCCTATATCCCGCAACAGGAGATCAGCCAACATCTGTCCAGGCGCCGCGACCCAACGGTTCTGGCGGGAGTATTCCACCCGCAGGGACGGGTCGGAGATGACCATCTCCTCCCGATTATAGGCCGAATCCGCCGTAAGCGCCCAAACCCTCAACCCTCCCTCATAAGGCGCAGGGCATTCTGATGGCTCCGCAGCGTAATCCAGCTGGTAGTAGCTGGGCGGCGTGGAGGACGTCAACCGGGACAAGCAGCCAGTCAGCCCAAAGATAGCGAGCAACAATAAACAAAAATATTTGGTTCTCATCCTCGGGGTCATCTCCTCTGGAAAGGATCGGGTTCGTCTTGGTTGAACAGTATCCGGTTGGGCTGCTCCTTGAATGTCTGCACCAAGCCGGTTAACTGGCCTATTAGGGCGCTTACCTGACGAAGGCTCTGCTGGAGCACGACCAGCGAATCCTCCACCTGCTTGCTCCAATCGCCGAATGAATTCGCGCCGGATTCGAACATCCGGTTCATGTCCTTCGATGCATTGGCGAAACTGTTGGGGGGAATCGCCTCTAGCTGTTGCGCCAAGGCTTCTGAGGACTTGCGGAGGGCGCTCAGTATGGCGGAAATATCCTTCGCCCCGCCTTCCTTGCTCCCTTTGGCTCCAGCAAGCTGATCCATGACAGACGCGGCCTGATGGGTCGCATCCTTCAACGATTTGAACGTCGCCTGAAGCTCCTTCCCGTCCACGCTGCCATTTAGTTTTGTCATCAAAGCTTCCAGCTGAGAGGCTCCCTCGCGGACGCTCTTGAGAGAGTCGCTTATCTGCTCGCTGGCGAGAAGATCGTTTATGGATTTGGCCGCCTGCTTCCAGTTGTCTGCCACGCCCACAACGTCGATGGAAAGCATTTTAGTGTAGAGCGTCTCCAAGGCTGTGCGGATGACCTCCATATCGGAGGGCGATGCTGGAATGAGCGGGTGCGTGGGCGTGAAGGATATTGCTGGGGTAAGTTCCTTTATGTTCGGAGGGGCGGTGTCTATCTCCAGATAGCGCATTCCCGTAAGCCCCTGCTCCCGCAGACGGATGGACAGGGTGTGGTCGATCTCAAACTCCGGCATAAGCCCCATTATCACTTCGATCAACCGTCCGTCGGGAGCAAGTCCGATATAGGTGACACGCCCCACCGCCACGCCGCGGTAGTTGACCACGGCATCCGTCTGGAGCCCTTTCACCGACTCGCCGAAGTAAGTGACGTAAGGACGCGTTTTTTCAAAGTAATGCGACAACCCAAGCCATACGGCGGCAGAGAGTCCAATCGCCCCGCACACCAGAACCAGAAGTCCCAATTTGAAGTAGCTGACTTTACGAGCCAAGGAAACCTCCGTTCCAACCGGGCCTATCGGGAGGCCGTCAACAGCGGTTCAGAATTCATCGCGAGGCCTCCTCTCGAGGCGCCTGCCTCCGGAAGAAAGCCTGGACGCGAGGGTCGTCGCTCTCCTCCTTGAGCCTGCGAGTCTCCCCGAGAGCTATGATTCCGTGCGCTTCGCGATCGAGCATGAGGGATCGGTGCGAAATTGCATCTATACTGGCGAGTTCGTGCGTAATCACTACTATGGTGACTCCCAACGCTTCGTTAAGCTGGATGAGCAAGTGGTCGAGTTCTGCGGCGGTGACCGGGTCAAGACCGGCGGAGGGCTCGTCGCAAAAGAGGATTTCGGGGTCGAGCGCCATAGCGCGCGCCAATCCGGCCCTTTTCTTCATGCCTCCGCTGAGTTCCGAGGGCATAAAGCTCTCATAGCGGCCGAGACCCACCAGTTGAAGTTTGAACCGCACGATGTCCCAGACCAGTTCTTTGGGCAGGTCGGTGAACTCCTCCAGGGGAAGAGCAACGTTCTCGCCCAGCGTAAGCGACCCCAGAAGCGCCCCGGACTGGAATAATACGCCGATCCTCCGTCGAACCCTTCGGAGCGCATTCGCGGAATCCGGGCCCGTGATCTCCTCCCCGCCAACGATTATCGAGCCCTTCACCGGGGGCAGCAACCCGATGAGCGCCTTGAGGAGGGTGCTCTTGCCGCAGCCGCTCCCCCCTAACACGGTGAAGATCTCGCCGCTCCGCACGTTGAAACTCATGTCCCTGAGAAGCACGTTTTCCCCATATCCTAGAGACGCCTCCTCAACCTTTATTATGTCTAAGCCATGCGCCGACGCGCTCTGGATCTCACCGGGACTGGACACCGCCTTGTCGCCTCCACCCTCGGGGAAAATAAAGGGTTGACCAAGATTTAATAATCAAACACGTGGAATAAGACGGTGAAAACCGCATCCGCCAGGATAATCAGGAAAAGGCTGCTGACCACCGCCGACGTCGTTTGCCGCCCCACGCTGTCGGCGCCCTTCTCGGTCTGCAAGCCTCGAAAACACCCGATCAGGGCAATCAGAAGGGCGAAAACGATGCTCTTCATCAGCCCGGAGATGAGGTCCGGCATGGTCAGGATCATATACGCCTCTTGCATGAAGCTGCGGAGCGTAAGATCGAGACCGACAATCCCCACCACGATGCCGCCGATAATGCCCATAACGTCGGCGAAAAGCGTGAGGAGCGGACCCGCGAGGACAAGGGCGTATATCTTGGGGAGTGCGAGAAAACCGACGACGTCGAACCCCATGACCGTCAGGGCGTCCACTTCCTCATTGACCTTCATGGTCCCGATTTCGGCGGCGAAAGCGGAGCCGGATCGGCCCGCGAGAATGACGCCCGTGAGGAGCGGGCCCAACTCACGCACAATGGAAAGGCTGACGAGATCCGCCACATAGATGTTGGCGCCGAATTGGCGCAACTGGACCGCGGCCTGGAAAGCGATCACGAGACCTATCAGGAAACTCAGCAGCGCCAGGATGGGCATGGCGTCTGCCCCGCACAGTTGCAGATAATACGCCATTTCCTTCCAGCGGAAACGCCGGATGTAGAGGAAGCTCTTAACGGAGCGAACCAGAAAAAGCCCTACAAACCCAATAAAGTCGTGAACCTCTTCCACGACGTCCCAGGCGAAGGCGCCAATTTGGACAATGGGGCTCAAGGGAGTTCGGGAGGGAGCGGAGCCACCGGCGTCGGACTTCGCAAGCCGGAGGAGTTGCTCCAGGACTTGAGGAACGGCGTTTTGACTCAGCTCGACGCCATTTTGCTCGCAGTAGAGTTCTACGGCCTTAAAAAAAGCGACCCCCGCGCTGTTCCCCGCACGCGTCCGGCTGAAATCAAGAACAAGCCTTTTGGGGCGCTCCGCCTTCAGGAAATTGAGCACATCGCTCCAGGCCGATCCTACTTGGTCGAATTCGCGAAGCTCGCGTAAAACGACGACAGGATCGCCCTCGGGCGTGCTCTTCAGGTCGAACGTTCCATATTCCATCATACACCAGTCCGGGCAGCGTCTTCAGCTGGAAAAGAGGGGGCTCAACGAATCAGACTGGAAGCCCGCAGGCCGCCGAAGAGCGACAGCATCCCGGCCAGCTTGCCTACTGGGATATTACTAAGCGGACTCCATGTTGATCTTCTCTCTCAGCACCCCCGAGCATTTGAAGGTGACGACACGGCGGGAAGAAAGAAGGATGGGGTCTCCCGTCTGGGGGTTGCGCCCCCGGCGTTGGCTTTTTTCCCTTACGCTGAACTTCCCGAATCCACTCAGGAGGACGTCCTCCCCCTGCTCCAGCGTCTGCTTGATAATTTCAAACAACGTCTCCACAATGTGGGCCGATTCGGTCTTGGTGAAAATATCCTTGCTAAACAGGTTCTCAACAATATGGGCCTTTGTCAACGTCATAGCATAACCCCTCGCTTCTTTCTAGCCAATTTAGCGTGCAATTAGCACCACAAGGAAACGCGAATTTCGGAAATCACCTTCGGCACTTAGCCTAATATAAGATAAAATTCTGTTTTTCAATAAAAAAATAGGGTTTCCACCCGTAAGCGTGAAAACCCTATAAATTTAACTGTGAGTGGTGGCGGTGCAGGGATTTGAACCCCGGACTCTGCGGATATGAGCCGCATGCTCTGACCAACTGAGCTACACCGCCATGAACAGAGGGAAACTACAAGATTATGGCGTCCTTGTCAATAACAAAACTGTGAACGCCACGAAAAGGCGCCACGGATCGAGAGGTGCCTTTCGGGGATTGCGATTGACAAAAATCCGCCTTTCAGCTAAACCATCAAGTGTTAGTAGGGGAAGATTTTATCGATTTTTGATGAAATGTGAGACACTTGCCCTCCCCGCCAATGACGCCGCGGAAGCTCCTGCGAGTGATTCTCAGCTGTGCGCGTTATTACACCCTGGCGAAAAATCGGGTCGGGCGCAAGCGCCAGCAACATGCATGCAAGCATCTGGAGGATTCGTTTTGCAAAAGCCCATATATGAAGTGAAAATAATCACCGACTTTGCCGCGGCTCATAATTTAAGGAATTTCAGGGGAAAATGCGAAAACCTTCATGGGCACAACTGGAAGGTGGAAGTGGTGATCCGCGGCGACAAATTGAATGAAAGCGGAGTCCTAGTGGATTTCGGAGAAGTGAAGCTCTTCACCCGGGAACTCCTCGCGGAGTTGGATCATAAATACCTTAACGATATCCCATTTTTCAAAGATGCAAATCCCTCTTCTGAAAACATCGCACGGTTCATATCCGAAGGGTTGGCGAAAAAGATAGACAAAGGGGACCGTAAGATTTGCAGCGTTTCCGCATGGGAATCGGCCGACGCCTGTGCAACCTACATAACCGAATGGAAGGAATGAGCCTAACCAAGAAAAGGAGCAACACCAATGGGACCTTCTGATAGACGGGCGGGCGACCGCGCAAGGGGCTCCGCCGGATGGAGCCGCATACGGTTCATCGGGCTCTCCCTATTGCTCGTAGTGGTAATGCTGGGCGGGGTCCACTCCGCTTCGGCGGTGCAGCGCAACGAGTTGTCCAGCGAGACGCAAGGCGCGGGCGGGCGCGCATCCAACCCGGCGCAAGGAGCCGCGGCTGCCACGGAAAACGCTCCCGTTTCCGTTCCTGGCGCGGGCGAGCATTCCGAAACAAGCGGCGACCAGGGGCGCCCGACGCAGCAGGCGCCGCCGCACGCCTCGGCCCCGCATGGCGAATCCGCCGCCCCCGCCCTCGCGACGCATCCCGAAGTTGCGGTTGAAACCCACAAGGCGGAAACAGCCCACGGAAGCGGCGGGCACGGCCCAGCGCTCCCGGAGATTTCGAGCACCCCCGGCGTGAGCTTTGTGAGCGCCATTATCGATCTTATGGATTATGAACTGAACGGGCGGTTCCTCGGTTGGCGGCCAAATGACCTCGTCATCGGACGGTTCACCGACAATGTAAACAATTATCAACTCGGGGTCCTCGAAGCCATCCGGTTCACCACGCTACGCCTGAAGGACAGCCTGACCCGCATGGGAGACGCCGACGCCTACGACACCGACCTGGAGCATGCGCTTAACCTTTTTATGAACAAAGCCACGCTCTTCTGGTTTCCTTCGGCGGAAAGCTCATATAACGAGGCGCTCGACCATCTGCGAAACTACCGCGCGAAGCTCGAAAGTGGGCAACGCAACTTCTACTACCGTATAGACAACCTGTTATCATTGATAAACACATACAAAGACCTGCTCGGCAACGTCAATCGAAGCCTGATAATGACCAATTACGGCGACGGAGCCTCGGTGGGATGGTTCGACGCGGACGACCACTTCTACTATGCCAAGGGGGTGTCTCATGTGGTCTACGAGATCCTCCGGGTCGTGCGGGTGGGATACAAAGACCAGTTGGCCACGATCAATGCCGTCGCCATTATGGATGAAATCCTGCACGAACTTCACAGAGCCGAAGAAATGGACCCGTGGATCATCCTAAACGGAGACCTCGACGGGCTCGTCGCCAACCATCGAGCGAACCTCAATGCTCCGCTCAGCGAGGTGACTCACCTCCTTGGAGTCATCAGCAGGTTCTAGCCGGCAAGGCAACAAACCTTTCGGGCGGGGAGGAAAGAAATCCCCAATCGCGTTGACTTAAGCTCCAACGATAGGGGTGGGGGCGGTGCTGAGCGGTCCCTACCCCTATCGAGAAGTCAACAACACTGGGAGAAATCCCTCCGCCCGGCCCCCTCAAGCACGCCCTCGCTGCATTTCGATCATTGGTTCGATTACTGATAAGAGTATTCAAGAGTCTTAATGCGGAAGGAGTCGTCGACGCGGATCAGCCCCATTCTAATCGATCCAGCGCTCACTTTGACGAGGCCAGTCGGAAACCTGGCGGCTAAATGGTAGGAAGCATTGACGCTGACGCCGCTCTGCACCTTCGACCATCCAATCAGTTGTATCCTGTAATACATCTGCCGGGCGAGCGAGAAGGTCTTCATGCATTCCGGGATCAAGTTTCTGACCGGCACATTGTTCTCTGTAGCATCCGATTCATACAGCAGCATAAGGGAGGCGAGATTCTTCGCTTCGTATGCATGGGCGTACTGATTCAGAAAATTCAAAATCCTCTGAGTGGTCTCCTGCGCAGCGGAAGATGCGGCTTTCTCTTCGTTCCATTCTTCACGGGATTCCCCCTGGGATGCGACGACGTCCTTATGAGAGGAAGCTGATTTGGGAGTGACTTGCGGTGCGGCAGACACCGGGGGTGCAACGGAATTGTCTCCATTAGCTCCAAGGGATCTCACCCGCGAAGAGGCGACGCCAACCGGAGCATCAGCAGGGTGTACAGCGTCATATCCACCTTGCCCCGCCACAATCGCGGCAGACGAGGCGGCGGCCACGGATTCAACAGGCCTGGACTCCTCGCCCCCAGGAGGCTTCACCGGCAAGGAAACAACACTAACAGTCGCATCAGCAGAACGAGAAGCATCATTTCCACTTCGCGCCTCCCCGGCTGCCGATCGACTATCATGCGGGCTCCGGTCCAGTTGATGATCCGAAGAATCTTTCTTCCCACCTGCGATCACCTTCTGACTGCTCCCTACGGCTGCATCCTTTGCTGGCAAACTCGCCCCCCGAGGGGCAATGCCTCCATCAGGCGGCTCGGCGCCGGAATCCTGAGACGAAGTAGAGATAGCCACAGCGCTTCCTTTATGAGCGGAAACGGTTTTATCCTGGAGTGACGCTTCGTTGGCGGCCAACCGTTGTTCGTCATTAAGATTCCGATCCGTGTGGTGGACGGGGCGGTCTTCCACCTGAGGAGCGACCTCCTTTTCGGAGGCCATCGCATCGGCATTGACAGGCGCGGCGGCCTTTTGAAGTTGCAAATTACGGTCAGGGGCGTCAGGGCGTTGCGGGTCAGAAGGCTTCGGGATGGCCTTTTTCTCTGGCGCAGGCCCATCGGTCACAGGCTTCCCGGCGACCACGCCAGGCTCTCGCTCCGCAATACGAAACGGCTTAGGGTCTATGGCTGAGGGCTCCCGCGAAGATTGGACGCCGGAAGGCGTTCCATTCAGGCTCCCCGCATTGACAGGCGGAGCAGAACGAACATCCTGGGGATTTATCGAATGCAGGCCGTCCCCCCCCCGCGCATCAAGCCCCGTTACAATCTGACGTTCTGCCTCCTGCATGCCAGGATTATACCTGTGGATCATGAGATATTCCCGTGTGAGGAAGATCCCCGCAGCAAACAGCAGCAAAAGCAACAAGCCCAGCTGAAGGACAAACGTCCGCAACGGGGCGCGATCTCGGTGGAGTGGCGCGTTTCGCCGCTCCGTCGAGGCGTCCTCCCTCCAGGGGGGAAGGTGGGGGGAGCCATCGCGATCTTCACCTTCACCACGGGCAGTCAACGCCTTGTACGCTTTATGCACCAGTCGGAACTGCTCTGCCGCTTCTGCGTTTCCGGGGTTCTTGTCGGGATGCCATTGGAGGCTCAGGTTCCTGTAGGCCCGCTTGATTTCGCTGCGAGTCGCCGTCTCCGGCACGCCAAGAACTTCATAATAGTCCACCTCCTGGTCGACGAGATGTAGGGCGTTGACAACCCTATGAAGACGCGCGGTGACGTGCTCCGGAGTCAACCCATGAAGGCGGCAAAGGGCGGAGAAGCGCGCATCGCCGGTCCACGGCCCATCCTCCCGCAAGAGATAGACTTCACGGGCAGTCTTGAGAATGCGCACATCGGCGGCGACTCCCGAGATAAGCCCGTCCAGATCCTGCTCTCTCGCAATCTGCTCTACCAGTTGTTTAACGAGCCGCCAGTTCAGGGTGGTCATTCAGCGCGCCATCACATAGTTGTTCAATTGCTTTCCCGTAGCTCCACGTCATCCAGCCAGTAATCACCGGAAATTTTACTGTCAAACTTAAAACTCTTCTTTCTCGTAAGCTGCAACAACAGGGCGTCGCATCCGTCCGGAACGGAAAGGTCCAGCGTCTCCACTTCCCATGGCGAATTCCCCACGACAGGGTTGCTTTCCACCGGCGTCATCTTGCAGCGCACGCCCGTCACCTTCATGAAAACGCCCTCGTCTGTGGTTATGCTCTTGCTCTTACGGGCAAAAGAGAGCTGCAACTTACTTCCCGGATTCACAGGAACGACCTGTGCAAGGTTATTGAACAGGACATTATCCGTGCCGTGAAAATGCACGTGAAAAGAATACCTCCCGGAATGTCTCTCCCTCTCGGTCCTGGCGGCGTCCACCAGGGAATTCTTGGAGATCCGCCATCCAAACGCCGTATTCATGTTCTGCTCTTCAAACCCACTGTCATATACGCCGATCCTATCGCCGCCTCCGAGGCACACGTTCCAAACGTCCTTGGCCGTCTTGACCCTGTCGTTCCAGATCGCAAAATTGCAGAAAGAAAGCAACAGTTTTCTATCATAAGCCTCGGGCGCATTTCGCATAATTTTCCATAGGGCGACAGATTCGTCTACGGCTTTCGCGGTCATCAACTCATTTAGGAAAACGCCCCTGCTCTCCGGGCTTATATGGTCTAAAATCCCACTCCAACTTCCCCAAAACCGCAGTGCAACTTCGTTGGCTGACCCAATGCGGTGATGCAGCCTGTTCAGAATAAAATTGTAGGTGGAGGCGAAATAGTCCTCGTCATGAAGATCGAAGGCCAGGAGCAGCTCTTTCCATTTCCAGTAGCTCACATGGTCAATCGCCGGAGCTATGGTGGAGGCGATGCTGCGTGCGGCCTCTCCCTGTCCGCGATCCAGTTCTGCCTTGGCAAGATCCAGCCATGCATCCATCAGGAGGGGTTGCATCGCGACAGCCTCCCTGTACTCCTTGATGGCCCCGTCAGTATCGAGACTCCGGTAATAGCGGTAGTTGCCCCACCAATACACCACCTCTGGAAAGATCCGCGCCGAGGGATGGCTTTTTAGAAATTCCCAGTCCTTCACCGCTACGCGGTTGCTGAATACCGTATGCCAGAGCAAACATCCCGCCATCATCAGCAGGAAAAGGCTGAGAAACAGCCTGAACGCCAAGAGAGGCGCGCCCCCCATCACTATTTTGTTTTCATGCACCGAAGCGCCAGGGTCCGTTTTCAACCGTAAACCCTCCCTCTCAAGCAGAGAAAAAGCCCAAGGCGGCATCACCCGGAGCATCCCCCAGCCAAGCCGCCCTTAGCCCATCATCAAATTGCCAACTGCCCCCAGATCGTGAAAGCCCCCGACTTCTGTCATGATGGATTGGCTTCGGGACTCTCCGCTTTTTCCCCAGCAGGCTCCACCGTGAGCTGATCCACGTTGTCGCCATAGGGTTTATAGGAATAATGATAGTATTTATAATACTTGTAGTAGTAATTCCCATAGCGGTAAGTGACGTTGAATTTGTTCACTATGCAGCCCAGCAGACGCCCGTTCACATTGTGGATGCTTCTGCGGAACACACGAAGGGCCTCCCTGTGGGTCTGCCCCAACGTGCTCACGAGTATGACGCCGTCTACGTGGTTGCCGAGCACAAGGACATCAGCAAATCCCGCCGCAGGAGGACCGTCAACGATCACCCTGTCGTATTGCTCTGAAAGCGCTTTCAGCAGTTTTCGCATCCGCGAAGACGCCAACAACTCGGCTGGATTCGGCGGTACGGGCCCTGCGGAGATGAAGTCCAACCCAGGCACTCTAGTGTCTCTGACGATGGCTTCTTGTTCACACATCCCGCTCAGAAACTGGCTCAGACCCTTGGACTTTCCATTCGGACCAAACACGCGGTGCAGCCGGGGCTTCCTAAGGTCGCAGTCAAGGATAATGACCTTTTCTTCAGAGGCCGCGAACGCCTGGGCAAGGTTGCAGGCCGTGGTGCTTTTACCCTCACCCGCGCTCGTGCTCGTTATGAGGATCAACTTAGGCGGTTTTTCCAGGGAGCTCGAGAGCTGTATGGACACCTTCGTAGTTCGTATCGCTTCGGAAAAACTGGACTTGGGCTTGGTGCTCACCATATAGTCCAGCTCCGTTGTTTCATCCGTGGTCACCTGGGGCAGCACCCCCAGCAGCGAGATGCGGAAGCGGTCGGAGATCTCGTCAAGGCGCTTAATTGTATTATCCATGTATTCCAACAAGAAGGCGAGACCTACGCCTCCGATCAGGCCAACCACTATGGCCAATGCGAGGTTGAGGAGTATCCTCGGCTTATAGGGCAAGAGGGGAAGAGTGGCGTAATCGATAATATGGATATTGCTGATATCTGTCCCGACATTCGCGTCGATTTCCTTGAAGCGCTGCATGAGGCTCTGATGGATTTCCTTGTTTGTCTCCACTTCCCGCTCAAGGATTTTATATTGGGTGGCCTGATCGTTCAGGGCCAACGCCATTTGTTTCTTATCCTCCGCATCCTTGGCAAGCGCCTCTTCCTCTTTTAAGCTGGTGAGATAATCCTTTTTGATGGCATTGGCGATGCGCTGTTCCTCACCCGCTATTTTCTTCTCCACATCTTGCATCTTTGCGCTGAGGGTCTTGACCTTGGGGTAGTCTTCCTTAAATGTGGCGCTAAGCTCCTCGTATTCAGCCAGAAGCTCGACAAGCGACTTCCGCAGGTCATGGATCAGTTCGCTGTCCACTACCTTGGGCAACGAGGACACATCTCCGTCCTGCACCTCCTGGTATGCGGCTTCCTTTGAAATGCGTCTCGTCCGCGCTTCAGCCAGGGCGCTGTTTGTTTCTTCCAGCTGCCTATAGACGGCGTTCAATCTGGGTTCAAGGGATACGATGCCCGCTTTGTGCGCAAAATCGTTCAGGGCGGCTTCGGACTTTTCAACCTGGATCCGCGCTATTTGCACCTGCTTTTCCAGTTGCTGCTTGGCGGTGCTCGCGGAATCGATTTTGCTGTCCATGCGCCAGCCTATGAACTCTTGTATAAGCGTGTTTACGACGTCTCGAACCAGGGCGGGGTCCGTAAAGTTGAAGGAAATCCCGATGATCGTGGTGTCGCGTTGCGGCTGGATGTCGAGTCTCTCCGAGAATGCCTCCTCAGTGTCCTTTTCCCTGAGCATCGCGTCAAATTCTTCATCCAGTTGTCCATCCGCCGGACGACCAAGCAGGGACTTCTTGATCATGCGCTTCCAGCTATGGAACAGTCCCTCTTTTCCTCCATCAGCTCCATCATCCAGAAGATGCTTCTCCAATTGCAGCTTATCGATAACCCTTTGTGCAAGAGACGGGCTTTTCAGAAGTTGCACCTGGGTCTGCATAAACTCCCTTGTTTGCAACTGACTGGCCATGACGTCTTCAAATTTGGTGACTTTCGCGTCCTGAAGGGCGAATTCCAACCGACCATCCGCCTTGTAGACGGGCTTCATGGAAAAGGTCACAATGAGCGTGGTAATAAAAACGCACACCATGAATGTCAAGATGAGCCATTTACGCCGGAAGATGATATCCAGATAATCTCTCAGGTCAACCGCTTCCTCGAATTCCGGCAGATAATCGCGCACCTCCGCAGAGGGAGGTTGGGCTCCGGAAACCGGCATTGGATATTGATCTCTGTTCTCGCCATCCATTAAAGCACTCATACGCATTCCTCACGTTTTGAAGTACACGCCGCACACCGGCGCAACGCATCGCGGACGCTGAAGATCATTGCGCCGCAAAAAGAAGATTCATGACAGTCTCGATTGACTTGTTTCTCACTCAACACAAAGCAGACTGCGGATGGAAGCCGCCATTGACTTTCACGATAAGCCGCACGCATCTTGACTCGTCTTAAATACGCTCTTCTAATCACAAGCGCTATGAATGGCAAGAAGAATCAACGCTGGCGCCCGAAGCAACATTCAGGCCAACCTGCCCATACGCCCGCAATCCAGACGAACATGTGGTCCAAGGATTATGACATTTCGTGAAATCGGGGAATTATGCAAATCAACAGCCCTCACGTAGCGTTTTGCAAGAAACCATAATAAGCTGGAACACATGCAAGGGCAAGCATTTTGACGTAGAGAGTCTGCCAACTTCCAACAAAGCGCCGCTTTTGAGGTGCAGGATGGTGAGGGGACGCAATCAACCAGCATCAGAACTAAGAGAAAGGCTCATAAGAACGGACGATTCCACTTCAAGAATTCGGGCGCATCCCCAAGAAAGGAGCAAGGCTTATATTTTGCATAGCAGACGACCGTCAGGTCGAACGTTTGCCATTCGAGAAATGACGATTTAAATTTTAAACGGATTCATTTCTTTGTGGCATTTGAAAAGATAACCTGATATATGAGCCATATGGAGATTAGACTAGTTTTTTTGGCAGAGCATTCTTCTGAGGTAGTCATTCTGGTTTTTTCATTGACTCAAGTCATAGGGAGTGTTAAGGAATACCCAAGTAGTATTGGGGTGTTTGTGCATTAAATCGTCAAATATGGAAAGGAGAGGGGAAAGGTGAAGAAATTCGGTGAGATGTTTGCTCCCATACTGGCAGCCGTGTTAATCGCGCAACCTATCGTAGCAATCGCCGGAAACACCGGCAGAATCATCCCGAACGGAAAGATCGGCATCATTTCCGAGGGAAAAGAAGTTGGGCAGATCAAGTCCGAGGCTCCCGTTCCGGAAGGATCGCTCATGGTGTGCGATGGAAACTGCATCATGCAGGCTCATGGTTTGCAGCTCGTCGCGCAGGACAAATCGGTGTTTGCCGTCACGGAAGCTAGTGAGCGTTGGGATGTTGCGGTGAAGAACGGCCGCATCGATTTCGGCGTCAAGGCTGACTCCAAGTCTTTGGCATTCCATACGCCTACTGACGTTATCCAGGTCCAGCAGGTTATCGTCCCCGCCAGCAGCGAAGGACTTGTGCGCGGCAGCGTGACGGTGACGGACAAAGGCACGGAACTGGCCGTAACCGAAGGCATGCTTAAGGTTGCCTATAATGGAACCCAGCAGGTTGTGCAGCCTGGCGAGCCGATCGTGCTTGCACAGACGGGCGCAGTGACCGGTGGAACCGCGGTAGCGGGTGGAACCGGAGCTGGCATCACCACGACGGGCGCAATCGTCGCTGGCACGGTTGCTGTTGTCGGAATCGGAGCTGGCGTTGCGGCGACTGCCGGGAGCGACAGCAATGAGGTGCAGCAGCTTAGCAAGTTCTAATTGTCTGCTCCATTACCTTCAAAGTCTGTTCAAGGTCCAGCGGTTTTTATCGCGCCGCTAGATGCAGTGGCTACAGCAACTATGGCGATGCCCCCGGGCATCGCCATTAATTTTTTAACGATAGGTGACAGGTGACATGAAGAAACGCATGCCTTCGATCTTTTCAGGGCGACTGAAAGCTTATCCGATCCTGCTCCTCCCCATCTTCGCAATTTGCATAACCGCCTGCGTCTCCAAAGGCCCCCAGGCGACGACCAACCTAGCTGACGTCCTTGCTGCGCAGAGCCAGGGTAGCCAGGAAATCAAGGATCTCAACAACGAATTCTTCGCCTCGGTCAGCAACGAACCGACTCTTGCGGACTATGTATTGGGACAGGGCGACCTGCTTCAGGTGACTGTTTTTGAATCCCAGGACTTGAGCACCACGGCGCGGGTCGGAGCACGCGGCTTCGTGACGCTTCCCCTGCTGGGGCCGGTCGAAGTCAAGGGACTTTCAGCGCGCGAGGCAGAGCAAAAAATAGAAGACCTCTATGCCCAGAAATACATACGCGAGCCACATGTAAATATTTTCGTCAAGGAGCAACAAAGCGCGAAAGTCACAGTGCTTGGTGAAGTGCAGAAACCTGGCACCTATGACTTTCCTTCCCGCCGCCATCTTATGGACGTCCTTGCAATGGCCGAAGGGCTTACGGACAAGGCCGGGAAAATCGTCCAAGTAAAACGCGTCGACGAGGAAACCGGGCAACCGGGCACTCTTGTGGTGGATATGGAGGAACTGGTAAAGAAAGGCAAGGCTGAACTGAACCTCGAAATACTGAGGGGAGACGTGGTATATGTTCCGGAAGCAGGCATGGTCTATGTAGACGGCGCCGTACGCAAACCCGGAAACTATCCGCTCAAGGAAAAGCTCTCCCTACAGGAGGCGATTGTCGCCGCCGGGGGGTTCTCCAACACCGCAGATCGATCCAAAGTCAAATTGGTGCGCTACGTTGGCGATGGAAAGCGGGAGGTGATAGAGGTCAATACAAGCGATCTGCAGGAAGGGTCTACGGACAACCTGGAACTGAAGGACAGAGACGTAATTTTCGTGGAAACCAACACCGTCCAGGCCATGCTTTACGGCCTGCGGCTAAATCTAGGGGCAGGCCTCTTTGGCGTCGGGTACACACCACCATCGCAATAGGCTGAAGGGCCAGCGTCTTTCCCTGCCTGTTGCTGAAATCGTCCGCACCTTCTAATCGCCGGGCGGACCGTCTGACAATTTTTGATGCAGCACACTGTTCAGGAAGTTTTTCGGGAAACGCGGCATTTCCTTCTTCAGAAGGAAATGCCGCGTTTCCCGGTTACGTCCAACAACAGGCAGCACCCCCTCCATACTTCAATAAGATTGTCAGGATTATGACGATCATTCTAGCGAATTACCAAACAAGTCATGGTATTTACTTTGTTTTTCATCAGCGCCGCTATCGCCATTACATTGACGCATAAAGAAGTTTTACAGCGTCATTCTATCCACGTTCGTTGCCCCATCGTTGCACAGCAATGAACGCCAACAAGGTGAATTCTACCAATGACATTACCAGCAGCAGGATCAAATGAGGTGATTTATTAGCGACTTAGCAGATGCCAACTCTTGAAAGGAATCAGGCCGATGGCGGCCAAGGGAGGTCTACCCTCTTGCGCTTTGCGAACGGCTTGAAACGCTCCCTAGATCGAACTTTCAATCCCACCATTCGCGCCATGCTTTAACTATTCAAAACTGCCAACATTGATGAATGGGACGTATGGATGCAAGAGAAGCCCCTTATAGCAATTCCAATAAATCGGGTCATGATAAAGCAAATGAAGGGTTCAATCATTCAAAAATGCCATTTTTAATCCTTAACCAGTATAATGCGACGATCCTGTCTTCGGCAGGAGCGTCCGCAGAACATCTTCTTTCCCGATAACGCCTACCAGCTCACCATGGTCCAGTACAGGCAATGTGTGGATACCCTTCTTTATCATAAGCGTGGCGATTTCTTCGATGGTGCTTTCGATGGTCACCGTCACGGGGTCCGGCGTCATGGCCTGAACCACTGTCATCGCCGACATCTTGTTGATTTCCTTTTCATACTCACTGAAAGGCGTTATCGGTATCAATCCCCCGAGCAGGTTGAAGACTGAAGGCAGAGGAAACTCGCGTTGCTGCGTGACCAGATCGCTTTGGCACACGATGCCAACCAGTTTCCCTTTCTTATCCACCACTGGCAGGCCGTTGATGTGCTTCTCGAGCATAATCTGAGCTGCCCGGATGATTTCCGTATCCGGAGTGACCGTGATGATGTCTCTTGACATGATGTTCTTGGCCTTGAGCATTTCACCGCTCCTTTCCCGCATGCCGCACTGGGGCTGCGGATGTGGTGGTGTGATCCTAATGTGCGTCAATGTGGCCGATTGCTGCAGCCAACATTTCAAGAATAGCATGAAAATAGAGAATCCGCCAATAAACTTGCGTGGCAAGCAGCAATGAAGAAGGGTGCGGCTTTTTTGAAACGACGGCTCAGCTAGGACGCCGGTAAGCGGAAACCGCCTCTCATGAAAGAACCG
This sequence comes from uncultured Syntrophobacteraceae bacterium, assembly GCA_937958025.1. Taxonomy (GTDB): domain Bacteria; phylum Desulfobacterota; class Syntrophobacteria; order Syntrophobacterales; family Syntrophobacteraceae; genus CALFXO01. The sequence continues at coordinate 51,088 of CALFXO010000106.1, forward strand.
CATTATCCTTGCATCGTTGTTCTAAAAGAGCC
>CALFXO010000107.1 GCA_937958025.1 uncultured Syntrophobacteraceae bacterium
CGACCACCGAGATCTACACTCTTTCCCTACACGACGCTCTTCCGATCTGTATGAGTGTCTTTTTGAATATTCCAACGACGTGGTTGTGCTGCATGATCTCGAGGGAAAGATCCTGAGAGCGAATCAACGGGCGGTGGAACTTCTGGGGTATGCCCAAGAAGAGTTCGGGCAACTCTCAATGCTGCGGCTCCTTCCAAGGAACGCTCCGGATGGCGCTACAGACGCTGTAAAGACTATGTGGCAGAACGAGCAGGGTGGAAGACTCGAGGTGGAGCTCCAGCACAAGGATGGGCGACTAATCGATGCGGATATCAGCTCAAGAATTGTCGATGTTGGCTCTGGCATGGTGCAGAGCATCATCAGGGACGTCTCAAGGCGCAAGCAGGGGGAGCGGGCGCTAGCCGCGGAAAAAGACCGGCTTGCAGTGACGCTGCGCAGCATCGGGGTGGGAGTCATAGCCACCAACAAAACAGGCAATGTGATTCTGATAAACGGAATCGCGGAGGAGCTTACCGGCTTTGGCGAGAATGAGGCTATAAACAGATCCCTCACTGAAATCTTCCGCCTAGTCCACCCAAAGACTAAGCAACAATATATGGATTTAATCGAACAGGTGAGAGAAGAAACCGGAGTGGAAATCGAGAGCCAGCCCGTTCTAATTTCCAGAGATGGTGATGAACGCGTGGTTTCCGTTAGTTTTTCCGCAATACGGAACCGGCAAGGGGACTTTATCGGCGTCGTTCTGATCTTTAAGGATGAAACCGAAAACTTGAAGATGGAAAAGGAAATCGCCAAGGCTCAGAAAATGGAGTCCATAGGAGTTTTAGCTGGCGGAATAGCTCACGATTTCAATAATATCCTTAGCGCTATCATTGGGAATCTGTCACTCGCCAAAATGGTGATGCGTTCTGGAGGGGACGCGGCGGAGCGTCTGGAGGAGGCGGAGAAAGCTTCTTACAGGGCGAAAAACCTTACGGAGCAACTGCTATCTTTCTCCCGGGGAGGGGCTCCGGTGCGAAAGACCGCCTCTATTGCAGATATCATCAAAGACTCGGCCTCCTTCATGCTAAGCGGCTCAAATGTCCGTTGTGAACTGCATGTGCCCGAGGATCTCTGGCCCGTGGAAGTCGATGAAGGCCAGATAAGCCAAGTCATCAGCAATATGGCGCTGAATGCTCAGCAGGCCATGCCTAACGGAGGGGTGGTCGTGGTGCGAGCGGAGAACGTGAACGACGTCGAGGCTCCATCGCATCTGGGAGTGAAGAGGAGCTACGTCAGAATTTCCATCGAGGATCAGGGAGTTGGCATTTCGGAGGAAGACCTGCAGAAGATTTTCGATCCTTACTTCACCACGAAGAGCGAAGGAACGGGACTCGGACTTGCGACTTCATATTCCATCATAGCTAACCATGAGGGGCGCATCACGGTGGAATCCAAGGAGGGTGAAGGAACCGTATTTCACGTTTATATTCCGGCTTCCCCGAGGGAGATCGTGATTGAAAGACCTTTGGAAATAGCACCCGCCTCCAGAAAAGGCAAGATACTCATTATGGATGATGAGGAGAGCGTTCGGACGACGCTAGGGATGATGCTTTCATACGTAGGGTACGAGGTGGAATGCGCAGGAGAAGGTTCAGAGGCGGTGGCTTTTTATGAAAAGGCGTTGAAGCGCGGCGAGCGTTTCGATGTGGTGTTGATGGACCTCACAGTTCCGGGCGGCATGGGGGGCGGAGAGGCGATGAAGCGGCTTCTGGAACTGGACAAGAATGTAAATGCCATAATTTCAAGCGGATATTTCCATGATCCCATCATCGCAAATTATAGGGAATATGGTTTTAAGGCGGCTATAACCAAGCCATTCCGGATGGAAGAACTGGAAAGGATACTTCCACGAGTTCTTGATGGGAAAATTGTCTAATCCAATAGACCCCATAGTCGATTTCTCTTTTCCATGACGGCGCAAAGGTGTAAAATATATTTTACATGTCATGGGCGTCAAGGTGGACCCCCATAAGAAGTTTGGATGCACACACTCGATTTTACTCGGTTCATCCTTAAAGATGTCAATCCTCACAGTCTTTTCACAAAGGGCTCAACATTTCTCTTGCGGCGCAGCCGTAGGCGGCTGCAATTCGGCGGAGCTTGCTAAGGTTGGCATTATCGCCTTTTTCTATTAGCGGATTCGCACGCTGCGGGATTTATATATCGTTCCGACATGTTTCCGCATAGTCATACGGAGTTGTTATACGATAGAAAAGTGGAGTGATGGGTATGGATTATCCCGGAAAGACCCGCGTTTTTATTGTAGACGATGAAGAGCAAATCTGCCGCAGCCTGACAAGGCTCATCGACTCCTGGGGCATGGACGTCGAGTCCACCACCGCTCCCGAATTGGTGACTCCGGACAAGATGGGGGAGCCATGCGACGTCTTTCTATTGGACATACAAATGCCTAAAATGACAGGCTTTGAATTAATCCCCAAGATCAAGGCGCTATGCCCCGACGCCAAGATAATAATGATGACAGGTTATGCGGACAAGGAAACCGCAATCAGGGCGCTTCAGATGGGCGCTTTTGATTTCCTCGAAAAACCCTTTCAGTCGGAAATTTTATATTATACCATATCACGCGCCCTCGACGCAGTGGAAAGAGAGCGAGAGCTGAAAAGGTCGTATGAGGAACTGAAATTGAGCCAAACGGAGTTGATGGCCCATAAGGAAGGACTCGAGCATCTCAATAGCCAACTGATGGAAACAAACAAAGCGCTTGCTCTTCTGGCCAGAAATTTTGAACGGGAGCGGGAGGAGGCCGAGAAAAAGATCGCTTTACGACTGAAAACAGTGATAGGGCCTATTATCGATAAACTGAAGAGACTAAAGGGTCCCAATAGTTTTGAGACTGAGCTAGGTATGCTCGTGAGGCTAATAGAAGACCTCACATCGAGTTTTCACACAGACGCGAGGATTGCCACCTCCCTTTCCTTCACTGAACTGAGAATTGCCTCCATGATAAAAAATGGCGTTTCCACGGAGGAAATAGCACGGCAATTGAGCATTTCGACGAGTACAGTAAGGACGCACCGCAAGAATATCCGGAAAAAATTGAACATCAACAATGTTCGATACAGCCTGCGAAATTTCCTCTCCTCCGGACCAGAGCACGATCTATCGGCAGAATGATTTCGGCTGAGGAGCGCATAGCCGTTTCATGACAGCATTCCAGCGTCAAACATCGGACGCATAAATGACCGTGTCAAATTGAGGTGACATTTATGTGGCGAGTGCAAGAATTTGGTCCTGCCTTGCAGGAATTGCCACGTATTGGCAACGGGCATAGGGAGGCGGTAATCGTGCATCAGATTATATTTTATTGATTCTATTACACAATAACGTTTATTATGCACCAAGTTCACAATGGCCGGCATATTGCATATAAATAAGGCAAAGTTCAAGGAATCGAACTAAGTGGGATGGGCGCCGGTTGCCGATCATGGTGGGACAAATAAGAGTAGCTCTCCGCATCATGGAGTCGCCTGAAAGTCGGTGGAATCGAGGTGTACAATGAAGTACCAATGCATACACTGCCTGAAAATTTGGGGGGAAGGGACTCCGGAGATCGATGGATATTCGCATGGTCTCTGCTCGGACTGTCTCAAGATAGCCTTGACGCCTCTATACCGGAAGCAGCAAAAGCAGGAGGGAAACTTCGATTGTTTTGCCAAGGCTTCCGATTTTTGCGATCAATACGGTTGCAAGTACAGAACAATTTGTCTTACGCCTGCACAAGGCTTCTAGGTTGAAAAGGAGGTGCGTCTTCGGTGTGTTGCATGAACTTGAGCGGACAGAAAGATCGCCTGCGCATTCTCTGCTGCCTGTGGCATTGCGAAGAATGCGCGGGCGCATCCTGAAAATCACTGGTGACTTGTTCGGTTGAGACCGCTCTAGCATCTTCAGTTTCGGTTGGACTCTGTTCGGCAGCCGCCTTTTTTAATGGCCTGAATCGCCGCCTTCGATTCCTTAAGCATCTTCCTCACATGCCCCTCCAATGCTCTTGCCTCTCAAAAAAGCAATAACTCTTTGCCGGCTCGGCGGTGCTTGAGAATCGATGCGCAATCCACAAATTCCTCACGGATTACATAGCAACCCCTCTTTAAAACATCAGCGCCAAGTATTATTTTAAAAAAAGCAAGCGAAGAGTTTTAAGGTTCAAACACAGTTGCCAACATGGATTGATCCGCAGGGCGACAGGGGAGGCGACCATGACGACATATGGCGATATCTTCAAGAGTGTGGGATACGATTGCTGTTGCAGCAAGTCGACCGGTCATGATAGTATAAATGAATATAGTACATGCTCGCAGAGATCCGGCATCTTTACCCCCAGGGAACAAGATGTATTAGCTCGCATCCGAGAGGCGTCTCTCAAGGCAAGAGAAGTGAAAGGCCGCCTAAGCGCTTTCGATGGCGGGGGAGACACAGGGGTTCGCGAGGCGGTTTTGAATGAACTGGAGGCGTTGCGGCGCCTCAGGGCTGGCCTGGAGGAAGAGCGCATCGATGCCGCAAATGAACGCATGCGTATTCTGGGGCACCTGTAACCGACTCAGTGGGGTTCAGAGTGTTCGTAAGATTAATGACGCCGAGGATCCACGACATGACTGGATGGTGACGAACAATTGATGCCGAAGGGGTGCTTTCCACGCGAAAGCTGAGATCATACCCTTTGAACCTGACCCAGGTTATACTGGCGGAGGAATCGGTGAGCTGAAAATGATATTTCAAGGGCCGTTCTCCGGAGCGGCCTTTCGCTTTTGGCCTTGCCTCCGACCGCCCGGTGCATCCATAAGACCCGTCAAGAGCCTTCGTTTTCCCAGGGACTGGAGAAAGAATAAAACAATGAGCACACAACTGGATTTTGCACGCGCTGGCGTCATTACCAAAGAAATGGAAAAGGCGGTGGAGGGAGAACCAATCACCGCAGAGCAACTGCGAGAACTCATCGCTTCCGGGAAGGCCGTCCTGCCGAAGAACAAAAACCACTCATTTCCCCTCTTGCGGGCTATCGGAGCGGGGCTTAAGACAAAGGTAAACGCCAACCTGGGAACTAGCGGCGAGTGTTGCGATCCTGATCTTGAGGGCGCCAAGTTGCAGGCGGCGCTGGCCGCCAAAACAGATTCAATAATGGATCTCTCCACGGGAGGAGACCTCCAGAACCTTCGTCGTTTCTATCTAGACAATTCAACCGTCATGGTCGGTTCGGTCCCAATCTACACTGTCGCAAAGGAATTGGTGAACAGCAATCGCTCGCTCGACGACATGGATGCGGACATGCTTCTGCGAAGCATCGAGAGACAGTGCAGCGAGGGACTCGATTACATCACGGTGCACTGTGGAGTGACGCAGGCCAGCGTGAAGCGGCTTGAGTCCTACAAACGCATCATGCCGTGCGTCAGTCGCGGCGGGTCCATCCATATTTACTGGATGAAGAAGCACCGCAAGGAGAATCCGCTTTACGAGCATTTTGATGATCTTCTTGATATTGCCAGCAAATACGACGTCACTCTGAGCTTGGGAGATGGCTTTCGCCCAGGCGCTATCATGGACGCAACAGACGGTCCGCAGATCGAAGAACTGCTGATACTCGGCGAGTTGGCTCGGCGCGCCCGCAACAGGGGAGTGCAAGTCATGATAGAAGGTCCTGGACATGTTCCGCTGTCGCAAATCGACGCGAACGTTCGTCTGCAGAAGCGCGTCTGCGACGAAGCGCCTTTCTACATACTAGGACCTTTGCCTACTGATATTGCGCCGGGCTGGGACCACATCACGTCAGCAATCGGAGGGGCGCTTGCAGGAGCCGCCGGAGCAGACTTCCTTTGTTATGTGACCCCTGCCGAACATCTTGGGCTCCCGAACACGGAAGACGTCCATGCCGGAGTGATCGCCGCGAGGATCGCAGCCCATGTCGCGGATATCGCAAAGGGATTGCCCGGTGCAACGGATTCGGACCGGAGAATGTCAGAGTGCAGGCAAAAGCTTGACTGGGAAGGGGTGATTCGGGAAGCGGTGGATCCAGAGTTGGTGAAACGCCGCATGCGCATTGCGGAAGATAAGGAAGCTTGCAGCATGTGCGGCAAGCTTTGCGCGGTCAAAATCATCCGACAGGCGGGTTGATAATGAAGGGGCGACGGGGAGTCCTCCGGCTCTCCGCTTTTCACGCTGCATTCGTTGGGCTTTCTTTTTCCGCCATTTCGATGGACGGTCTAAGGTCCAGTGAAGGAGAATCCACGGGGTTCTAGATCAGCGCACCCGGGAAGTTGATTTTTTTCTTCTTCATTTTTTCGATCAGCGTGGTGCGGTTCAGGCCGAGGAGTTGAGCGGCTTTATTCTTGACTCCTCCCGCCTTCTGGAGGGCTTCAATAATGAGGCGATTTTCCAGGTCATCAAGGATCTTCTTGAGGTCGATGCCCTCGTCGCCCACCTCCAGCTGGGTGTAGGGCCCGGTTGATTGCTTTTCACGTATGCGCGGAGGAAGATCCTCCACCTGGATCTCCTGTCCTTCGGTTAGGATGACGAGCCGTTCGATAACGTTTTCCAACTCCCGCACATTGCCCGGCCAATCGTATCGCTCCAGGGTGTCGAGGGCGGGAGGAGAGAACTTCTTGAGGGGGATGCTCTTCTTTTCGCAATGCTGCTTCAGGAAATGCTGCACGAGCATGGGGACATCCCCGTTGCGCTCTCTGAGCGGGGGGACATGGATCGGAATAACGTTCAGACGATAGAACAGGTCTTCACGGAACTCTCCGGAGGCCACTGCTTTTTCCATATCCTTGTTTGTTGCCGCGATTATTCGGACGTCCACGTGGATAGTGCGGGAGCCTCCGATCCTTTCATATTTCTTTTCCTGGAGGACGCGCAAAAGCTTGACCTGGAGCTTGGCGCTCATTTCTCCTATTTCGTCCAGGAAGATCGTTCCCTGGTGCGCCAGCTCGAAACGCCCACGCCTATCTTTGACAGCGCCAGTGAAAGCTCCTTTTTCATGCCCGAAAAGCTCGCTTTCAAGGAGTTCCTCAGGAATGGCTCCACAATTGATCGGAATAAAAGGCTTGTCCCGCCGTTCGCTGTTGTAGTGGATGGCATTAGCAATCAACTCTTTTCCCGTGCCACTCTCCCCCATAATGAGGACGGTGGAGTCTGTCCCCGAGACGCGCTCGACCATGCGATAAAGCGCCTGCATGGGGCGACTTTGTCCGACTATGCGGTCGAATCGGTATCGGTCCTGAAGCTGAGAGCGCAGCAGGACATTTTCGGTCTTTAGGGCCCTGAGCTCCTGGGCGCGCCGGAGTACGAGAAGGATTTCATCCAGCTTCGCCGGTTTTGTCAGGTAATCAAACGCCCCCCGTTTCATGGCCTCTACAGCGGTTTCGATGGTTCCGTAGCCTGTCAAAACTATGGTGATGGCCTCGGGATGGTTCTTGTTGAAATAGTCCAGAACTTCCATCCCGTCCATACCCGGCATGACAAGGTCCGTCAGGACCACATCGTAGCCATGCTGCTGCGCTTTGCTGCTGGCTTCAGCCCCGCTGGAAGCTACATCGACCGCATATCCCTCTTCCTTGAGCCTCTCGACTATAAGATCTAGAGTCAAGGGCTCGTCGTCGATAACCAATAATCGTGAAAACATATCCATAGGGAATCGGCCGTGGACAAAATAATCTAATAGGGTTCACTGGGAATCATGTTCATTTTCCAGACAATTTTCTCGACTAGGATAGCACATTCGGGGCATTATTCAAGAGTGGAAAAAAATATCTTGACAGATTCTTTGTTTTAGATTTTTATGGCGTTGGAAAGAAATCATAGACACGGAGTGAAAGCGCATGTTCCAGTCCTTCTACTATTATTGCTATTATTATTACTGCGATTATTCGCGGAGGGACGCAGGGGTGTGCGCGTAGGAGCGTAGTGCTGAGGAAGAGTCAAAGCCGTGGGCGCCCAAGGGTCCCACGGCTTTTTTATTACGGGGCAAAGCCTCGAGGCCGTGGGAGAACTTCTCCCCGGCCTCTTCGATTTTGGGAGCCGAACGAATCGATTTACTCAAATGGAGGTTTTGTCCCATGATTATTGTATTGAAGCCCGGTCACGAAGAAGAAGATCTGCACAGAATCGTCAGACGTCTGGAAGACTTAGGTTTAAGAACGCATGTTTCCAAAGGCGAGCATCGCACTATAGTCGGCGCAATAGGCGACGAGAGGACGTTGCGGGATGTGCCCCTAGAATCTCTGCCGGGAGTCGAGACCGTTCTGCCCATCTTAAAACCCTACAAATTGGTGAGCCGGGAGTTCAAGCCTGAAAACACGGTCATAAATGTGGGAGGGCATGAAATCGGGGGTAAAAAGATCCAGATGGTTGGAGGGCCATGCGCCGTAGAGAGCCGCGAGGTTCTAGAGGAAATCGCCGTGGAACTAGCCCCGTTAGGCGTTCATTTCCTACGCGGTGGAGCCTTCAAGCCGAGAACGTCTCCATACAGTTTTCAAGGGTGGGGGGAGAAGGGCCTCAAATACCTCGCGGACGTGCGGGAGCGCACCGGGATGCTGGTTGTGACCGAGTTGATGGACCCTCGGGACACTGTTCTTGTCTGCAAGTACGCAGACATCGTTCAGATCGGAACGAGAAATATGCAAAATTTCAGGCTACTTACAGAAGTGGGAAACATAGACAAGCCAGTAATCCTCAAACGTGGCATGAGCGCCACCATCAATGAGTTCCTGATGTCCGCGGAATACATCCTCGCACAAGGCAATGAGAAGGTTATTCTGTGCGAACGCGGAATTCGCACCTTCGAGACCGAAACGCGCAACACCCTGGACATAAGCGCCATTCCTCTGCTCAAACAATTGACGCATCTTCCCGTGGTGGTCGACCCGAGCCATGCGGTTGGAAGGGTGGACCTCGTTCCTGCGGTGGCCCGCGCGGCCGTCGCGGCAGGGGCCGATGCACTCCTCGTGGAAGTGCATGTGCGCCCGGAAGAGGCATGGAGCGACGGGCCGCAGTCCCTCCGTCCCGCAGCGTTTGCATCGATGCTCAATGAATTGCGACGAGTGGCCGAGGCAGTTGATCGTGAACTCTAGAGAGACGCTTGAAATGGCCGAAAGAAAAGTTGAAATAACGCCAGAGAAGAGTATGACCGAACATTCCCGGGATGAAAAAGGAGCCTCGGCGCGCCGATGGGGCCCCGGCGCGCGGCTCGGAGTGATCGGGGGACTGGGAGAGATGGGCGGCATGTTCGCCCAGTTTTTCCGAAACCAGGGATATGTCGTAGAGGTGGCGGACCGCGCAACAGAGGTGACGAACGAAGAGGTCATACAAACATCCGATGTAGTGGTGTTCGCCGTGCCGTTGCATGAAACCGAGGCGATCATCAGGGAACTTGCCCCTCTTGCCCGGCCGGATCAACTTCTCATGGACCTCACCAGTTTAAAGACAGGCCCAGTAAGAGAGATGCTATGCTCCCGGGCATCGGTGGTGGGCCTCCATCCGATGTTCGGTGGACGCACCTCATCTTTTGTGGGGCAGACTATGGTGGCCTGTCCCGCGCGGATCGACGGCGAGGACTGGACGCGCCTGCGCGGCCTCTTCACGGGAGCCGGAATGCGGGTCAAAGAGAGCGCGCCCGAGGAGCATGATCGGATGATGAGCATCATACAGGTGCTCTTTCACATGACAACCATGCTGACCGGAAGAATTCTCCGAGACTTGGACGTTAACATCGAAGAGACCCTGGAATACACGAGCCCCAGCTATCGCATTGAGATGAGCCTTCTTGGCAGGATCTTTGCGCAAAACGGGCTACTGTATTCCGCCATCACACAAATGAATCCCTACACGAAAGAACTCATAGAAAAATTCCGGTCCGGTTTGAACCTGTATGAAGAGTGGTGCGACGCCAAGGATCTGAATGCCTTTGTGAGCGACTTCGAGCGAAGCGCGGAGCACCTGGGAGATTTTTGCCGGCAGGCATACCGGGAAAGCTCCGCGATATTGAACTTGGCAGTGCAGTCGGCCAGCCAAAACAAAGAATCCGCGAGAGCGGATTAAACCTTCTTTCGCTCGGGATGGGGGGCGACTTTTTCAAGGCAATCCTTGAGACAGCGCTCGCAGTTTGTCGGCATGGCGTTTCGTTGACAATAGCGCGAGAATGCGTCGAACCAGTCGCTCCCTGCTCGCGGGCAATTCTTAATGAATTCGACGAATTGAACCAGCTTCTCTATCGCGAGGGGATCGATGGCGTGTTCTATTCGACAGGCATTGGCTTCGGCCTGTTCGGGGTCCAATTGAAGGGCTGTGATGAAAAAATCTTTTAGCGTATTGTGCCGGTGGATTATTTCGCGGGCGACTTCCCTACCATCAGGGGTGAGGGTTATGTAGCTGTAAGGGCTGTAATTTATCAACGCCTTGCTGGCCAGCGCTTTCAGCGCTCCGGTCACTGATGCGCGCTGAACGTGCATCTGATCGGCTATATCTTTTGCTCGCGCAACTCTGTTAGCCTGCTCAAGATGAAAGATCACCTCCAGGTAATCCTCCAGGCTTGCGGAGAGCCCTTCTGCAACGTCAGGAGTTGTTTTCATGCACCTATCCTTCTAGCACCCTGTTTGCCTCACCCTTACATGTCTTATATTACCGTCAAGCCGCCACGGAATGCAACCGCGCAGTTGCGGTAGGTTCCCGGCTCCGTTCTCGTCAGGCAAAAGCCAAGCGATTCTTTGACTTATTGTGTAAAAGATGATAGAACCTGCCTGCCTTTGGGGAGGGGATGCATGCCTGCTCGGAGGCCAAAATTGCGTGTGCGAAGCCCGAGGTGGGACGAGTAATGGGCGTGCGGAGGATGGGCCGCAGGCTAATCGCAGTGAGACTTGGCAGCCCGCTCCTGTTATGCGATTTCGAGATCAACCTGGCTTCATGCACCAGCAAGTTCAGCGTTGGAAAGGAATGTTATGGCAACTAATGAAGATATGAAAACGACCACCGTGCATAATCCTCTACAGCCGGTTATGGAATTCCTCCAAGGTGGAGATCCAGACTCCATTTGCTCCAAGTATTCCATCTCGCGCGCGGAGTTGGACCAGAGACTTGGGGAGTACCAGAAGTCGCTCCGGCAGGCGGCGCTGACCGATCAGCTCATTTTTCGGAAGGTGAACCGCAACGAACCGTGCCCCTGCGGCTCGGGGAAGAAATACAAGAAGTGCTGCCTTGCCAAGCATGAAGAGGCGAGGAAACATATTCCGAAAGACCGCCTCGAGGAGATGGAAGAGCGGGCCAAGAACCAGGAGAAGCTTGAGAAAGAGGTCGAGAAGGGCTTCGATCTTATATTCACCCAGGAGTTCGATAAGGCGCAGCGCCTTGCCGAGCGTCTCCTGAAGGTCTATCCTGAAGACGACCGCCTCTACGATATCCTTGTTTCAACCCTGATAGCCAAGGGCAAGTATGACGACGCTTTTGTGAAGTGCCGCGAGCGCTGGCAGGTTGCACTCGAGGAGAGGACTTTCTATCAGGAGAATGGGCGCCACAAAAGGGAAGGGGAAGACCAGAAGAATCTCGTATACTTTTACTCCCCGTCCACTTGGCTTGAGCGGTTCTGGATCATGCAACGGGCCAGGGCGTATCGTCAGGCGTTTCCCCGGGGCGACAACCCTTATTTATTGGCCTTGGCTGACAAGCTGAAAGCGGCCAACGACATGCACCGCTTTCCGGGCAAACAGGAGGAAGGATATGCGATGCGCAAGGAAGCGCTTGCGCCGGCGCTGCGGGAACTGGCAAATGCGGGTCCCAAGGCCATTCCCTACCTGTTGCCGCTCACATACCAGTTTTCGTGGGCGAGTCTGTTCGTTCCAGACCTCCTGAATGAATACGGAACCGATGACTGTGTACGTCTGCTAGCCGAATTGTCGATGTTCAGATTTCCGTTCTTCGCGCAGAAGTGTTTGAGCCACCTGGAAACGATGGGCGAGCGCATCGTGCCATTTCTCGATGAAGTGTTGAAGGAAAATTCCGCGTTCGATGAAATGAAGGTGGGCATTATCATGGTGCTTGGCGCTATCAGAACGCCGGAGAGCTTTGCAATCCTGACCCGGCTTACGGAGCATGAAAATCCCTACGTGGTCAACTGGGCGGCTCAGGCCCTTGGACAGAGCCAAAACCCGGAGGCGCTGCCCTATCTCGAAAAGGCCAAGGAGCGGCTCGGGGCGCTCAGCAAGATCGCCGGAGCAATACAAGACATCGTAAGACATCAGAATCAGTAATGCACGAAGAGGCCGGTCCACCGGCCGGCCCTTCTTGTCATCCATCAGCCGGCTTCGACTTTTTTTCCACGCCGCTCCCGTTATTGCTCCTCACAAAAGCAACTGCAGGTTGGCATACCGGGTTTCCACTGCAAAAGAGCGCTAAAGCGCTCCGGCCGTTGCTCCCGCGTGATGACATCGCACCCAGTGGCCGGAGTTCACCCTGACCAGAGGTGGAAAGTCGGTCCGGCATTTATCGTCCGTTTCGGGGCACCGCCCCTGATAGCCGCATCCAGCAGTCGAGAGACAGGGGGCTTCCGTCGAAACCACCGCCGACAAGGGATGGCGCACTTTCTTGTGGGTTGGATCAGGGATGGGGATAGCGTTCAGGAGAGTTCGCGTGTAGGGGTGAAGAGGGTTGCCATACAGTTCATCCTTATCCGCAAGCTCCACTATGCGCCCATAATGCATGACCGCCACCCTGTCGCTGATATGACGGACAACCGAGAGGTCGTGGGAAATAAAGAGGTAGGTGAGGCTGCGTTCTTCCTGCAAATCCTGCAGGAGGTTAATTATCTGCGCCTGGATCGATGCGTCGAGCGCCGAGAGGGGTTCGTCGCAAATCACAAACTCTGGGTTTAAGGCAAGGGCGCGGGCGATGCCGATGCGCTGCCTTTGACCGCCGCTGAATTCGTGGGGATAGCGGGAGAACTGCTCCGGGCGCAGCCCAACGGTTTCCATGAGGCTTCGTACACGCTCGTTGCGTTCTGCGGGAGTCCCGATGCCATGGATCACCAAACCCTCGCCTATGATGCGCCCGATAGTTTGCCTGGGGTTGAGGGATGAGTAGGGGTCCTGAAAAATGATCTGCATGCGTCTGCGCATTTTGCGCAAGTCTTCGCGCGAGAGTCGCGCGAGATCCTGACCATCGAAAAGAACGGCGCCCTCCGTTGGCTCCTCCAGTCTCAGGATGACCCGTCCGAGTGTGGACTTTCCGCAGCCGCTCTCGCCCACCAAGCCGAGCGTCCTGCCCCGAGGTATGGCTAGGTCAACGCCGTCCACTGCCTTGGCCCAGCCTCTGGCTTGCCCAAAAAAACCTCCGGAGAGCGGGTAATGCTTTTTTATGTTCCGCAGGACCACCAGACCATCGTCCGCCGAATTTTGATTCACCTTCTGCCGCGCCAGTGCCATTGTTTGTTCCATTGCCGCCTCTTGCGTCATACTATGCGTCTTGCGCGCGCCTTCGACTGCGCTTGAATTTCCACTCCGCATTATTTCCCCTGCTCCACCGACAACGACGCGACTGGAGCCACACTTCGCTCTCCATAAAGCCAGCAGCGCGCCACATGATTTTCCTTATGCGCGATAAGCTCCGGCTCTCTTTCAAAGCATAGATCGAACGCGTGGGGGCATCTATCGCTAAATTTGCAACCAGGAGGAAGGGCGTAGAGACTGGGGACGACCCCTTTGATCGCTGTAAGCCGTTTGGCCCCCTCCGATGCGGCGCACCTTGGAATGGAGCGCATGAGGCCCTGCGTATACGGGTGCAGGGGATTTCTGAAAAGATCCTCAACGCTTGTCTCCTCGATGATGCGTCCCGCATACATCACCACAACGTGCTCCACGTTTTCGGCAATGACTCCAAGGTCGTGGGTAATAAGCATGATGGCGGTTCCCGTCGACTCCTTGAGCTGGAGCAGCAGATCCAGAATCTGTGCCTGGATGGTTACGTCGAGCGCCGTGGTCGGTTCGTCCGCTATCAGGAGGTGCGGGTTGCAGGCGATGGCCATCGCGATCATCACACGTTGGCGCATGCCGCCACTCATCTGGTGGGGATAATCGTGGACGCGCCTCTCGGGGGAGGGGATGCCCACCCGGCGCAAGAGTTCGACAACCCGCTCACTCGTTTCCCGCTTGCCGATTCTTTGGTGCTCGGTGATGACCTCCGCGATCTGGTCGCCAACTCGGAACACGGGATTGAGCGAGGTCATTGGCTCCTGGAAAATCATTGAAATCTCTTCGCCCCTTATCCGCCGCATCTCTTCCTGTGAGAGCGTGAGGAGATCCCGCCCCTTGAAAACAATTTCACCTCCGACGATTGCACCCTGGGGCCGGGGAACGAGCCGCATGATGGAAAGGGCTGTCACGCTCTTTCCGCATCCAGATTCTCCAACCACTCCCAGCGCCTCTCCTTCGCCAATACGAAAACTCACTCGGTCAACGGCCTTAGCAACGCCTCTTTCCGAAAAAAAAGAAGTTTGCAGCTCCCTGACGTCCAATATCGTTCGCGGCATTGCACTGTTCCTCCAAGAAACGGTGGGCTTCAGCCCGTCGGCCAAAGCCGGAGGCCTGTTGGGCGTTTCCCTTCTTGTCCGCAGCACGCTGCGGACAATTTCTTAGCTTAATGGAAATGGGAGAATTTTCAAGCCCGTAAGCTCTGGGCTGGAAAGCGTCGGAGGGGGCGCTATCCGGGCGCAGCTGCAACTCCTTGAAAGCGGTGGCGCCTCATTTGGCCAGGAGCGTTGCGTTCGCCTGGAAGTTTGTGACCATGCTCATGCTGGTCAAGGAGAGAATATTTGTTTATGATTTTCAGCATTGTGAGCGCCAATGGAGCGCTCGAAAGAAAGGTTGCTCTGTGGAAGATCAACGGAGCGTCGGGCTGGATGGCGTTTAGGGATGAAGCGCCTGACAAAAGGGGAGAATGGGAGGAAATCATGCCAAAGCCAAGAGTGATGATCCATCCTGCGAGCTATGAAAATGTCCGCGACGCGGTAGACAAGGCTTTCGAGCTTTTTCGCCCGGATGTTCGGGGAAAAAAGGTGCTCATAAAGCCGAACGCCTTGAGGGCCTCCGATTCGAGAGAGGCCATCGTGACGCACCCCGCTGTGCTTCGCGCTGTCGTGGAGAAGGTGGAATCCCTCGGACCCGCCTCGATTATCGTCGGCGACAACCCGGGGGTGTTCGACTATGGCGCGAACGAGGAAGTCTTCAACAAGACCGGATTAATGGACGCATCGAAGGGCTATTTTAAAAATATCGGGGATGACTCCGTGAAGGTTCCCTTCAACGAGGAGTTTATGCCGGTGGTCAGCCTGTCGAAGGCCGTGCTGGACGCAGACTTCATTATCAGCCTGCCCAGGTTCAAGACGCATGGCCTGACGGTGCTGTCAGGCGCCATAAAGAACAGTTACGGGATTCTGCCGGGCGCACAGAAGGCGATGCTCCACAAGGCCGCAGGAAATCCCTACAGATTTCACGAAGCGGTGGTCGATGTTTTTAAGTTGCGCGTTCCGGATTTTTTCGTGATGGATGCGGTGGTCGGCATGGAGGGAAATGGTCCCGCGTCGCCCGACCTTCGGGACGATATTGGGCTGCTGCTGGCCTCCGATAACGCGGTTGCCATGGATGCCGTCGTAGCGACGATGATGGGGTGCGACCCGGGAAAGCTGCGTTTCCTCCAGAAAGCAAAGGAAGCGGGGTTGGGGGATTACGACTTGAGCATGCTGGACGTCATAGGGGAGTTGAAGCCGATTCCGAATTTCAGACTTCCTCCGCTCGGTGGCGAGGCTGTAATCGGCAATCCCGCTTTGCTGGAGATGATGTTTGCGCGCACGAAGCTTCGCCCACAGGTCGATTCAGAAAAGTGCATTGGGTGCGGCCTTTGCGTCGACCACTGCGCAGTGTCGGCCCTGTCGATGGGAAGCGCCAATACTCCGGTGGTGGACGCCGACTCATGCATCACCTGTTTCTGCTGCCAGGAAATGTGTCCGGAGAAGGCTATCATTTTGAAATAGGTGGGCAATGGATGCATAAAAATTCCTTTTTCGCGCTTGTTTTCTGATTTGTTTTATCCTACAGTTATGAGCTTCGGATTTTGCAAGGTTTTCTGGAGGTCGCGGCTTGTCTGCGGTTGGGGGAGACGGCGCCGGGGAGCCGCGCTTCTTGGAAAGTTCTTGGTGATTCGGAGTGTTCTAATTCTTAGGCAGTGCAAGGCGGCAGTGCAAGGCGGCAGTGCATGAGTTGCTGGGCAATGCCGGCGCAAGTTTACTTCATCGAACGGCCAGCCGGTGGTTGAAGGAGAAGCAAGAATGTCGATGACAATAAGTGAGAAGATTCTGGCGGCGCATACAGATCAAGCGGAAGTGCATCCCGGTGAGCTGATTGAAGCGCGTGTTGATTTCGCCTTGGGCAATGACATCACCGCTCCCCTGGCTATCGAGGCATTCCGGCGCGCCGGAGCCAAGAAAGTGTTCGATCCCGAGAGGGTCGCTCTCATTCCCGATCATTTTGCACCCAACAAGGACATCGCCTCCGCGATGCAGGTCAAGATGCTCAGGGATTTTGCCCATGAGCAGGGTCTGCCTCATTTCTACGAGGTAGGACGTATGGGCGTGGAACACGCCCTGCTGCCGGAACAGGGATTGGTTCTTCCCGGCGACGTCATTATCGGCGCGGACAGCCACACTTGCACTTATGGGGCGTTGGGTGCTTTTTCGACGGGCGTGGGGAGCACGGATCTCGGCGCCGCGATGATTACGGGCAAGGTGTGGTTCAAGGTTCCCGCCTCTGTTAAATTTGTCTACAAGGGCAAGCGTGGTCCCTGGGTGGGCGGCAAGGACCTTATCCTTTATACGATAGGACAGATTGGCGTAGACGGCGCCAGGTACATGGCCATGGAATTCACCGGGGAGGCTATCGACTCCCTTCCCATGTCGGACAGGTTCACGATGTCCAATATGGCGATCGAGGCGGGCGCCAAGGCGGGCCTTATCGCTCCTGACGCAACGACCGAAGCCTACCTGAAGAACAGAGCCGCGAGACCCTACAGGTGCTACGCGAGCGACCCGGATGCCCATTACGACGCCGTGTACGAGTGGGATATAAGCAACCTGACGCCCGTGGTGGCGTTGCCGCATTCTCCGGGCAACGTGCGCCCTGTTTCCGAGATCCCGAAGACGGACATAGATCAGGTGGTCATCGGATCGTGCACCAACGGGCGGCTGGAAGACCTCCGGGAAGCGGCCAAAGTCCTCAAAGGGAAGAAGGTGTCTCCAAACGTTCGCTGCCTCGTGATTCCCGCGACGCAACGCATCTACCAGGACGCCATGCGCGAAGGGCTTTTCGAGATATTCCTCGACGCGGAAGCAGCGGTGAGCACCCCGACGTGCGGCCCGTGCCTCGGCGGCCACATGGGCATCCTTGCGGCGGGAGAGCGCGCCGTGGCTACGACCAACCGCAACTTCGTGGGCCGCATGGGACACCCGGAGAGCGAAGTCTATCTCAGCAACCCCGCGGTTGCGGCGGCCTCAGCCGTTTTGGGACGCATCGCCCACCCGGACGAACTCTAGGCGTTTGCTCTATATATGTAATGAATTGCGAATGAGGATGACAAATGATGAATTTTCGAGGAAAAGCATGGAAGTTTGGGGATGACGTGGACACCGACGCCATCATCCCTGCGCGATACCTCAACACTTCGGACCCGAAAGCCCTTGCCGCGCATTGCATGGAAGACGCCGATGCGACGTTTTCCGGAAAAGTGAACGCCGGAGACGTCATTATAGCGGGTAAGAATTTTGGCTGCGGCTCCTCGCGGGAGCATGCTCCCGTCGCGATCAAGGCGGTCGGTGTAAGCTGTGTGATCGCGCAGAGCTTTGCGCGCATATTTTATCGGAACGCTTTCAACACCGGACTTCCCATCCTGGAGTGTCCCGAGGCGGTCGCCGCTATCGAAACGGGTGATGAGGTGGAAGTCGACCTCGACCAAGGGGTTGTCGCCAATGTCACGAAAGGCGTCAAATACAAGGCGGAGCCAGTCCCCCCCTTCATGCAGGAGCTTCTGAACGCGGGAGGCCTTATTCCATACGTGCAGAAGCAGCTCAAGAAGGGCGCGGCTTAATTCGGTGCAGTGCACGCTCAGGCGCCTTGAAACAAGCAAATCCAGAAAAATTTGGAAACAGGGGAGTTATGGAGCAGAAGCAGAATAAGACGTACAATGTTGCGGTTCTTCCTGGAGACGGCACCGGACCTGAAGTGGTCCGGGAAGCGTTGAAGGCTCTCGATGCGGTTGCGGCGAAAGAAGGCCTCAAGTTCAACTATGAACACTATGACCTGGGCGGCGAGCGCTACCTGCGCACGGGAGAGATCCTTCCTCCCAGCGCGGTGGATGAGCTCAAGAAGTTCGACGTCATCATGCTGGGGGCCATCGGCCATCCGGACGTGAAAGCGGGCATTCTGGAAAAAGGGCTTCTCCTGCAGCTGCGCTTCCAGCTCGACCAGTACATCAACCTCCGCCCTGTGGTGCTTTATCCCAACGTGGACACTCCGCTCAAGGATAAGGGGCCTGACGACATCGATTTCGTGGTGGTCCGCGAGAATACCGAGGGATTGTACGCAGGCGCGGGCGGGGTTCTCCGCAAGGGGTCGCCTTATGAAGTCGCGGTCCAGGAATCGATCAACACCCGCATGGGCGTGGAGAGGTGCATCCGGTACGCTTTCGACTTCTGCCGCCGCCGGAACAAGCGAAAGAAGCTGACTCTCTGCGGAAAGACGAACGTGTTGACCTTCGCTTTCGACCTTTGGGAGCGGGTCTTTTATGAGGTGGCGAAGGAGTATCCCGACATCCAGGCCGACTACGCCCACGTGGACGCAACCTGCATGTGGATGGTGAAAAATCCCGAGTGGTTCGACGTGATCGTAACGGACAACATGTTCGGCGACATCATCACCGACCTCGGCGCCATGATCCAGGGCGGCATGGGAATCGCCGCCGGCGGAAACATCAACCCGAGCAGCGTTTCCATGTTCGAGCCTATTGGCGGATCGGCCCCCAAGTACACGGGAATGAACATCATCAATCCTCTGGCAGCTATAGCCTCCGCCCAGATGGCGCTTGACCACCTTGGCGAGGCATCCGCCGCGCGCAGGATTGAAAACGGAATCAAGAAGGTCGTCGCGGAGGACCTCAAGAGCCTCTCCGCAGGACATATGGGGCATAGCACAAGCGAAGTGGGAGACCTAGTGGCCGACCACATTGCCAAAAGCGCCTAACTTCGGCGCGAAACGATTTATGATGACGGCGTCCGCCTGTTTGGAGAACGGGCGCCGTTTTACAACAGGTGAGGAGAAATGGCTGAGAAATCTTTGCGAGTAGCGGTCGCGGGCGCCACCGGAGCTGTCGGCAATATGATGATAAAGGTCCTCGAAGAGAGGAACTTTCCGGTGAAAGAGTTGAAGCTTCTGGCTTCGGAGCGCTCCGTGGGAAAGACCCTCGAATTTCGTGGTGCTCCTATTGCCGTGGAGGAGCTTCGGGAGGATTCTTTCAATGGGGTGCAGCTGGCTCTTTTTTCCGCTGGTGCAAGCGTGAGCAGAAAGTTCGCTCCGGCTGCGGCCGCGGCTGGCTGTGTGGTGGTGGACAATTCCAGCGCTTTCCGCATGGACCCCAAAATCCCGCTGGTGGTCCCTGAAGTCAATCCTCACGCACTCGACTCTCATCCGGGCATCATAGCCAACCCCAATTGTTCCACGATTCAGATGGTCGTGGCGCTCAAGCCCATTTACGACGCCGTTGGGATAAAACGGATCGTAGTCACGACGTTCCAGGCGGTTTCCGGCACCGGAATGAAGGCTATCAAGGAGTTGCAGGCCCAGGTCGAGAACCTCGTTTCCGGAAAGGATGCGCCGGTTAACGTCTATCCTCACCGGATCGCCTTCAACTGCCTTCCCCATATCGGCCCATTCCTGGATAACGGTTTCACCGAAGAAGAAATGAAAATGGTCAACGAGACCCGGAAGATCTTTGAAGACCCTGAAATCGGCGTGTGCGCAACCACTGTGCGAGTCCCGGTGTACTACGGCCACTCTGAATCAGTTTCCATCGAAATGGGCGCCCCGCTTTCGGTAGAAAGAGCGCGTGAGTTGCTGGCTTCCGCCGCGGGCGTGCAAGTGGTTGATGACCCGGCCAGGCGCAGCTATCCGATGCCGATCGACGCCGAGGGGAAGGACGACACGTATGTCGGACGCATTCGCAAAGATCCCTCCGTGGAGAGCGGGCTCGCCATGTGGGTTGTAGCGGACAACATCCGGAAAGGGGCGGCCACCAACGCCGTTCAAATCGCCGAAGTAATGATGTCACGAGGACTGCTCTAAAAGGAGGCGGCAAGCTGTGCGCATCGTGGCGGGCGCATTTCGAGGGAGACGGCTAAATCCTCCCAAGGGGAGGGCCGTCCGCCCCACCACCGATCGCGTCCGGGAAGCCGTCTTTAGCATCATCGCCGCCCGGGTCCCCGGCGCGCGCGTGCTCGATCTCTTTGCCGGCACGGGCGCCATGGGATTGGAAGCGTTGAGCAGGGGGGCGGCTCATGCGGTCTTCGTCGACCGAAGTCCGGAGTCCATTCGCTTGATCCAGTCGAACATAGCCTTGTGCAACGCCTCGGAGAGGGTTGCGGTCATCCACGACGCCGCGCAGCGCGCCATCAGACGCCTGGAGGAACAGGGCGAAAAATTCGATATTGTATTTCTGGACCCTCCTTACGGAGAGCGGGGCGTCGACAACGCGCTGCTGGCGCTGGCGCCCGTGGCCGGGCGGGAATGCCTCGCCGTCGCGGAGCGTCATATAAAGGACGAACTCCCGAATCGTGTGGGTGAATGGATCATGCAGGACGAGCGCAGGTATGGAGACTCCCTGATCTCTCTTTTTGAGAGAGAGGGGCGTCTGGAGTTGGATGGAGATGGATAGGCTTCGCGTTCTTCGTCGTGGAGTGATGGCGCTAGGGAGAGGCAATGGAAAAAGTTGCTATATATCCGGGTTCGTTCGATCCCATCACGAACGGGCACTTAGACTTACTGGAGCGCGCCCTGAAGGTGTTTGACGTGGTCGTGGTGGCTATTGCGATCAATCCCGGGAAGAAACCTCTCTTTGAGCTTGAGGAGAGGTTGCAGTTGATAGAGCTTGCGCTGGAGAACCATCCCGCCCGGAGCCGTATACGGGTGGACTCGTTTCAGGGGCTGCTGGTGGAATACGTACGGAAGATCAGCGCACACGCCATCATCCGAGGGCTTCGCGCGGTAAGCGATTTCGAGTATGAGTTTCAGATGGCCCTCATGAACCGGAGACTGAACAGGGACGTGGAGACGCTTTTTCTTATGACGGGAATGCGCTGGATCTATATCAGCTCCCGCATCATCAAAGAGGTCGCCATGTCGGGAGGATGCCTTAAAGGGCTTGTTCCTCCCGCCGTGGAGACGCGCCTGATAGAGAAACTGAATCCTCCCGCCGTGGAGACGCGCCTGATAGAGAAACTGAATCCTCCCACCGTCGGAGGAGCGCCGCAGTAGCCGGAGTGGGGGCGGGCGACAGCCTATTGGCGCAATATGTCCGCCACACCGAGCACTGTGTCTACATAGGGTTGGCTGTGATTGTATTCGTGAATCACGGCCTCCTGCTCGGCTCTGGTCGCCCCCTCATACCAGCCGTGCGCCTGCAAGTAGTTCGCGGCGCTCATAATTGCGTCGGTGGAGTCGAAAAGGTCCACCCGCCCGTCGCCATTTCCATCAACGCCGTACTGGACTATACTGGAAGGAAGGAACTGCGGCCAGCCGACGGCCCCCATATACGAGCCCCGAAGAGACTTGATGGTTTCAGGCCGCGTCTCGGTGTATTGAAGAAGGGCGCGCAGTTCGCCATACGCCCAGTCCGCGCGCTTTATGAGCCTGCGGTCGAAGAGATAGCATCCCCATTCCTGGCGTTGTTCATAGGGGAGCATGTTCCAAATGACGTCGCGATAAGATTTCTCGCTCATGAGAGCGAACGTGGAAAACACGTCAAGAACAGGGCTCTTTCCCGTGTTCTGGCCGAAACCCGTTTCCACGAGGAGAATCGCCGAGATGACAGATCGGTGCACGCCGTACGTTTTTTCGGCTCGGGCAAGGATGCTTCCGTACTGCGCCATGAATTTCTGGGCTTGGGATATGGGGCCGGGCTCCAGGAAACGGCCATAATTCAGCTTGCTCTCCTGGATGCGGAACATGGACGTGACGCTTTTGAGAAGCGGCTCGGAATTAGGAGCGTAAAGAGTTGCAACTCTTTCCGGTGGAAAGCCGTCTTCGATAAGACGACGCTCGAGCGGTGCGAAGGCGTCTCCTTGCGCCAGCGCCGGCAACGCACCGCACAACGTGCATGCATACAGGGCTGTAACGAAAATGGAAGCGAAAATGCCTCGGTGCACTGTTGTTCTAATCTGCGCTGGACCAGTCAATGCCTTCCTCCTCTTGGCTCATTGGATTAATCCTGGTATGTTCAGTGTGCATTCGCCTGAGCGTCTTTTGTTTTCGCTTTCGCCTTACCAGCGCCGCGCACAGAAGTCAAGAACATGCGTTGGCGGCTTGAAGGAATGTCGCGCTATCTGTGAGGATCGTTATGCTTCCGCTGCATGTTCGAGCGGTGGGGGCTTCATGGGGAGGGTATATGGTCGGAGAGCCTGAGGCGGCGCAGTCGTCCGATGCATCGGAGAGCGCTTTTGATTATGGGCGCCTGAGAGGGGAGGTTCTTAGCTGCATCCAGGCGATGCTGGCGGATGAGCATATCCATTGCGACCTTTGCAGGGACCTGAAGGAAAGGATCGAAACCAACGCCTTTAATCTTCTAGTGGTTGGGCAGTTCAAGAGAGGGAAAACCCTGCTCATCAATGCACTCCTGGGAGCGGATATCCTCCCGGTCGCGGTGGTGCCGCTCACGTCCATAGTGACGATCCTCACATTCGGAAGCACCCTGACGATCACAGTCCATTTCAATGACGGCCGGGTGGAGGAGACAGGCCTGGATGATCTTGCAGCGTATGTGACGGAAATCGGGAACCCCGGCAACGAAAAAAATGTCTCTAAAGTAACGATAACTTATCCATCGGATTACCTGAAGGATGGGGTGCGTCTGATCGACACTCCTGGCGTGGGGTCCGTCTTTCAGCACAATACGGACGTGGCTTACCAGTGGCTGCCCCAGTCCGACGCCGCGCTTTTCCTGTTGTCCGTCGACCAACCCGTGAGCAGGGCGGAGCTCGACTTTTTGCGGGACGTGAGGGAGTATTCTCAGCGCATTTTTTTTCTCCTCAACAAGATCGATTACGTCACCGACGAGGAGTGCCGAGAGTCCATGGCATTCTCTCGACGGGCTGTCGGAGATGCCATGGAAGCCGAGGTGAGGATCTTTCCCGTCTCGGCGAAGCTCGCATTGAAGGGTAAGCTAAAACAGGACGAAGACCTCCTCAGAAGGAGCAATATAAGCGCTTTTTCCGAGGCTCTGCATCGGTTTTTGATGGACGAGAAGGGCAGAGTGTTGCTATTTTCGGCTTCTGGAAGCGCGATGAGGGCCTTGTCTCAGGCCCGGCTCGAGGTGGAACTGGAACTCAAATCGCTCACGGCTCCGTTGGAAGAACTCGAGGAAAAGATTGGCATTTTCGAGGCCAAAAAGCGAGAACTCGCAGCCGGGAGGGAAGATTTCAACATACTCCTTGATGGGGAGGTCGAGAGAATCGTCAAAGTCCACCTGGACCCAGAACTAAACGTCTTTAGGGATGCACTGACGAAGCGAGTGGAGGCGGAGCTTGATGCTTTTTATGAGGAGAACAAGGGGCTTTCTCTCAAAGAGCTGAAAGACGCGCTGGAAGCCTGTGCTACAAAAGAGATGCAGAGTTCATTGGAGCAGTGGCGCATCAGGAAAGATGAACAGCTCGGCGCGGCGATGGAGGAGATTTCCAGAAAATTCCTCACCACTATGAATGAAAAGGTGGAGCAGCTTCTCAAGTTCTCGTCGCAGCTTTTCACGGTTCCATTTGAATCGGTTGGGGTGGAGCACCATTGGAACAGCAAGGCAGGGTTTTCATTCAAGACCCAGTTGGAGCCCGTCGGCCTGGAGATGCTCGACGACGCCATGACGCAGGTGCTGCCCAAATATATCAGCGACAGATTCATAAAGCTCAAGAACTTCCTGTTCGGGATGGCCAACAAGAGGATATTCAATAAGGTGAAGCGCGACGCGGCGCAGACAGTCGACATGCAGAGCGGCAGGATGCGCTATGATTTTATTGAGAGACTTGCCGCGAGCAAGAACGACCTCAGAATGGAAATGCTGCACAGGATGGATGCGGCGATGGACGGCGTCGAGCGGGCCATAGAGAAAGGAATGGAGCTACGCGCGGGGGGAGAGGGCGGCGTTAGGGCCCGCCAGGAGCTTTTGGAGGCCGAGTTGGCGAAGATGGATGGAATCAGGGAGGATATGTTAAGTATCCGAAAGCAATTATAAGCTTTTCCTCTTGACAAAAACGGTGCGCTAAAGTAGCTTTGAGACGTATTGTGAAAAAAATATCTATATCTGGTTTGTTTCGCTGCCTTTGAGGCTAGTATTGCTTAGAGCGGCGGCAAGATAGAGTCGACTGGACTCGCGAGGCTTTATGATTGGCAATCTTTCTCACAGCGCTTTTCTCATTTTACCGCTGACCCCGCACCTGAGGTGAATGTTTTGTGCGCTTCGGGCGGCTGGGCGCCTCCTGAGCTTCCATTACGCGCATCCGAGGGAGCAGCCCTAAAATCCGAAGCCTTTACGCCGCGTGACGTCCGCGGGAAAATGTAGTTGGGATGTAGGGGAGTTGGCGCTTCACCGGCGCTTGATCCCTCTGCCGGAAGCCACCGGGTCGTTTAGCGGCGCTGTGGCAATCCGGATTATTTCGCGTTTGTTGTTCAGGATTTCGATTGGCTGGAGTTTTTTGCAGACGATTAACCATGTGGAGATCAGTGCATAGGAGGTGAGGACGACAACATCGCAGGTGTGGGGAGCGTGAGGGCGGAGACGCCCAAGACGCAAATCCGGTCTTCAAAGGGAAAGTTATTCTTTTAACAAGGAGGATCAGCACAATGGAAGTGAGCACGGCAACGAGCCCGATTATTACTTTTGCTCTGGCATGTGGTGGATTGGGTGTAGCGTACGCCCTCGTGACGGCAGCCTGGGTTTCCAAGCAGAGCGCCGGCTCCGAGAAAATGCAGGAGATCTCCGACGCGATCAAGGAAGGCGCTTCCGCGTTCCTTAACCGTGAGTACAAGACGGTCGCTTTCGTCGCTGTCGTTCTTGCGGGCTTGCTGACCTACCTCGGCAAGTTTACGGCCCTTGGCTTCGTCATCGGCACGGTGGGCTCGGCCCTGGCCGGCTACATCGGCATGATGGTTACGGTCAAGGCGAACGTCCGCACGACGGAAGCCGCGAAGGACGGAATCCAGGCCGCATTGAGCGTGGCCTTCAAGGGCGGTTCGGTCACCGGCGTTATGGTCGTTGGTCTCGGCCTCCTTGGCATTTCCGGCTACTACTATTTCGTGAAGAGCGTCGCCCCGGTTGACGATGCTTTCCACGCTCTGGTCGGATTGGGCTTCGGCTGCTCCCTCATGAGCGTGTTCGCTCGTATCGCGGGCGGCATCTACACCAAGGCCGCTGATGTCGGAGCTGACCTGGTTGGTAAGGTCGAAGCGGGCATCCCGGAAGACGATCCTAGAAACGCGGCGGTTATCGCGGATAACGTCGGTGACAACGTCGGCGACTGCGCGGGCATGGCTGCGGACTTGTACGAAACCTACACTGTGACCCTGGTCGCCGCAATGCTGCTCGCAAAGACGGTTTTCGGCGCGGAGAGCCTGTGGGTTGAATTTCCGCTTCTGATCGGCGGCATCTCCATCGTTGCCTCCATCATCGGCACCTACTTTGTACGCCTTGGCAAGAGCGGCTACATCATGGGCGCCCTTTACAAGGGATTGGCGGTTGCAGGCATTCTGGCAGCCGGCGCTTTCTACTATGCTTCTCAGTGGTTCCTGGCTCTGCCCGGCGTCGAGCCCGCTTTCACGGCCATGGGCGTTTTCACGACGGCTGTCATCGGTCTTGCGCTGACGGGCCTTATCGTTATGATTACCGAGTATTTCACCTCTAAGAGCTTCAACCCTGTTAAGTCCATCGCGGCTGCCAGCCAGACGGGCCATGGCACGAACGTCATCGCCGGTCTCGCGGTCAGCATGAAGTCCACTGCCGCTCCCGCGCTCGTCATCTGCGGCGCTATCGTTTGGGCCTACAGCCTCGGCGGCGGCTTCGCCGGCAATTCCGGCGGCGGTCTTTTCGCCATCGCTCTGTCCGCCGTTGCAATGCTTTCCATGACTGGAATCGTCGTCGCGATCGACTCTTATGGTCCGATCACCGACAACGCGGGCGGCATCGCCGAGATGGCGGAGCTTCCCGAAAGCGTTCGCGCTATAACCGATCCGCTCGATGCGGTTGGCAACACCACGAAGGCCGTAACGAAGGGCTATGCGATCGGCTCCGCGGCTCTCGCGGCTCTGGTTCTTTTCGCCGAGTATTCCCGGTCTTTCGCCACGCCTGTTGCGTTTGACCTGTCCAACCCGATGGTTCTGGTGGGTCTGTTCATCGGCGGCATGCTGCCCTTCTTCTTCGGCGCTCTGCTGATGGAAGCAGTCGGCAAGGCGGCTGGCGGCGTTGTTGAAGAAGTTCGCCGTCAGTTCAGGGAAATCCCCGGCATCATGGAAGGCACCGCCAAGCCCGAATACGGCAAGTGCGTTGACATCGTGACCGCCGGCGCCATCAAGCAAATGATGCTTCCCGCCCTTATTCCTGTGGCGGCTCCTGTCGTCGTCGGCTTCCTGCTCGGTAAGGAAGCTCTTGGCGGCGTCCTGATCGGCAGCATCATCACCGGTCTTTTCCAGGCCATCGCCATGACGAGCGGCGGCGGCGCGTGGGATAACGCCAAGAAGTTCATCGAAGATGGCTCCTACGGCGGAAAGAAGTCCGAAGCCCACAAAGCGGCTGTCACCGGCGACACCGTAGGCGACCCCTACAAGGACACCGCTGGCCCGGCTATCAACCCGATGATCAAGGTCATCAACATCGTGGCCCTGCTTATCGTACCGCTGCTCTAGTAGCTTAGACGGCGTTTCAATGCAGTAAGACCTATCGCCGGTGGAAAGCGATTTCCACCGGCGGTTTTCTTTTTCCGGCCGCCCTCGTCTCTCATTTCTCACGATGAATCCATCAAGCCCCAAAACCAGCGGTTCAATGAACAACACCAAGAGTTGTTTGGTAATAACCTTTTTTCTTCTTTAGCGCCGCCGCGTTTCGTGATATTAAACATTATCGATTTACCGCCGCTCCGGTTGGAATCGGGGAGCGCCGGGATAAGGATGCATAAGTTTGGCAATCCCGTGGGGTTGTGATTTTTTCCTGGAATTCGAGCGGAAGGCATTTTTGAATGTTCGATAATTTATCGGAGAAGTTTGAAAAGATATTTAAGAACCTGAGAGGGCAGGGAAAGCTCTCCGAAGCCAATATTCGGACGGCGCTTCAGGAAGTGCGCATGGCGCTCCTCGAGGCGGACGTCCACTTCAAGGTCGCGAAGGACTTTGTCGCGGGGATCGCCGAGCGGGCTGTTGGGCAGGAGGTGATGCAGAGCCTCACGCCGGGGCAGCAGGTGGTGAAGATTGTCAATGAGTCGCTGACGGAGCTCTTGGGCGGTCGAGCGGAACCCATCAACCTGCTAGGCAAGTCTCCTGTCCCGATCATGATGGTTGGGCTTCAAGGGTCCGGAAAGACGACTACGACCGCAAAGCTTGCGGCGCGCATTGCAAAGGAAAAGCGAAAGCCCTGCCTCGCACCCGCCGACGTATATCGTCCAGCCGCTATCGATCAGTTGATGACCCTCGGCAAACAGCTGCAGATGCCTGTCTATCCTTCACGACCGGACCAGCGCCCGGAGGAAATCGTTGAGGGGGCGATCCAGTTTGCGAGCCAGAACGGCTGCGACACGCTCCTTGTCGACACCGCGGGCCGTCTTCACGTAGACGAAGCGCTAATGGGCGAGCTGGAACGGTTGAAGGACATCCTGAAGCCTGTCGAGATCCTCCTGGTCGCCGATGCAATGACGGGCCAGGACGCGGTGCGGGTGGCCGAGGCGTTCCATGACGCCCTGAAGGTGACGGGCGTGGTGCTGACGAAGATGGACGGCGACGCGCGCGGTGGCGCGGCCTTATCCATCCGCGCCGTAACGGGTTGCCCGATAAAGCTCATAGGAACGGGCGAGAAACTGGATGCCCTGGAAGTGTTCCATCCCGATCGAATGAGTTCCCGAATCCTTGGCATGGGCGATGTGCTCACCATGATCGAGAAGGCGCAGGAGGCCTTCGACGAGAAGGAGGCTCAAAAGCTTGCGCGCAAGTTTCGGGAGGATACGTTCAGCCTCGAGGATTTTCGCGATCAGTTGCGGCAGATCAAGAAACTTGGCTCCCTTGAGCAGATACTCGGCATGCTTCCCGGCATGGGGGTGATGAAAGAGATCAAGAAACTCCAGGTGGACGAAAAGGAACTGGTGCGGATGGAAGCCATAATAAATTCCATGACGAAGGTTGAGCGACGCAACGTAGATATCCTCAATGGGAGCCGGCGGCGGCGCATTGCCGATGGAAGCGGCACCAGCGTACAGGACGTAAACCGTCTACTTAAGGGCTATGGCGAGGCCCGCAAGGCAATGCGTTCGATGATGGGCGGCGGAGCGCCCGGTGGGGGCGGCAAGAAAAAGGGAAAGAAGCGCAAGATGAAGGCATTTTTCCCTTTTTAAATCTACTTGGATGCGGTATATTACGCAGTCTTGGTTTGGGCGCGGCGTGGAAGCGCCTGAAATTAACCGATATGCCGGTGAAATATGTCGGAGACTTTTTCTAAATTGGTGTTGTAGATCCATCTTTGATGAAAGCAGGAGGTTGACAAAGAATTATGGCGGTTCGCATTCGTTTGGCGCGCAAGGGGAGCAAGAAGAAACCTTTTTATTGGATCGTGGCGGCAAATTCGGAATCCCCTCGCGATGGCCGCTTCATCGAAAAGCTTGGCACTTATAATCCCTTGACCGATCCCGCCCAGGTCACCATGAAATCGGATAGGGTGGAGTATTGGCTTGGACAGGGAGCCCAGCCCACGGACACGGTCCTCAGCTTGATACGAAAGAGCCGAGCGGGGAATACTGCTGCGTAGACGACTGGAGAGCTTCAATCATTGCGGCGCACAAATCCTGGAGGTCAGCATGTTGAAGGAATTGATAGAGTATATGGCTCAAGCGTTGGTGGATAACCCGGATCAGGTGAGGGTTTCGGAGATCGAGGGTGAGCAGACCTCTGTGATTGAGCTAAGGGTTGCAAAGGAAGACCTGGGGAAAGTCATCGGAAAGCAGGGACGCACAGCCCGCGCCATGCGAACGATTTTGAGCGCCGCTTCAACCAAGATCAGGAAAAGGGCTGTTCTAGAGATAATTGAATAGTTGCATCGGAAATAGCATGAGTGAGCTCCGCCTCATTGCCGTGGGGAGGATTTCCCGGCCTCATGGCGTCCGGGGAGCGGTGAAGATGCATTCGTATGGCGATACGCTCGCCTCGAGGGCGACGGGTGACGTTTTGCATCTGTGTTCGTCCGACGGAAAGCCTGAAGCCGCTCTAACCCTGGCGAGCATAGAGTGGAAGGGGGGGTGCTGGATAACACGCTTCTCGGAGGTGGACGATAGGGATGCCGCACAAGCGCTGGCGGGACGAGAGGTCTTTGTTCCGGAAGCGCTCATTCCTCCGCTCGAAGAAGGCGAATACTACCACTATCAACTCATCGGCCTTGCTGTCTGGACGAAGGCGGGGATAAAGGTGGGTGAGATCTTGGGGGTGTTGGAAGCGGGTGGCGGCGACGTCTACGTGGTGAATGGAGAACGGGGAGAGGCGCTCATTCCGGCAGTTGAAGAGATCGTAGTGGAAGTGGATCTTGCGCAGCGAAGGATGGTTGTGGACCCTCCGGAGGGTCTGATCGATGGTCTTTGATATCTTGACGATTTTCCCTGACATGTTCACGTCACCGCTAAATGAGAGCATTCTCGGCAAAGGACGCGAGCGGGGATTGATAAACGTCAGGGTGCACAACATCCGTGATTTTGCGAAGGACAAACACCAGATGACCGACGACCGTCCGTTTGGAGGCGGGGAAGGTATGGTGATGAAGCCTGAGCCGATCGTCGAGGCGTTGGAGCATCTGGCGGAAGATGGTCCAGAACCCCACGTTGCACTGCTCAGCCCTCAGGGTGGGTTATTCAATCAGGCTGTGGCCCGGCGTCTCAGCGCGCTTCCTCGCCTTGTGCTGATCTGCGGACGGTATGAAGGCGTGGACGAGCGGGTTGCCGAGCACTTCGTGGACGAGGAAATCTGCATAGGCGACTATGTGCTCACGGGGGGGGAATTCGCCGCGCTGGTGGTTCTGGACGCCGTGGCTCGCCTTATTCCGGGTGTCCTGGGGAATGCCGCATCCGTGGAGACGGAGTCTTTTGTAGAGCCGCTGCTGGAATACCCGCAGTATACGCGGCCTCAGGATTTTCGAGGGCACAAAACGCCGGAGGTTCTCCTCTCGGGGCACCACGAAGCGATAGAACGATGGCGCCGTGGGCAAGCTCTGTTGCGGACAAAACAACGCCGCCCCGATCTCTTTGCACGCCTGGAGCTTTCAAAGGATGATCTGGGTTTGTTGCATCAAGCGGAGGAATGATATTGCCTCCACTGTATCTGGCGCTGGTGCATCACCCGGTCCTGAACCGAAGAGGTGAAGAAATCGCCTCTGCGGTCACCAATCTCGACCTTCACGACTTCGCGCGACTTTCGTGCACTTACAGCATTGCCGCGTGTTTCATTGCGACCCCACTGGAGGATCAGCGAGCCTTGGTAGAGGTGCTGATCTCCCACTGGAGTAATGGCATCGCAAAGGAATTGCACGCCGACCGTGAGCAGGCGTTGCGGCGCCTGCGATTGGTGGATGGCGTAAGGGCCGCCATGGCGGAAATCGAGACCGAGTGCGGACGAGAGCCGCTCGTGTGGGCGACGAGCGCCCGGAAACCGCGGGAGATGCTTCCCGTGCGAGCCGCCAGAGAAGGCATGCTATCGGATTCTGTAACGCCCCGTCTTATTTTGTTTGGCACCGGATGGGGGCTCGCCCCTTCGGTGTTTGATTGTGTGGATGCCGTGTTGGAGCCTATCGAAGGCAGTTGCGGTTACAATCATCTCTCCGTGAGATGCGCCGCCGCGATCCTTGTCGATCGGCTTTTGCATATGGATCGTTGAATGACTTGGATGAATGGAGGATCACGACTATGAGTTCATGTATACCCGTCATTGATAATCTCGAAAAGGAGTCCATGCGCCTGGACATTCCTCCTTTCCGGATTGGCGACACCGTAAAGGTGCACGTAAAGATCCGTGAAGGCGAAAAGGAGCGCATTCAGGTGTTTGAAGGCGTCGTCATCAGACACCACAGGGGCGGCATGGCTGCAACGTTCACGGTGCGGAAAGTTTCCTACGGAGTGGGAGTGGAGAGAATCTTCCCTGCTCATTCACCGCAAATCGACCATGTGGAAATCCTCCGGCGCGGACGGGTTCGTCGGTCCAGACTGTACTATCTGCGTGATCGCATCGGCAAGGCTGCGAGGATCAAGGAGAAGCGCTAGTGGCATCCGTCCCTTGTGGAAGCCCCGTGGTGGACTGCCGTTTCTATGAAACGAAGGCCTATCGCAGGGGCTTCCAGTGGGTGGCCGGAATTGATGAAGCGGGGCGGGGGCCGCTTGCAGGTCCCGTGGTGGCCGCCGCAGTGGTGCTGCCAGCGGGCGTCGAACTTCTCGGAGTGCGCGATTCAAAGCAGTTGAGCGCCAAGAAACGGGCTTTGCTTTACGATGAAATCCACTCCCGCGCAATTTCGGTGGGCATAGGGTGCGTGGATGCCTTGGAAATTGACAGAATCAATATTTTACAGGCCGCGTTTCGCGCAATGCTTGAGGCGGTCCAAAGCCTTCGGACGCCCCCCGATTTCCTGCTAATAGACGGTCCTTACACTCTTCCCATATCCATTCCTCAGGAAGGGGTCGTAAGAGGCGACCAGTTGAGCCTCTCGATATCGGCTGCATCCATCGTGGCAAAAGTCTATAGGGACCGTCTCATGGAAACCTGTCATCTCCAGTATCCCGTGTATGCTTTCAATAAGAACAAGGGGTACGGCTCCGCCGCACACCGCGAGGCGCTACGCGTTTACGGGCCCTGCGCCATTCACCGCAAGACTTTCCGCGGCGTGCTCGCCTCCGACGCGGAAAACACGGGAAGCCATGGACTCGGGGCATGAGAAAGGCAGGGCCGGAGAGGACCTCGCCGCGCGGTTTCTCCAGGAGAGGGGTTTGCGTGTGATTGAACGCAATTTCCGTTGTCCGATCGGTGAAATAGACATAGTATGCCACGAGGGCGACGTCGTGGTGTTTGTGGAGGTGAAGAGCCGGTCCGGCGCTTCATTTGGAATGCCTCAGGAAGCCGTGTCCTGGAGCAAACAGAAACGACTCACCCGTCTGGCTCTGTGGTATCTAAAAGAACACCGCCTCGAGCGGCGACGCGCCCGCTTTGATGTGGTTGCAATTAGATGGAGGGTCTCGGAGCCTCCCCAGGTCGAGTGGTTCGCTAACGCCTTTGAGGCTGCGGCTTTCTGACAGTCGCGCAATTTTTTCTCATTTCTACAGCTTTGACAAGCCTGACAAAGCGCCAGTCTGGCTTGGCGCAGACAATCATGAAAGCCCCTCGGTGAATGCAGGAACCCTTTTCATCGTCGCCACCCCTATTGGCAACCTCGCCGACATCACGCTCCGGGCGCTCGAGATCCTACGTTCCGTCCAGTGCATCGCGGCAGAGGACACTCGCCACACCAGGAAACTTCTCTCATATTACGATATTCACAAGCCGCTCATAAGCCATCAGAGCAACAACGCGAAAGATGTCGTCCCTAAGCTCATAGCGAGACTCTTGGAGGGCGAGGATATTGCCGTGGTGACGGACGCCGGAGTGCCCGGAATTTCTGATCCTGGAGCTTTTCTGGTGCACGACGCCATCGAGGCAGGCGTCGATGTGGTTGGGATTCCCGGAGCAAACGCCGCCACTACGGCGCTGGTAATTTCCGGGCTTCCGACCCATCCATTTGCTTTCCTCGGGTTCCCGCCAAACCGCGGAGCAGGCCGGAGGCGTTTCTTTGAGGCTTACGCCCACCTTCCCATGACCCTCGTTCTCTACGAGTCGCCCCAGCGCATTCGCGACACCCTAAACGACATCGAGACCTACTGGGGGAACCGGAACGTAGCGCTAGCCAGGGAACTGACGAAGATTCACGAGGAAGTTTCGCGAGGAAGGGTCAGCGAGGTGCGGAATCGCTTACCGGATGAGGTGCGGGGCGAGTTGACGCTGGTGGTGGCCGGAGCAGATGAAAATGCGGCGCAAGCGGCGGAGCGGGAAGGAGAGCGGGACTGGCGCAAAGACCTGGAATCCCTGCTGATGGAGGACGGGCTGACTTTGAAGGACGCAGTGGACCGTGTGGCGCAGGAACGTCGCATCCCGCGCCGGGAGGTATATCAGGCTGCGCTGGCAATGAAGAAGGAGCGGCAGTGAGGATGGGCTTGCGATTGCCGATCCTTCCAATGCCCCACCTACATTTGATGGGCCGTCCTCCGCATCGGGTGAGATTTTGCGTTCTCTGCCCTTCGCAGGGGCGGCTTGTCCGCGGCGTCTTGCCCACGCCGCCCGTCTCCTAATGACGC
>CALFXO010000108.1 GCA_937958025.1 uncultured Syntrophobacteraceae bacterium
GATCAAACTCTCCAGTTTTTTCCTGCCAAATCTCTAGACTTGCTAGGCCCTGCACGTTCTTCCCGCTATTTAGTTTCCAAAGAACAGATCACATTCAAAGCAAGAGCAACCTCTCAGCCACCCTCTATCATCAAGCGATCATTGCCAACCCACAGAACCAATTGACAACAATTTTTAATCTTACACCGGACAAAACAAAAGGTCAAACCTTTTATTTGCCCCCATCGCCCGAGAACTCGACACTTATATCAAAGCACCTCCGCCCCGTCAAGCACAAAAACGCTTCACACACAAATTCTATGAATTTTCTTCTTTCCCGCCTTCAGGATCAGGCCGCCTTCATGCAGGTCGCCAGCGCCGATCGATGCATCCAAATCAGAAATCCGCTTCTCGCCCGCATACGCTCCGCCTTGCTGTATGAGGCGTCTCGCCGCGCTCCGGGAGGCGCAAAGCCCTGTCTCCACGAGAAGATCCACTACCGGAACCCCCACCTCCAGACGAGTCGCATCTATCGCCGTCGTTGGAACGGCCTCTGCCCTATCCCTTCCAGCACGCGGGATCGCACTGGAGCGCAGCAGCATGGGGTCGATTTCCCGCCGTCCAAAGACGCTGCACGCAGCCTCATAGGCCGCAAGAGCTTGCTCCTGACCGTGCACCAGCGACGTCACTTCAAATGCCAGCACCGACTTACAGACATTCAAATCTTGCCCTTCCAACCCCTTCACCGCCTCGACTTCCTCCAGGGGAAGGAACGTGTACATGCTGAGGAACCGGGCGACATCCAAATCATCCGAGTTGACCCAGTACTGGTAAAAATCGAAGGGACTCGTCTTTTCAGCGTCGAGCCAGACCGCCCCCGCTGCGCTCTTCCCCATCTTCGCCCCGGAGGCTGTGGTCATAAGAGGGAATGTCACGCCGTACGCGCTCTTGCCCGTCTTCCGGCGAATCAGCTCTATGCCGGCGACAATATTACCCCACTGATCGTTTCCACCCATCTGCAGAAAGCAATTGTTGCTTTCCGAAAGGTGCAGAAAATCATAGGCCTGGAGCAGCATGTAATTGAATTCAATAAAGCTCAGCCCCGTTTCAAGGCGCAGCTTGTAGCTTTCGGCTGTGAGCATCCTGTTTACGCTGAAATGACATCCTATATCGCGCAAAAAGTCGATATAGGGAAGTCCAACCAGCCAATCCGCGTTGTTGAGGAAAAGCGCCTTCCCGTCTGAGAAGTCAAGAAACTTTGAAAGCTGCTTCTGAAGCGCTCGCGCATTGCATTGAATCTGCTCAATGCTGAGCATCTTCCGCATTTCTGTTTTTCCGCTGGGGTCCCCGACCAGTCCCGTCCCCCCACCCAGCAATACTATCGGACGATGACCATGACGCTGCATGTGCACCAGGGAGAGAATCGGCACAAGACTGCCAACATGAAGGCTATCCGCAGTAGGATCAAATCCTATGTAACATGCGGCGGGAGACCGCAAATACTCTCTCCCGCCTTCGCTATCGGTCTCCTGTGCAATAAACCCCCTGGCATTCAACGCATCAAGAACGCTGTCCACTACAACTCTCCTCCCCCGCCGAATCCACCGACGTACGCCAACGCATTCAAACCGCGCATCCAGTCAAAATTGTCCGGAAGCGAGAATATCGATTGCGCCCCTATTTTGCAAATTCAACGGCCCTAATCTCTCGAATGACGGTCACCTTAATCTGCCCTGGATACGTCAGGTCGCTTTCTATCTTCTTGGCAATGTCCCGGCTCAGCAGAACAACGTCTGCATCGCTCACCGTTCCGCTCTCCGCGATGATTCGCAGCTCCCTCCCGGCCTGTATCGCATACGCCTTCGTAACACCTGAAAATCCACATGCGATCTTCTCCAGATCCTCAAGCCGTTTCACGTACGTCTCGAGCAATTCCTTCCTGGCGCCGGGTCGAGCCCCTGAAAGAGCGTCCGCCGACTGCACCAGCACCGCCAGCACATCTTCTGCAACGACAT
This sequence comes from uncultured Syntrophobacteraceae bacterium, assembly GCA_937958025.1. Classification (GTDB taxonomy): domain Bacteria; phylum Desulfobacterota; class Syntrophobacteria; order Syntrophobacterales; family Syntrophobacteraceae; genus CALFXO01. The sequence continues at coordinate 1,995 of CALFXO010000108.1, forward strand.
CTTCATGGTGAGCAGCAATTGCATGAATAATAACATGCGACTCGCCGTACTTCTTCGCAAGGTCGGCTCCAATGATAGCATGAGGTCCCTCAACCTCATGATCCACCGCCTTTCCGATGTCATGCAGAAGTCCGGCCCTCTTAGCCTGCTTTTCGTTCAAGCCCAACTCCGCCGCCATGACCCCGGCAAGAAATGCCACCTCGCGCGAGTGTTGTAAAACGTTTTGTGCATAGCTGGTTCTATACTTTAGCTTTCCGATAAGCTTTATCAACTCAGGATGGATGCCGTGCACTCCAACGTCGAACGCAGTCTGCTCACCGGATTCGCGAATAGTATTTTCCACCTCAGCATTGACTTTCTCAACAACTTCTTCAATTCGAGCTGGGTGAATTCTTCCATCCGAGATCAGACGCTCCAGCGACATCCTTGCAACTTCTCGCCGGACCGGATTAAAACCCGACAGAATCACCGCCTCAGGAGTATCGTCTATGATGAGGTCAACGCCCGTCGTAGCCTCAAGCGTGCGAATATTCCGCCCTTCCCTCCCAATAATCCTGCCCTTCATTTCTTCGTTGGGCAGAGCGACAACTGAGACCGTCTTTTCTGCCACGTAATCACCAGCATAGCGCTGAATGGCCACGGCAATAATATCCTTGGCCTTCTTGTCCGCCACTTCACGCGCTTCTGTCTCTATTCTCTTCACAAGGAGAGCCGCCTCATGCCGGGCCTCATTTTCTATGGCGCGAACAACCATCTCTTTCGCTTCCTGGGCGGATATTCCTGAAAGGCTTTCGAGCTTGGCAAGCTGCTCATCTCTAAGGCGCTGAACCTCCTTGCCCTTATCAGCAATATCCTTCTCCTCCTGGAGCAACGCCTTTTCCCGCTTGCCAATCGTTGACTCCCGCTTATCGAGGATCTCCGACTTCTTATCCAGATTTTCCTCTTTCTGCAGGAGTCTTTTTTCCAGGTTTTGCGTCTCTCTACGAGTTTCTTTGGTCTCTTTCTCAAACTCCGACTTCATCTGAAAAAGCGTGTCTTTCGCTTGGAGAATAGCTTCCTTCTTTATTGTTTCAGCTTCTTTCCGAGCATCATTTATGATGGTCTTCGCTTGTTCCTGAAGATCACTCGCGCTTCGTTCAACCCAATACCTCCGTGCGAGCATTCCCAGGCCAATTCCGCCTCCCAATGCCAGCACGAAAAACAGCGCCCCCACAACTTCACTCATTACAGCCTACTCCTTTCCACTCAGAAACACGGCTCACGCATGGGGCGGGAATGCATTCGAGTGCAGGACAGCTCTACCGCTGGCGACAACTCACAGCCCAACGGGTGCAGACTCAAGTCCACAAGCCCGACTGACGATATTAAAATGCCTCGCCAATTATAAAGCAGTCCTACACTCTGACGACAAGTGACCTAACAAGATATGCACACAAAGGTGGGGATAAAACAAACGCGGGGAGAAATCCGCAATAACTGAAACCCCCGCGACGTGCCGTGTTGATCGTCGGTCTTGAACCGATTGCAGCATGGGGGCGTCCTGTCGCCTCCTTCAGGCGAATCAGCATGTGACCCGCACACCAGAGGCAAGGAAAGACTCCCAAAGACTATAGTGTTGGCACAGGAACGCTCAACCAATCACAAACACCGCAGGGGCCCAGCCTTACAAACATCGATAATAAGCCGCCAGGAATTCAACCATCATTGCTCGTTCAGCTGGCCACGCCACTAACAAAGTAACACAATAAAAGCGCGCCAAACATTATTTCAAAAAAATTACGACAGCAGCAAAGAAAACGCTTCTCTCGCCTGCAATCATCCCTCATATCATCCTGGCAGCAACTTTCAAAAAACAAAAACAGCTTCCAACCGTATTATCTGTTATCCTCAACAAGGATAATAGCACAATATATCAATCTAATATCATCTCCCCGCCATACAACCCAATCGCTTGCGGAGCACCTTGTCAGGCATGCGCCTTTACACAAGCCGCTATAAAGTAAAATGCTATCAAATAATCAGAACGAGTTCCGCGAATAATTGCGAATGCTTCAATTTGCTCCGATGCATTCCGGCAACTCGCCTTCAATTGCATATTACCCGCAAGTTATGACGGAAGTCAAGTTGAATCTCTTATCTATCAATAACTTAGTCCGCCAGGACCCTCATCTTCAACACCCCGCTCCCCCTCACGTCCCGATCGTCAGAAAGGAATTATCACCTTAACACCGTCAATGGCTAAAACAATATGCATAAAATCTTGTCGGAATCCTCATCTATCAAGCCATGAACACCTCTCATCATATTCGCGCTTCGTCAACGAAGTCCGAAGGGGAATTCCACCTCAAGTCTCACAGTAGCCGCCAGAGTGCATCAAAGATGCGCCTCGCACCATGCATGACGCACCAAAAAAGGAAATGCCCTTCCTTTTGGGAAGGGCATTTCTTAACTCAAAAAAAAGCTTAGACTTATCTAGGAGCTTTTTCAGAAACCCGGAGGCGCGCCATCGCTCTTTGAAGAGCGGCCTGCGCAACCGCAAACTCGTACCGATCCTTCGCGTCCTGCATACGGCGTTCAGCTCTCTCACGCGCCGCTTTCGCACGGATCACGTCGATCGTGCCGGCCTCTTCCGCCGCCGTAGCTAGAACCGTAACCCGGTCGGGCAAAACCTCGGCGTATCCGCCCATGATCGCCACATACCGTGAAACGCTCCCCACCCGAAAGCGCAGCTCCCCCACCTTTAGCTTAGACAAGAAGGGAATGTGGTTCGGCAAAACGCCGAACTCACCCAGCTCTCCAGGGGCCACAACAATGTCCACCGTGTCGCTGAAGACCTTCTTCTCCGGGGTCACTATTTCAAGCAATATTTGTCCGGCCATATCCGCTCACTCTCTTATGCAGAAGCCATCTGTTTGGCCTTGTCAACCGCCTCTTCGATCCCACCGACCATGTAGAAAGCCTGCTCCGGAATCTCATCATACTTACCCTCGCAGATTTCCTTGAAACCCTTGATCGTATCTTCGATCTTCACATACTTTCCGGAAATGCCGGTGAAGGTCTCCGCAACATGGAACGGCTGCGAGAGGAACCTCTGGATTCTGCGCGCCCGGGCGACCGTAATCTTGTCTTCGTCGGAGAGCTCGTCCATACCGAGAATCGCGATGATGTCCTGAAGGTCCTTGTACTTCTGAAGGATAACCTGCACCGTTCGGGCCGTCGCGTAATGCTCCTCGCCAAGAACGTTCGGGTCAAGGATTCTCGAGGTGGAGTCAAGCGGATCCACCGCAGGGTAGATGCCAAGTTCGGCAATCTGGCGGGACAAAACGACGGTTCCGTCCAAGTGGGCGAACGTCGTAGCCGGCGCAGGGTCCGTCAAGTCGTCGGCGGGCACGTAAACGCACTGCACCGAGGTAATCGAACCCTTCGTGGTCGACGTAATGCGCTCCTGGAGTTCGCCAAGGTCGGTGCCGAGAGTAGGCTGGTAACCAACCGCCGAAGGCATGCGGCCGAGCAATGCGGAAACTTCCGAACCCGCCTGGGTGAAACGGAAGATGTTATCAACGAACAGGAGCACGTCCTGGCCTTCCACATCACGGAAATATTCGGCAACCGTCAAGGCGGACAGCGCGACGCGGGCGCGGGCTCCCGGAGGCTCGGTCATCTGACCGTAGATCAATGCCGCGCGGGGAAGAACGCCCGATTCCTTCATTTCGAGGTACAGGTCGTTTCCTTCACGAGTTCTCTCGCCGACGCCCGCAAACACCGAGATGCCGCCGTGCTGCATTGCGATGTTGTGGATCATTTCCATCATGACGACCGTCTTGCCAACGCCAGCGCCGCCGAACATTCCCATCTTGCCGCCACGGGGAAAGGGAACGAGAAGGTCGATAACCTTGACGCCAGTCTCAAGAACCTTAACCGACGTATCCTGTTCCGTAAAGGCAGGAGCAGAGCGGTGAATCGGGGAATACTTGTCGGTCCCGATGTCGCCTTTGCCGTCCACTGGCTTGCCGACAACATTGACGACGCGGCCAAGGGCCTTTTCACCAACAGGCATCATAATAGGCTTGGTGGTGTCCTTGCAGGGCATTCCACGAACCAGACCATCGGTCAGGTCCATAGCGATGGTTCTAACCACGTTGTCGCCAAGATGCTGGGCAACCTCGAGAACCAGGTTGTCTTCCTGGTCGCTCAGACCGGGGTTGCTCACCAACAAGGCGGTAAGAATCGCCGGAAGCTTGTTCGGCTCGAACTCGACGTCAACGACGTTTCCAATTACTTGCACTATCTTCCCAATATTCATGAGGATCATAACCTCCCTAGCATCCACGAATAAATGTCTAAATCCTGGTTATCCCTTCAAAGCCTCGGCGCCGCCCACGATATCCATAAGCTCCGTCGTGATGCTTGCCTGTCGAGCCTTGTTGTACGTCAGCGTCAATGTCCTCACAAGCTCCTTACAGTTGCTGGTGGCGTTTTCCATGGCAGTCATCCGGGCAGCGTGCTCGCTGACCGACGTCTGGTACATGAACTCCAGCAGCTGAATGTAAACATAGTTCGGCAGAAGGTCTGTCAAGAGCTCCTCATGAGAAGGCTCGAAGATATACTCCCGCCCGGCTCCGGCTTCCTCTGCGGAGGAGCTTTCCGGCTCCAGGGGAAGAAGCTTTACCAGCGTCGGGATCTGCTTCACCATGCTAAGAAAGTTGCTGTAGATGACATAGACTTCATCAACCGCCCCGCTCTCGAAGCGCTCGATCAACTCACTGCCGATTCTGTGCGCATCATCGTAACTGGGTTTGTTCAACAACCCGATATACCGCTCGCGCAAGCCGGTGCGGCGACGAAAATAATCCGCGCCCTTCCTTCCCGCGCCTGTGACCGCCACTTCTATTCCCTCGGCCGTTTTGGCTTTCACCATTCTCTCGGCCATGACGATCAAGTTGTTATTGAAACTGCCACAAAGACCTCTGTCAGCCGTCATAACAACGATTTCGATCTTCTTGACCTCATCCCTCGGAGTCATCAGCGCAAACGTGGCATCGCTGTCCGTAGCTCCTCCAGCCAAACGCCCAATGACTTCGCGGAATTTCACAGCATACGGATGGAATTTCTCCATGTTCTGCTGTGCGCCTCGAAGTTTTGCAGCCGCGACCATATTCATGGCCTTGGTGATTTGCGAGGTCTTCTTGACGGCGTCAATCTTCCTCTTAATATCCGTTAGAGTTGCCATATTTCACGCTCTCTCAGTTCAAGAATCGATTTGTGCCGCCTATATTACGCCTGAAAAACCTCGGCAAACTCCGTGAGGGCAGCCTGCATCTTCGCATCCAGCTCGTCGCTGATAGCTTTCTTCTCTTTGATCTCGGCAAGCACGTCGGGGTGCTTCCGCTCGACAAAGGCCAGCATCTGCTTCTCGTACTCGCTCACCTTCTCGACGGGAACCGTATCAAGGAAGCCTCTCGTACCGGAGTAGAGGCTCATGATTTCCCTCTCGGCGGACATCGGCTGATACTGCGGCTGCTTGAGCAACTCGACGAGTCGCATACCGCGATTCAGCTGCGCCTGAGTGGATTTGTCAAGGTCGCTGCCGAACTTCGCGAACGCTTCGAGTTCGCGGTACTGGGCAAGCTCAAGTCTCAGACGTCCTGCAACCTGCTTCATGGCCTTGGTCTGGGCCGCGCCGCCGACTCGGGAAACCGAAAGGCCGACGTTGATCGCGGGACGGACGCCTGCAAAGAAGAGGTTCGGCTCAAGGTAGATCTGGCCGTCGGTGATGGAAATAACGTTGGTCGGAATGAACGCCGACACGTCGCCAGCCTGCGTCTCGATGACCGGGAGCGAGGTGAGGGAGCCGCCGCCAAGGTCTTCGTTCAGTTTTGAAGAGCGTTCGAGCAGGCGCGAGTGGTTGTAGAAAATGTCGCCGGGATACGCTTCACGCGCCGGGGGACGACGGAGGAGCAGAGACACCTGACGGTAAGCCGTGGCTTGCTTGGAAAGATCGTCGTAGATGATGAGGGCGTGCTTGCCGCGATCGCGATAGTACTCACCCATAGCCGTTCCGGCGTAAGGGGCGATGTACTGGAGAGCCGCGGGGTCGCTGGCGTTGGCCGCGACTACGATGGTGTATTCCATCGCTCCATGCTTGCGCAGGGTTTCCACAACCTGGGCCACGGTGGACTTCTTCTGGCCGACTGCAACGTAGATGCAGATAACGCCGCTATCTTTCTGGTTGATGATGGAGTCGACGCAGATAGCCGTCTTGCCGATCTGGCGGTCGCCGATAACCAACTCGCGCTGTCCGCGGCCAACAGGCGTCATGGCGTCGATAGCCTTAAGTCCCGTATACATGGACTCCTTAACGGGCTGGCGTGCGATAACGCCGGGGGCGATGCGCTCGATGCGGGCGAATTCCTTGGCGTCGATGGGGCCCTTGCCGTCCAGGGGCTCACCGACCGAGTCAACGATGCGGCCGATAACCGCGTCGCCCACCGGAACTTCAGCGATGCGCCCGGTTCTCCTGACTTCCATGCCTTCCTTGATATGGATGTCTTCGCCGAGAATGGCGACGCCGACGTTGTCTTCTTCAAGGTTAAGGGCCAGGCCGTAGATGGTCCCATGATCCGTCGGGAACTCAAGCAACTCCATGGACATGCACTTCTCTACGCCGTAAACGCGGGCAATACCGTCGCCGACCGAGAGTACGCGCCCAGTTTCGCTGAGCTCAACCTTCTTCTCGTAGTCCTTGATCTGTTCCTTGATAATCTGGCTGATTTCTTCTGCTCTGATTTCCATTAACCTAACTCACCCCTTTTCAAAGTTTCTTTGATGCCTTGCAGTTGAGACCTGATGCTTCCATCCAATACCAAATCACCGATGCGGGCGACCACACCACCGATCAACGACGGGTCCTGGCGGAAATCCACAACGATCTGCTTGCCCGTCATCTTCGCAAGCGTGGCGGCAATGTCCGAAATCGTCTGCTCATCCAGCTCCACCGCAGCCGTAAGCTCAGCCCGAGCCACGTTCGCGTTTTCATCTATCAAACGCCGATAATAATCGGATATTTCAGATAAGCTGCCAACCCTGCTTTTCGAGATCAGGAGATCGACAAAGCTCTTCATGATCGGTGTCAACCCGGCCTTGGCCGCTATCGAATCAAACACCGATTTCCGCACACCCTCGGGGTAGAGAGGATTCTGAATAGCATTGGCCAAGTCCGGGAGATGCCCCAGGAGTTGAACGAAGCCATCCAACTCTTGCCCGTACTGGTCAATCTGGCCCTCATCCTTGGCAAGATTGAACAATGCCTTAGCATACCGTTTGGCAATAACTAAGTTTCTCACTTCGCCTCCCCAACCTTAGCCATAAACTCCTGCACGAGTCGCTTATGGTCGTCAAACATGATATTCTTCTTCAATATCTCCTCAGCAGCAACCACGGACAGATCGGCGACTTCGGACTGCAAGCCGTCCCTCGCGGCCTTGATCTCCTGCTGGATCGCTATGCGCGCCTGCTCCTTGATGTACTCCGCCTGATTCTTGGCCGCCTCAATGATCTTCGCCTTCTCGGCTTCGCCTTCCTTCACATACTCGGCGACGATCTTCTGGGTTTCGACGTCCAACGCCGCTAGCTTCGCCTGATACTCCGCCGCGGTCTTGTCCGCCTCTGCCTTTTTCTGCTCCAACTCGGCCAGAGTGCTTGCGATCCCTTCCCGTCTGGATGAGAGAAAATTAGCGACAGGCTTGTTTAGGAGTTTATAGAGGATTGCCGCCATGATGGCGAAATTCAAAAAGCGCAAAAAGAAATCCCACCAGTTCAGGGCATGGTGGGCGGCCTCGTGCCCCCCAGCCGCCTCGGACGCCAACGCAGCTCCACCCATATACAGAAGAAGCCCCGCGCCGAGGATAACCGCTACGCATTTCCCTTTCATTTCACTCACCCCCTCAGCCTCTAAACGTTAAATGGATCTTCCCAAAACCTTCTGAGCCAGATCGACCGAAAATGCCTGCACCTGCCCCTGCAGTTGCTTGCGAGCGGCAGCCACATCCGCGCGCAGCTTATCCCTCACCCCCTGCACGTACTTGGCGGCTTCCTCGGAAGCTTCCTGGACCATTGCCTTCTCATCTTTATAGGCAGCGTCCTTGGATTCCTGAACAGCCTCCCGGCCCATCTTCCTGGCGCCCTGAATGCTTTCGTCGAACTGCGCCACCGCAGCAGCTGCTGCTGCGTCAGCCTGCTCAATCCCCTGCTTTCCGCTCTCGATCAGAGCGTTCCGCTCAGCGACCATGCGCCGGATCGGACGGTACAGGATCAGGTTCATCAGGAAAAGAAAAACGAAGAAATTGACCATTTGGATCAGCAACGTAACATTAATGTCGATCATCTCTGCCTTCCCTCGCCAGATAATTCTAGAGTTAACAATATATTGCCTATACGTTACTTCAGCGGCGGGACAGTCCGCCGTTCATAGCAAGACCGCAAGAGCCTGAGCACGGGGAAATGTTAACTTCCCCGTTTCTTAACATAGCTTCCCCATGTGCGCAAGCAAAAAAGTAAAAAAAATCACAAAGCTCCAGACCGCTTTCAACGCCTTATTGTGAATGGAATACGTACCTCCGCATGCTCACGTTTTCAATGATTCCGACGGCAAAACATAGTGAAATTAAAGACGACCCCCCATAGCTCACAAACGGCAGCGGAATTCCGACCACCGGAAGCACCCCTATCACCATTCCAATGTTGATGACCGCCTGCCACATTATCAACGCCGTCATTCCTATAACCAGCAACGAACCGAAGCGATTCTTCGACCGCTTGGCAATGCGCAGCGCAAGCAACACCAATACAGTGAAAAGCAGTATCAGAACAGCGCATCCGACAAATCCCCACTCTTCCGACCACACCGAGAAAATAAAATCCGTGTGCTTCTCTGGCAGGAAATGAAGCTTGTTCTGCGTTCCGTTCAGGAAGCCCTTTCCCCATAGCATCCCGGAGCCAATCGCAATTTTTGACTGCCGTATGTGGTACCCAGCTCCGAGAGGGTCAAGGTCTGGCCGGAGCAATATGAGGATGCGTCTCTTTTGGTAAGGCTTCAAAACCTTCTCCCAAACTGGAACCAGCAGCGGGACCACGCACGCAACCGCAAGGAAGATGTACCTCCAGCGTATCCCCATGAAAAAGATCATCGTAGCGGCTATGCTCAGGATGCATATGGCCGTGCCAAGGTCGGGCTCCGCAAGCACCAGAAGAACCGGCAGCACTGTGATGAAGGCTGGAATAAACAAATGTTTCAGCGTCGGGTAAGGCGAAATCTCCTGAGATCCGAAGTAGCTTGCCAGTTGGATCACAATGACGGTTTTCATCAGCTCTGACGGCTGGAATTGAAACCCAGCCAGACTCAGCCAACGCTTTGAACCGTTAACCTCCCGCCCTACGACCAGCACCACCACCAGCAATATGATAACGATGATGTAAAGCCAGAGACTGACCGACTTCAGCTGCTGATAGTCCAGCATCATCGTGGCGAACATCACAACGAAGCCAAGGCCAAGCCAAATCAGCTGTTTCACAAACAGGTTATTGGATGGGTTCGCCAGAATCTGAGGATACAAAGCGCTATAGAGGCTCAGGAGTCCGGCCGCAATGATCCCGAACAGCACAAGGAGCAAGGGCCAATCAAAATTTTCGATCAAACGCCTGTCCATCATCCCAGGGTCACCCCTCCAACAGATTGCTAGCACGCTTCAAAAAATAGGACTCCATCACATCCCCGAGGGGCAATCAGAACTATGCCGCCTCAAGCGCCCGATGCATAGCCGCCGCCTGCACTCCAAGCATCCGTCCTCATCCCCCAATAAAGCTCCGAAACACCTCGCTCAAACCGTTATGATTCTGGTTTGATTATACCCTTTTCCTCCAGGTAGGCGGATATGACTCTTTTAGCCAGAGGAGCCGCCGCGGATGCTCCATGGCCGCCATGCTCAATGAGGACCGCCACCGAAATCCTGGGATCGTCGAAAGGAGCGTAGGCGACAAACCAGGCGTGGTCCTTCTCCTTATCCCTCAGCATTCGCGCAGCCTGCTTGCGGTTCGCCCCTTGGGCGATCGCAACGACCTGCGCGGTCCCCGACTTTCCCGCAATTTGGTAGGCTGAGGTCTTGATGCTATGTCCAGTCCCCCTATCTTCATCGACGACGCCAAGGAGTCCCTTTTCCACGACGTCGAAATAATGCTGGTCTATAGGAATCTGCCTCTTCAATTTGCCCTTCTCTTCGCTGGTCTCCTCCACGCTATTGCCTTCGATGCGCTTGATGATGTACGGCTGCCACAACTTGCCCCCATTGGCTATCGTCGCATAGACCACCGCCATCTGCAAGGGCGTCGCCAGATCGAAGCCCTGCCCTATCGAGATGGAGATCGTCTCGCCCTTCTGCCAGGGAACGCCGATGGCCTGTTTCTTCCACCAGGAAGTCGGTATCAGCCCCGGATGCTCAGCGTGAAGGCCAATCCCGGTCTTTTCCCCGAGTCCGAACATCGAGGCGTAATAGGCGATCCGGTCCACCCCAAGTCGCATTCCCACCTGATAAAAATAGACGTCGCAGGACATTACCAGGGCTTGGTGCATATTGACGGCCCCATGCCCATGCTCCCGCCAGCACCTGTAATTTCTCCCGGCAAACGAAAAATAACCGGGGCACCCCACAGTGTTTTCCGGCTTCATCACTCCGTCGGAGAGAGCCGCAAGTGCGACTATGGGCTTGTACGTCGATCCGGGTGGATAGGCGGCGCCAATGGCCCTGTTGAGGAGCGGGTGCACGGGATCGTTCCGAAGCGCGTTCCATTCATCCTTCGTGAGTCCCCTTACGAACTGCTCCTGGTCGAAAGTCGGACTGCTGGCGAGCGCGAGCACCGCCCCTGTTTTCGGGTCCACCGCGGCAATCGCGCCCACTTTATCTTTTAGGCAGTCTTCGGCCACTCGTTGAAGGTCCATATCGACAGTCAGCCAGAGGTCGCGGCCAGGAACCGGCAGCACTTCGTCGATGAGACGGATGCGCCGCCCGATGGCGTCAACCTCCACCTCCCGCCCACCCCTCTTCCCGTGCAGGAATTTCTCGAAGGCCCTCTCGACTCCCACCTTTCCGACGGACTCCCCGGCCATATACCCCTGGTAAACGCTGCTTTTCAGCTCCGATTCGGTTATTTCGCTGAGGTAGCCGACCAGATGGGACGCCACGCCGTTCCACCGGTACTCCCGTTTCGGCTCCAACTGCACCACCACTCCCGGAAGACGCAGGCGATGCGCTTCGATGCGCGCGAGGCAGTCCCTGTCGATGTCCGACAGCAGCCTGAACGGCATGAATTTAGGCTCCTGCTTGTGTGAGTCCACGATGGCGTAGAGTTCCTCGGGGCTCCGATTGCACAACTCGGCGAGCATCGCAATCGTCTGGTCCATATCCTGAACGTCTTCGCGGATCAAAAGCAGATGGTACGCCGGACGGTTTTCCACTAGTGGAGCGCCATTGCAATCGTAGATAACCCCCCGCGGCGCCGGGGTGTCCTCGAGGCGGATGCGGTTGTTTTCCGACTGGTAGCGGTATTTCGCCCCCTGGAGCACCTGGAGGTGCCACAGCCGGAACATGTAAGCAATGGCAAACAGCAACAAGACGCCGCCGATTATCATGATCTGCTTCTGAAAGACGGATGCTTCGGCTGCTTCCCAATTGACCAGGAGCAAATTCTCGGGGCTTTTCTTTGAACCTTTGGAAAAAGGCGATGCGCTCAGTTTCTTCAAAACGCAAATTTCCTACCGGCGCGAATGGGATAGATGATAATGGGGCACAAGAGAAGCATCAGTAAGGACCGCGCTCCAAGACTAGCCCACAGCGGCGCCGACCAGATGTAATTGGACGAGGGCTCGGCCCAAAGGAATAGGCCAAGCACAACCGATTGCCCAAGAGCGCAAAGCCCCATAAAAATCGTTTGATAAAGGGGATTATGGAATTCCAGTCTCTGCGATCCGAGATACACCATGCAGACCGTAACCACATAGGATACGACATGGAATCCCCAGAACTTCCCGGAAAATACATCCATGACGTATCCCCAGGCGAACGCCCACGAAAGGCTGGTTACAGGCGACTGTTTGAGAGCCACGCCAAACATGAGGGGGAGCAGAAGGTCGATGCGCATCGCGGGATGACTAAATCCCGACACCCATCGCGCCTGCACCAGAAACAGGATAAAGGTATAGAAAGCCGCCTTGGCTAGGTAGCTAAATGTCGAAGAGTTCTGCGCACGCCGCGTCTTAGCGATGTCCATCTGGAACGCCTATTCGCCAACCCAATTCTCGGGCAAATTTGTTTCTCGTTTGAGGATCAGCACTTCCTCCACCGCATTGAGATGCACAAGGGGCTTTACTTCCACCCTTTGAAACAGGTCCACCGGGTCCTTGAATATCCCCTGGACGGTCCCAAGCC
>CALFXO010000109.1 GCA_937958025.1 uncultured Syntrophobacteraceae bacterium
AAATTCACGCTTTTGACGGAATGGCAGTTCCCAATGCAGTGAGGTTGACTAGGCCTAGCAACCAAAAAAATTTAATAAGGAACTGTCGCGAAGATAGAATATCGCGTTTTCCCTCTCCCTTCAAAGGGAAAGTGAAAGGCGGCGACTTAACGCCCGCCAGAGGAAACTGTTGCAATATAGCCTGCCCCAAACGGATTATACTCGGGATGGTCTTTCCAGAACCGAATTAGCTCTCCCCCCCAATAACTGTCAAAAACCGGGGCAGAGAGGCGTATTTTTCATCACTCCGATCAAGTGGCATAGGTCTAAATATGTTACAATAGTTTGTTCTGATGGATGAGAAGAAAATTGCATTTTCAATGCACGTGCAAAGACGGTGCACTTGAGGTATTATTTGTTTTTTCGGTCGATAGTGCGCCGGTTCAACTCAACTGGGTCGGCTGTTTGAACGATTCTAATTGAACTGAATCAGCGTCATCGAGAGGAGACCGGCAACAATGGGTTACAAGCCGGTCCGCAAGACCGCCCTATTGCAGGAACTTATCCTAACCTTTGGATTTTGCATGACGAACAGCTTTTCGCTCGCTATACTGGGAGCCGTTGCGAGAGAAGTGGATGCACTCCTTCCGCTTTTTGATGACGCCAAACGCCATGACTTGCATGGGGCGCCAATTTGGACGGGACTCTATAAAGGCAGGCGTCTCATTGTCGGGGCCGCCGGCTTCAACAAGGTGAACGCTGCGATAACCACTTCCGCGCTGCTGGAGCAATTCGCCATAGCGGAAGTCTGGTGCATTGGGTGCGCAGGCGCCTATAACGAGGGGCCCCTCCGCGTCGGAGACGTCCTCGTTTCTGAGCGCATGATTTGCGGAGACGAAGGGGTGCTTACGGAACGAGGAATCCTATCGTGCGCCGAGACAGGCATTCCCATCCTGACGCGGGGAGCCGACAACTGGTATGACGAGATCCCCGTGGATTCGGAAGTCCTTCGCCGAGCAAGGGATAGGACGCCGTCCGGGGAGCGCACCGGGAGAGCGGAGCTTCAGTCCGCCATCGTTCCTGACAAACCAGACAACGCCCACAATCCGGCGCGGGAATTTCACGTTTTTTTTGGCGCCAGCCTCACCGTCGGCATGGCAAGCGGGGACGCGAGCGTCGCAAAGGAGCGTTTTCGGCGCTATGGCGCATTCGCCGAGAATATGGAGGGAAGCGCGATTGCGCAGGCTTGTTTCCGGTTCCAAACGCCCATGATTGAATGCAGAGGCGTAAGCAATATGGCGGGAGACCGCCGCAAAGAGCGATGGGAGATGGACAAGGCCATAGCCAACAGCCATGCCGTCATTTTCGACTGGCTCTGACGCGCAATCAGTTGAAGCCCATAAACGTTTTCACCGTTTCTCCATGAAGGACGACCATGCATCAGACGCTGACCCTCGGATACTCCCCCTGCCCTAACGACACATACATTTTCTTCGGCCTCGCCGAAGGGCGGATTCGTGTGGAGCCACACAAGTACGACATATTCATAGCGGACGTCGAGGCGCTCAACCGGAAGGCGGAACAGAAGGCGCTCGACGCAACCAAAATTTCCATTTCCGCTTTCACGAGGCTAATGGACGACTACTGGATGCTGCGGGCGGGCGGGGCGATGGGACGGGGATGCGGCCCGCTGGTAGTCGCCAGGGATCCGCTATCCATGAAGGACCTCCGGGACAGCCGGATAGCCATACCGGGAGAAAGAACCACGGCGAACCTTCTCCTGCGCCTCCACGGCGAACACCGTGGGCCCCGCGTAGAGATGCTCTTCGACCAGATAATGCCCGCCATCGCGCGCGGCGACGTGGACGCGGGCGTCATCATCCACGAAGGACGGTTCACTTATCCCGCGATGGGGCTCAAGGAAGTGATCGACCTCGGTGCATGGTGGGAAAATGAGACCGGACTGCCCCTCCCGCTTGGGGGAATCGTGATGAAGCGGAGCCTGGGGGCCGAGGCGGCGCAACGGATTGAAAAACAAATCCGGGAAAGCCTCGCATGGTCGAGACTCCAACCGGAAGACGCATGGTCCTACATCAAAAGCCACGCGCAGGAAATGGAAGACAGCGTCGTAGCAAGGCACATCGAGACCTTCGTGAATCACTTCAGCGAAGACGTGGGGGAAGAAGGCGAGAGGGCCGTAAAGACGCTGCTGGAAATGGCCCTTCGACTGGAAGGGAAGAATCTTCCCGAAGCCCCCCTTTTCCGGGACGACGTTTGAAGCGTCGTGGACTGACCCCACTTATATTGAAGATTCCTCATAAGGAGTAGAATATATGCAATTTCCAGATTTCCCCTTTATTCTCTTTCCCCACACCACATTATCCGAGGCGCAGTTCCGCCGTTTCTCGATCCTTCTTCCCCACCTGTCGATGTTGCAAACCCTGCGCCCCGCCCCCATCCCGGAGTGGGCTGAAGGGCAGTTTGAAAGTATTCCCGCATTCGCCAAGGAAGAAATGTTCAAAAGAGTCGAAGCGTACAGGAAAGGAGTTCAGGACATGGCCGCAATCCAGGGAACGGGAGGGATGCTCGCGGCCCTGGCGAATGAATGGGAGAAGCCTGAAGGAGGCGAAAGCCGTTTTTCTATCCAGTCCACTCTGAAGGGCATGGAATCGGAGCGCGCGGACCCCGAAGAGACGCTGCTGATAGAAGCGGCGGTTTTTCTGGAACTGGCGAAGGACCTCGACGAACAGGAAATGGAACTTGAAGCCGACGGCAAACGTCTGGAAAGGCTTGAGGATGAATTCCGCAGCATCCTCGGCGCGGTGGACGAAGAAGAAATGGCGGAACTGAGAGACGTGGCCAGTTATGCAATTACTTCCGACAAAACAAGTATTTCTTTTATGCTTCGCAAGCGGATGGCCCAGTGGCTCCGGTTGCTGGCAGGCATGGAGCCGAAGGAGTCAGTGGTTTTGACAGCGGTTACGCGCGAGGCGTTGGACGAACTGTTGGAGGCCATTCGATCGCGGTCCGGTCAGGAAAGCGGGGAGTGGAAGATCACCGAGACGGCGCTTGCGGCTATTCCCGACCCGGCGCGCCTGGAGCCGGAGGATTTCCTCAAACTGAGAACGAGCCGCGAAGATGCGGGAAATCCAATCCCATCTCTCTGGAAAGCCATCGGGGAGGTTGTCAGAGACCCTCAATTGGCTGGTGGAATTGCGATTCAGAGCGCAGCGGAGGCTTGCAGTCGATTCGTTTCGGGGTTTTTTAAGACGCCGGCGACGGTTGTCGAAGAGGAAGCCCGCCTTACGATGGTCCACATCGAAAACTTCACCCACGACGCCTTTCAGCGCTACATTGACAAACCGGGATTTGAAATGTGGGAAGGGGCGTTATCTCATCTAGGGCCCGTGACGATGCTCTGCGTCGAATAGAGCGGCGCTTCACAGGGGCGGGTGGCCGGGCGTCCCCGCTCGAAGCTCGATATGCCTGCCGGCATCAAGAGGGAGATGCATATGTCCAACCGCTGGAAGTTCAAACCGCTCGTTGCGGGGCTCCTTGGCGCTTTGGTTGGCGCGTCATGGGGCCTTGACGGCTTTGTGACAGGCGCGGCCATAGGCTTCCTTCTCGGGGATTATCTTGGGATGAGAGCCCGGGTGCGAGACCTTGAATACATCCTCACCAGTTTGGAAGCGCAATCGGTGGCGCCTCCAGAACGGGGTCCCATCCCTGCATCCGATGAGCGAGGCGACGCGAAGAAAACTCCGCAGGAGGTTGCGCAAACGGAGGCGCCGGGGACCGGAGCGGCTAGAGTTGAACCGGCCGTCGAGGATGCGCCCGGAGCAGTTCTTCCCACCCCGCCGCCTATACAGCCTGCCCCAGGAGCAACGCTCCCCCCAGTGACGGCGTCCCCGCCCCCCTTTCCGGCGTCAACCACTACATGGACGCGCATAAAGGGTGTGGTTGCCCGGTATTTCACCACCGGCAACGTTCCCGTCAGGATCGGGGTGCTGGTGCTTTTCTTCGGAGTGGCGCTCCTTCTTCAGTACGCCGCAGAGAGGAGTTGGCTGCCGATGGAGGCGCGACTAACCGGCGCGGCGCTCGGGGGGCTCTCTCTGCTGATCCTCGGCTGGCGCCTTCGCCTAAGCCGTCGTGGGTATGCGCTTGTCTTACAGGGAGGCGCGGTAGGCGTGTTGCACATCACCACCTTCGCCGCCCTTCGGTTGTACGGATTCCTTCCTGCCGGCCTCGCCTTCACGTTATTGATAGCCCTCACCGTCCTTTCCTGCATCCTGGCCGTCCTCCAGGATTCCAAGGCGCTGGCGGTCCTGGGCGTCCTCGGAGGGTTTCTCGCCCCAATTCTCACCTCCACCGGAGAGGGAAGCCATGTCGCGCTATTCAGCTATTACGCGCTGCTTAACGCCGGCATTCTCGGCATAGCATGGTTCAAGGCATGGCGCATGCTCAACCTCGTGGGCCACATCTCAACCTTCGGAATAGCCTCCGCGTGGGGGGCGTCTTACTACCGGCCCGAATATTTCGCGACAACCGAACCCTTTCTTATTCTTTTTTTCCTCTTTTACATCGGAGCAGCGGCTCTCTTCGCGCTCCGCACTCCCCCCAATTTGAAGGGCTACGTCGACGGCGCCATCGTCTTCGGAACGCCGCTCATCGCCTTCGGTCTTCAGGCGCTGCTCGTCAAGGATTTTGAATTCGGCATGGCGTTCAGTGCGTTCGCGGCGAGTTTTCTTTACATAGCGCTGGCGTGGATCTTTTACATCAAAGGGCCGCCCAGCCTGAGGATGCTTATCGAAGCATTTTTGGCTATAGGCGTCGTGTTCGCCACGGTGGGCATTCCGCTAGCGGTCGACGAGCGGTGGACTGCTTCTGCGTGGGCGCTCGAAGGCGCGGCGATGGTCTGGATCGGCGTGCGTCAGAAACGGGCCGCAGCCAGGTTCTTCGGGATGTTAATCCAGGCGTGCGCAGGGTTTGTTCTCTTCACAAAGGGCGTTCCGGACCAAGCCGACAATGCGCCAATATGCAATGGGCCTTTCCTGGGAGCGATGCTTGTCAGTTTCTCCGGCGTCTTCACGTCCTTCTATCTTTTCAGGAGCCGCAACGACGTAAAACCCTGGGAAGAAGCCGTTGGCCAGGCTTTAGGGATCTGGGGGGCGCTCTGGTGGACGGGAGCGGGGTTGAGAGAAATCGACATCTATGTCCCACGGCGCTGGGTTTATGGCAGCGACCTCGCTTTTCTGGCAGGCTCCTGCGCCGCCGCAGACCACCTCCGCAGCAGGTTGCGCTGGCCTCTCCCCGGCCACTGCGCCCTGGCGCTTCTCCCCGCGATGGTCTTCGCGCTTGGCGCATATAACGGTTCAAACCGACTGCACCCTTTCGGGCAAGGTGGCTTTGTCGCGTGGCCGCTGACATTCGCCGCGCTATATCACATATTACACCGAAGGGAAGAATCGCCCGACGAATGGGAAATATTGAAATTTTTCCACTCGGGGGCATTGTGGACCCTGTGCGCGGTGGCGGCATGGGAGCTTCAATGGCAGGTGAACGGACTCGTCCGGGGCGCGGGCGTATGGGGCCTCATCGCATGGGGAGCAATCCCGGCGTCTGCGGTCTTTGTCATCTCCACCGTGGGAGAGCGGTTGTGGAGATCTATCCGCGATCATTACACATCCTACATCACCTTGGCCGTCGGCCCTGTTATAGCCTTCGCCTGGCTGTGGAGCCTTACGGTCAACCTGACCAACGCCGGTGATCCCTGGCCGCTGCCATTTCTGCCCATCCTCAACCCCCTCGACCTCGCTGTGTGTTTTGTCGGCGCCAGCATCGGGTTCTGGCTTCTTCGGCTAAAGTCGGCGGCGCCGAAGGCGTACGCCCTGATCGCACCCCGACCCGCAACCGCAGTGATTGGAGCATCCGCATTTGTTTGGCTCAACGCAATTCTGGCCCGGACAGTCCATCAGTGGGGCGGAGTGGCGTTCTCTTTCCCGTCTCTATTCGATTCTATCATTTTCCAGGCGTCCATATCCCTCCTGTGGAGCGGCTTGTCCCTCGTCGCCATGACGGCGGCGGCGCGCAGAAAACTAAGGACGTTGTGGCTCGTGGGCGCAACGCTTATGGGAGTGGTGGTAGTCAAACTGTTTATCATCGATCTTTCCAAGAGCGGAGCCATAGGACGCGTTGTCTCGTTCATTGGCGTGGGCGTCCTATTGCTCATCATCGGCTATCTGTCGCCCCTGCCGCCAAAGGGCGAGAAGGAGGCTCCACGACAATGAAATACGCATCCGCATTTCTGGCGATATTCATTGTGTTCATAACTTCGCTGACGGCAGCGAAAGAGCCGGCTCCTAGCGATTTCGCGTTCGGCGTGACGCTCCGCACCAAGGGAGGAGCCGCCCTCAACGAGATAACCGTTCCCATCGAGGTGTACCGGGGAGCGGTCCACCCCGACCACCGGGACGTCTGTGTATTCAACGGAGCGGGAGAGCCGGTCCCCTACGCCTTCATGCAGCCATCCACCCAGCAGGCCCCCGAAAAAATATTTATCCCGATCAGGCTTTTCCCTATCGCCGGGGCGCCGGAAGGCGATGCGGGAGAGCTTTCCCTGCAAGTGCGGAAAGACTATAATGGAGCTATTATCGATGTAAAATCAAGATATTCCATGGAGTCTAAGCAGCAGGTGACGGCCTACCTGCTGGACGCGACGACGCTGGACAAGGGAGTAAAGGCTCTCAGGCTAGACTGGCCTCAAACGGAGAGTTTCATCGGCAAAGTCTCCATCCAGCGCAGCGACGACCTCGACCATTGGGTTTTATCCGTAGAGTCCGCCACCATCGCTAGCCTCACCTACGGCGGGCACACCCTGACGCAGCAGACCATTGCCATTCCCTCCGTTAAGGCGAAATATTTCAGAATCACCTGGCAAAAGGACCGGAATTTCCCAGCGCTCACGGCCGCTGCCGTTGAGATGGCCGACGAATCTCCAGACAATGCGAGACGTCAGTGGGCGACGCTGGAGCCATCCACACGAGGAGCGACTCCGCTCGAATATCAATTTGACGCTGGCGGGTTCATGCCGATAGAGCGTGTGCGGGTGAAGCCCACCGAGCGGAACACCCTTGCGAGGGCGCTTATTTTTTCACGCACGTCAGAGAAGGAGCAGTGGACGGCGCGCGGGGCGGGGTTCGTCTACAGCCTCGACATGATGGGCGAGCGTCTGGAAAGCCCAGACATTACATTCTTTCCCCGTCCGGATAGGTTCTGGATGGTGCGTCTCCCCGAAAGCGGCGCAGGACTCGGCAAGGGCGCCCCTCAACTCGAAGTCGGCTGGACGCCTCAGCAGCTGGTTTTCATGGCGCGCGGCAATGACCCTTTCCTTCTGGCCTATGGAAGTTCAAAGGTTGAATCAAGCCCGCGCTATAACGACCTGATAGAGCAACTCACGAAGCAACGGGAAAGAGCCTCCCTGATCCAACCAGCGGAGGTCGGCCCCCAGTTTATTCTTGGGGGCGAGCCTCTGCGGCAGCCGATTGTGGAATACAACTGGAAGCAATGGGTCCTCTGGTGCGTGCTTGTGCTGGCTACGGCGCTGCTTGGATGGATGGCGTTTCGCCTTTACAGGCAGATTGCGGCAGCCAAGGATTCACACGAAGAAATGGACTGAGCAAAGACGGAGCGGAGCATGATTTGCGGCGCAAGCTTCCTTGATACGGGCGAACTGAGGAATATAGAATTTTTCCGGCATGTAAGCACCGAGTCTATTGAAGGCATCCTCGAAGCCTGCTCTATAAGAGAGCTTCAGACAGGGGAAGTGCTCCTGGGGCCCGGGCAAGTGAACAGCGACATCTATTTCGTACTTTCCGGGCGCCTTCGGATGCATCCGCTTTCGCTGGAAAGCCCTCCCCAAGCCGTTCTAGGAGTCGGTGACAGCATCGGGGCGCTTTCCCTCACCGATAAAGCGCTTCCAGGCGCCTTCGCGGTGGCGGACGAACCCTGCCGCCTACTCGTGATGAAAGAGGAAATATTGTGGGCATTGGCCAGAGCGTCCCATGAAGCCGCTTACAGTCTGCTTCACGCCGTAGCGAAGCGTCTGCGCCAAGCGGATGGCGCCATCAGCGAAGCCGTCGCGGCGAAGGAAGAATACCTCTCCAATGGGGCGCTGGACGCCCTCACAGGGCTTTACAACCGGCACTGGCTAAGGAACTCTCTCCCACGTCATATGACCCGTTGCGCCATGAGCGGAAAGCCCCTTTGCATCATTTTGATCGACTTGGATCATTTCAAACAGTTCAATCATGCGCACGGATACTTGTGCGGCGACAAGGCGCTCCAGACTGTCGGACGAGTGTTCCTTGACAATCTGCGGATAACGGAGGCGGCTGCCCGCTACGGAGGGGACGAATTTCTAATCCTGCTTCCGGAAGTGAACGCGGAAAAGGCGCGGAAGGTGGCCGAACGTCTGAGGGAGGCGACAAAGCGGGCCATCGCGGTGTTGCCCGACGGCAGGACGCTCCCTCCCGTTACGCTCTCGCTCGGGATAGCCCAAGCGCAACCTGGCGACTCCCCAGAAACGCTGCTGACGGCAGCAATCGCGGCCCTTCAGCAGGCGAAGGAGGCCGGGCGGGACCGCACGGCCGGGGGATGACGAAAGCCGCCCTACATAGGATAGACATTCCCCGTTTCGAGGATGTGCCATCCGTTCGGGGTCTTGCCAAGAAGGAGGTTTATCTGCCAACCCACCTTGCAATGCTTGATGATCTCGTGGGGAACCCGTAGCTCGATGAGCCCGGTTCCACCGGCCATTCCGCATAGCACCAGCATGCCGGGCTTGACCGCCTCCACGGTGAAATAGTCGTCCAGCTCTGACGTCCAGTAGCGCGGCGCATGGCTCTGAGCATAATCATAGAGCAAACGGGCGAGCCGCTCCGCCGCGGGGAGCTGCTTGGCGGCGTCCATCGCGAGTCTGCTCGCATCTTGCGCCTGATCCTTGTGGACATAGCCCTTTTCGAGCATCCACTTGATGAGTCTGTTGGTCACCGTTCCGGCGGCCCGCAGAAACGACTCAGACGCCATCACCTTTCGGATCATGAAATAGTTAAGAAAGGTTCCCAATCCCGCGAGTATCTTTTCCGGCCCAAAGATGGCGCAAAACTCCATACTCTTCTGAAAATAGAGCTTCTCGTACAGAGTCAGCTCGGCGGGGCGGGTCAACTCCTGGTGTGCATAACTGTTTAGGCAATGTTGGAAAAGCTCTATTACTTCCTCGTAGTTCCGGAACGTTCTCGGCTGAAGGCGCTTTTTCTGGTCCTTCAGAAACTCGGCGAAAACATCCGCTATCGTCGGAGTCGCAACTGTCGGGAAATAGAGCAACTTACGTTTTTCATCAGTCATATCATTCACCCAAAAAATCGTCCGGGGCTTGGTTCAAAAAAAGACAATCACTCTTGGCTTGCTTATATCCGTCTTCCGCACTGAGGACAATAGTTAAATGAAGGCTCCACCGGACGTCCACAAGCTGGACACGTTCTCCCTTCCGAAAGGAGCGGCGGAGACGGTTGCGGGGAGCTTTCCTCCGCAGAAGAAACCGCGCCGCACCGGTCGCACGCTAGAATCGGCCGCCCTCGCTTTACTGTAAGAACAGGAATAAAAAAGAGGCTGAGACACTGGTCCACGCGCTTGAGGCGCGCCTGAGCCAAACCGCACACGGGACAAATCCTTGGCGACTCGTCGATGACGACCGTCTTGGGTTGCATTCCGCCTACAAAGAGAAACATCGTCCGGATTTCCTCGAAACGCCCGCATCGACATCAAAAAAACCGGGTGCGAACTTCCCCCTTCCCGTCACGAGGCTTGACGGGATGCGGAAAGGCATGGAACAGCTCCGCTCAGAAGCCCACCCGCCAGTCCGTCCCCTCCGGAGAATCCAGCAATTGAATCCCCCTAACCGCCAGCTCATCGCGGATGCGATCGCTTTCGGCAAAATTTTTCTCGCGCCTTGCCGCATCGCGCTCCGCGATCCGGCTCCGCACGTCCTCTTCCGTCATGCCCGTGTCCTTGAGTTTGAGTCTTCGCTGCTCATCAAAGAACACATGGGGTTCGCGCACAAGAAGCCCAAGCACGCGGGCGCACTCTTGCAGCGCGGCAGCCCCGCGGCGCGCCAGCACAGCCGCAACCCCCTTCAGTTGCTTGCGCCCGAAGCCGTCCACGAACCGCTGAATGGCGCGCTGCAAATCGAACAGATGCCCAATAGCCTGCGCCGTATTGAAGTCGTTGTCCATGGCCTGTTCAAAGAGGTCCGGGAACGAAGCAACCTTCTCGAACAATTCTGCGTCCTGGCTCCGGAGCGCCTTATCGGCGGCGTTTTCGTCAACAGCTTTGGTGGGCGTGCGGCTTTCCACCGCAGCGAGGACGCCGTACAGCCGGTCAAGCCCTTTTTCAGCCTCTAGGAGCGCCTCGTCGCAGAAATCCACAGGGCTCCTGTAATGCTTGCTGAGCACGAAAAGCCGGAGCGCTTCGGGATGGAACTTCGCCAGCACCTCGCGGATAGTGAAGAAGTTCCCGAGCGACTTCGACATTTTTTCATTGTTGACGTTCACGAAACCGTTGTGGAGCCAGTAACGCGCGAAAGGAGCATCGAAGCAGCCCTCGCTCTGCGCGATTTCGTTTTCATGGTGAGGAAAGACAAGGTCCTTGCCGCCCCCATGGATATCGAAAGTGACGCCCAGATGCCGACGTCCCATCGCGGAGCATTCGATATGCCATCCGGGCCTGCCGGGCCCCCAGGGGCTCTCCCAGGAGGGCTCGCCGGGCTTGCTTCCCTTCCAGAGAACGAAGTCCAGGGGATTTCGCTTATGCGCGTCGACCTCGACGCGAGCTCCAGCCATCATGTCTTCCAGGGCGCGTCCCGAAAGTTTTCCGTATCCGGCGAACTTCTCCACCTGAAAGTAGACGTCCGCACCGGACTGGTAAGCCAATCCCTTGTCCACGAGGGTCTGGATGATCTCCACCATCTCGGTGATATGATCGGTGGCGAGCGGCTCCAGAGTCGGCGGCAAGGTCCCGAGCGCATCCATGTCCTCATGAAACGCAGCAATGTACCGATCCGCAATCGCCCGGTAATCCACGTTTTCTTCGTTGGCCCGGCGGATGATTTTGTCGTCGATGTCGGTGAAATTGCGGACGAAGGTTACATCATACCCCTTGCGTTTCAGGTAGCGATGGATGACGTCGAACACTATGACGGAGCGCGCATGGCCTATATGGCTGAGGTCGTAAACGGTCACCCCGCAAACATAAAGCTTCACCCTTCCAGCCTCGAGGGGAACGAAATCCTCTTTCCCGCCGCTAAGGGTATTATAGAGCCGCAACGTCATAAGTCCTCATCCTCCCATCACCATCCCATTCAAACTACACCGGCGAAACACTATTACCATAAATCCAAGGAGAACAAAAACACAAGGGGGTCCATTTAATCGAAAAACCGCCGTCACCCGTTCTCCACCCGGACCAACTCCCTCAAGTCCGGTTTTCCTCAATAAGCGCAACCGCATATGCGGCGACGCCTTCCTCCCGGCCCGCAAAGCCGAGCCGCTCCGTCGTGGTCGCCTTCACGCTCACGGAGCCGAAGGGAATCCCCACCGCATCCGCGATCCGCTCGATCATTCCCGGAATATACGGGGCAACCTTTGGCCTTTGCAGCACCAGCGTGGAATCGATATTCACGATGCGCCACCCGCTTTCACTAAGAAGGGCCGAAACCTTTCCAAGCAAAACGACGCTCGAAGCCCCCTTGTATGCCGGATCGGAATCCGGAAAATGCCGTCCGATGTCCCCGAGCGCAGCCGCGCCAAGGAGCGCGTCGCTAATGGCGTGCAACAGCACGTCCGCATCCGAATGACCGTCCAGCCCCTGCGTGTGAGGGACCTCCACGCCTCCAAGGATGAGGAGGCGCCCCACTGCAAAAGCATGGACATCGTAACCGAACCCAACCCGCATGCACCACCTTCCCTGCCTCCAGTCTGTAGGAAACAGAGGCAATAAAACCGCTCTCAGCCGGGAGCGCCCGGCATGTTCCGCATGAACCATTCCGCCCAGGCAAGATCGCTCGGCGTGGTGACCTTTATATTTGTCCGCTCCCCTTCAACAACGGCAACCGGGACGCCAGTGCGCTCCACGAGGGAGGCGTCGTCCGTTGCGAGCAGCCCTTCGACCCGCCCCAAATCATACGCCCGAAGAATCGCATCCAGGCGGAAGACCTGCGGAGTCTGCACAAGCCATATCGCTTCACGCGGGAGCGTCTCCACGACGCGCCCGTCTTGCACGCGCTTGACAGTGTCGGTGGAAGACGCGGCGGCTATTGCGGCGCCCGTTTCCCTCGCCCCCCGCCAGACGGCTTCGATCAGCCCGGGGGATGCGAAAGGACGGACCCCGTCGTGGATCATCACCCACTCGCAGTCCGCAGGGAGCGCCTTCAATCCGTTGTACACGCTATCCTGGCGTTCGGCGCCTCCCGCCACTACGCGCACGGGCGGTCCGGAGCCTTCAAGAGCTTTCACGGCTTGCTCAGCGGGTTCCATGAAATCCGTCGGAACAACCAAGAAAAGCCCTGAAAGGAAAGGCGCTCGGGACAATGCTTTCAGGGTGTGCACGAGCAGAGGCCGGCCTAAAATCTCCAGGAACTGCTTGGGCCTGTCTTTCCCCATCCGCAGCCCCCGGCCAGCGGCGGGGACAACGGCATAGGTTTTTGACATATGCGGGCGTCCCGTATAATAGCGCAAAAATCCCATTGATCGTTAAAAAAGGGAATCTGGAGAGGCCCATAAGCCGGGTTCTGTTCCCATCCCCTTGCGGAGACGGGCGATGGCCATTCCTCTAGGACTCCGGTTGCCCGGAGCCTCCAGCAACCTACCCGAGAGCCTTGGACGGGCAGCCCTCAACCGCTCTCCTATTCGGTCTTGCTCCGAGTGGGGCTTGCCTAGCTCCCGATGTCGCCACCGGGACTGGTGAGCTCTTACCTCGCCGTTTCACCCTTACCACGCAAGAAACGCGGCGGTTTGCTTTCTGTGGCGCTTTCCTGCTCGTCGCCGAGACTGGGTGTTGCCCAGCACCCTGCCCTGTGGAGCCCGGACTTTCCTCCGACCCCGCCAATGGGAGGCCGGCGGCCATCTGTTCCACTCCAAATTCCCAACCGGCGCAACGCCCATCTGGAAGTAAGCCTCCTTCATGGGCGGGCAATTTCATAACGAAAGGTTATCTTATAACACGACAGTTCAGCAAAGGCAATTGTCTGTCACAGCCTGTCGAGACTGCTCCGATGAGCACGTCAATTGATCCCTATCTTTTCCTAAAATTAGAACTAAAATGTGTAGGTCATTTTCAAACTGCTTTCGGAATCCGTCGCATTCTGCTAAAGTTCATGAACTGGATGCCGGATCGACCAGCGCCCCAGGGATTCAACCCTTCCTCTTTTGGGATCGTAGAGTGAAAGACGAGGACAAAACCAAAGAGCAGTTGATACAAGAACTGGAAGAGCTGCGAAACCGCGTCGCAGAATTGGAGGCATGGGAGAAGAAACGCCGGGAGGTCGAGGAGGCGTTGCGCGAGAGCGAGGAGCGTTTCCGCTTCATGGCGGAAACGACGGGCGACGTATTGTACCGCCTGCGATACAATTCGATGCGCTACGATTACATAAGCCCCTCCATAAAAAAGCTTACCGGCTACACTCCCGCGGAGATTAACGCTTTTGGATTTTCCAGCCTGGTTCGGAGGATTGAGCGCCCCGACGACGAAAACGCCTGCGTCGAGGTCATCGCTCGCAACAGGCAGGAGGGACGGACGCGGGAGTACCATGCGGACTACCTGATCGAAACCAAGACCGGCGAATTGCGATGGCTTGGCGACCATTCCTTTCCATGGCTCGATGAAAGGGGGGCGCTCATCGGATCGGTCGGCATCATCAGCGACATCCACAGCCGCAAAAAAACGGAAGCGGCGCTCCGGGAAATGAACATGGAATTGCAGCGGCTCGCCACCCTGGACGGTCTTACTCAGGTCGCCAACCGTCGGCGATTCGACGAGTTCGTCGCCCACGAATGGGCCAGGATGAAGCGGGAGCAATCGCCATTCTCCCTGATACTCTGTGATATAGATTACTTCAAGCTCTATAACGACACCTATGGACATCTCGCGGGAGACGACTGTCTGCGGGAAGTGGCCCAAGTCATTAAACAGAACGCGAATCGCCCGTCTGACCTGGTGGCGCGCTACGGCGGGGAGGAGTTCGCCCTTGTGCTTTCCAACACGCCCGCGACGGGAGCGATTCATGTAGCGGAGTCCATACGGGTTGCGATGTGCGAAAGGAACGTGCCGCACGAAAGCTCGCCCATTGGCGACCGCGTCACGATGAGCTTCGGTGTTTCCAGCATCACGCCATGGCAGGGGAGCACCCCGGAGACCGCTATTGCTTTCGCGGACCAGGGACTCTACGAGGCCAAGAGACAGGGACGCAACAGGGTCGTTTATAGCATAACAAAGTAGAGCCAGCGCCCAAAAGGGCGATAGAGGAGAGAAAAGGAAAATGCAAAACGCATACGGAAACATAGGAGCAGGCAACGCGCCCAGCCGGAAAGAAATCGCCATCCGATTGATTTACACACTGATATACCTCATTGTGTTTGAAGTGGTTAAAGGAGTGATCCAGGCCGCCACGATCTTTCAATTCCTGTATCTGCTCATCACCCAGAAACACAGCGAACCCGTGCGGCGGTTCACCAACCGCGCATCCATGTATGCTTACAGGATTCTGCGATACATAACGCTCAACTCCAACGAGCGTCCTTTCCCGTTCAGCGATTTCCCCTCGGATGGGGAGCCCCCCGAAAGCGAGCAGATCAATTTCGGATAACGCCGAGCAGACGCAGACCGTCCATTAGAAAAAGGATGGCGAATGCAAGGAGAGCCAACCCCATTAGCCGTATGGCGCGCAGATGCATCCGGCCGCCCAGGAAGGACCGGGACTTTCCAACAAGAAGCGCGACCGCTGTTTTTGATCCGACGATGCTGAGGTAGAACCCCAGGATAAAAGAAAGTCCCGTGAAGAACCCGATGTGGAGCGCATTGAGGAGTGTCGGCGCCCCTACGGCAGACCAGAACATATAGGGGTGGGGGTTCAGAAGGTTGGCTAGGGCCCCTTTCCGGAACGAACGGGGCTCGACGTCTTCTACACGGGATGCGACCGCCTTGACGGCAATGCTTCCATATGAGAGATACGCCAGAAAGGCGGCTCCCAGGATGGACGTCCATCCGAGAAACGACCCCATCTCGGCGGCGTGCGATACAAGAAAGAGGGTTCCGAGGACAATGGGGAGATCGGTGATGAGCGGTGCAACGCAGATCTTGATCCCTTCCCTGACCCCATGACGAAGGGTTTCGGAAACGACGAGCGTAAGCAACGGTCCGGGAGAAACACCGGCCGCCAGGCCAAAGACCACGCCCGATAATGGATACAGCTGGCATTCCATCCTTCCCTCCTTTCCTATTCCATCCACGGATTCAACGACGCACTCTATACGTCCCGAAGGCGGCGGGTCAATTGAATAAAGAGTCCCCGCCCCTTGAAGACGCCCTTTTCCAGATGCGAAAAACGTAGCAGGGATAGGACGCATGTGATGGCGGGGCGCTGCCGATGGGTTTGGCTTGGGGGTTTTTCGTTTCAAGACGAGCGAGTGACCAAGTCCTCAAATTCTTCCTTTACCGAGAGGAGAACTATCACTATGGATCTTTCAGTCTTTGAAACAATGGACGCGCCAGAACTGCGAGAATACATCCGTTTCCTGCTGTGGCATTATCGGGTGGTGGACGCTTTCTGGTTCCTTAACGTAGAAGAGAGACTCGATCAGGACGCAGCCGAAAAACTCAATGAAAAGGTCTGGGCGCGGGTTTCCGGAATGGCGGCGAGAGACATCCTGAAGTCATTCCGCATAGAAGAGCGGGGACTGAAGGGGTTCCTTCACATGCTCAAACTTTACCCGTGGACTCCCCTGGTGGAGTACGATATCGAAGAACGGGAGGACGAAATCGTCTTGAGCGCTCCTCACTGCCCTCCCCAGGAAGGACGGCTGAAGCACGGCCTCGGTGAATACGTCTGCAAGGAGATGCACCGGCAAGAGTTCCTCGGACTCGCCCGCGAGGTGGACCCACGCATACGGATCGAATGCATTTTCGCCCCACCCGACCCGCATCCCAAGGACATTTTCTGCAAGTGGAGATTTTATCTGGAAGACTCTACGGAAAATACCGCATCCAGGATATAATGGAAAAATTGGCCAGAGAAAACCGGCCTTTTCACCACTCCACCATCGGCGCCTCGCGCGCCGCAACCATCGGCATGGAGGTTGCCATAATGACGATTACGCACGGCTTTGAACTTGTGAGCGAAACCTATATCCAGGAAGCGGACGCCAAAGCGATGTTGCACCGGCACGTCAAGACCGGAGCGGAGCTCCTTTCGATCATTAACAGCGACGAAAACAAGGTTTTCGGGATTAATTTCCGCACCCCGCCGGCGGACTCCACTGGCGTGGCGCACATCCTGGAACATTCGGTTCTTTGCGGCTCCCGTAAATATCCGGTCAAGGAGCCTTTCGTGGAACTCCTGAAAGGGTCCCTGAAAACATTCCTTAACGCCTTCACCTACCCCGACAAGACCTGCTACCCGGTGGCGAGCCAAAACGTCCAGGATTTCTACAATCTCGTCGACGTGTACCTGGACGCCGTCTTCCATCCACGCCTCACCCCATTCGTCTTGCAGCAGGAAGGCTGGCATTTCGAGCTGGAAAAGCCGGAAGACCCGATCACCTATAAGGGCGTCGTATTCAATGAAATGAAGGGGGCGTATTCCTCCCCGGAAAGGTCCCTCGCGGAATACTCCCAACAGGCGATTTTCCCCGACAACACCTACGGGTTGGAATCCGGCGGACATCCGGCCGACATCCCCCATTTGTCTTACGGTCAATTCGAGCAGTTCCACAAGAAATTCTACCATCCCTCCAACGCCCGCATATTTTTCTACGGCGACGACGACCCCGAACAGCGTCTTTCTATCGTTAACGAATACCTTAAAGATTTCGAGCGCCTGGAGGTGGATTCGGAAGTGAGCCTCCAGGGGCGGTTTGATGCGCCGAGGCGCGTCGTTCGCCACTATGCGGCGGGGGCGGACGAAAGCGAGGCCGGCAAGGCGATGGCGACGGTTAATTGGCTGCTCGCCGAAACCACCGACGCGAATGCCAACATGGCCCTGCACATCCTCAATTACATTCTGCTCGGAATGCCCGGCTCCCCACTCCGCAAAGCGCTTATTGAATCTGGGCTCGGCGAGGACGTCGCCGGAGACGGCCTGGAGAGCGAGCTGCAGCAGATGTATTTCTCCGTGGGAATGAAAGGAGTCCAGAGCGCGGACGTAGACCGCGTGGAAGCGCTCATCCTGGAAACGCTGGAGAAGCTTGCGAAAGAAGGAATCGACCCGATCACTATCGAAGCGGCGCTCAACACCATTGAGTTCGGCCTACGCGAAAACAATTCGGGGCACTTTCCGCGCGGGATCGTGCTCATGCTGCGCGCGCTGACGACATGGCTGTATGGCGGCGATCCTCTCGCGCTCCTGCGATTCGATGGACTGCTGGCTTCCGTCAAGTCGAAGTTGACAGCTAACAGCATGTTTTTCCAGGATATGATCCGTAGGGATTTTTTAGAAAATCCGCACCGCGCCACCCTGGTCCTGGAACCCGACCCCCAAATGGGCGAGAAGGAAGCGGTCGAAGAGCGAGAGCGTCTCGCCGCCATCAAAGCGTCGAAGACCCCGGAGGAGATTTTAGAGATCATCGAGGGAGCTAGAGAACTCCAGCGACGACAGGCGGCTCCCGATTCTCCCGAGGCATTGGCTGCCATCCCGTCCCTGGAGGTCGGGGATCTCGATAAACGGAATAAGCGCATTCCGCTCGAAATCCGCCCCGCGGGCCCAACTCCTGTCCTCTACCACGATCTTTCCACCAACGGGATAGCTTACTTCGACCTCGCATTCGACGTCCATGGCCTTCCCGAGCGTCTCCTCCCCTACACACCTCTTTTCGGACGGGCATTCACCGAAATGGGAACGGAGAAGGAGAACTACGTCGCGCTCACGCAACGCATCAGCCGCGAAACGGGCGGCATCCATTCCCAGCTTTTCACGGCCCCGGTCCAGGGAGCCGCGATGGGGGCCGTCCGTCTGCTCCTTCGTGGCAAGGCCATGCGGAGCAAGGTGGGCGCAATGCTCGGCATCATGCGCGACGTCCTCCTGACGGTTCGGCTCGACAACCGGGACAGGTTTCGCCAGATGGCGTTGGAGGAAAAGGCGCGGTGCGAGCAGCAACTAAGCCCCTCTGGTCACCGAATAGTGGACGTCAGGCTCCGCGCCCATTTCAGCGAGGCCGACTGGGCGTCCGAGCAAATGGGAGGAGTGAGCTATCTTTTCTTTCTTCGGAAGCTGGTCCGAATGGTGGACGAAGACTGGCCGTCCGTTCTGACGGCGCTCGAAGAAATGCGTGGAATACTGATAACCCGCAAGGCGCTTATCGCCAATGCAACGATGGACGCAGATGCGTGGGGTGAGTTTGAGCCCCGGATGCAGGATTTCCTAAACGCTCTCCCTTCCCAGGAAACAACAATGGGGCCTTGTGCATGGAAGCGGGAGCCGTCCCCTGAGTTTGAAGGCATGACCATGCCGAGCCAGGTGTGCTATGTCGGCAAGGGTGCGGACCTCTACTCGACGGGCTACAAATTCAGCGGATCGGCGCTCGTCATCACCCGTTTCATCCGCACGTCATGGCTATGGGACAGGGTGCGAGTCCAGGGAGGAGCCTACGGGGCGTTCTGCAACCTGAGCCGCCTCTCGGGCGCAATCACCTTCGTATCCTACCGCGACCCGAACCTTGTAAAAACGCTCGAAGTGTATGACGAAACGGCAAAATTCCTGGAAAACCTGGAGCTGAGCCAGGAAGAACTCGACAAGAACATCATCGGGGCCATTGGCGACATTGATGCATACATGCTCCCCGACGCAAAAGGATTCACTTCGATGGCGCGGCATCTTACGGGAGACACGGAGGAGACCCGGCAGCGGTTGCGGGATGAGATTTTCGCGACCAAGTTGGACGACTTCCGGGCGTTCGGAGCGTTTCTGCGCCATGTAAACGCCGCAGGCATTGTGAAGGTCCTCGGTCCCCAGAGCGCGATGGAAGCCGCCGAGGCGGGCGGTCGCAAGAGCCTCAGCATCCTTAAGGTGCTGTAGGAAGCGGCCGAAAGCCCGCCCGCGTCTTCGGATAAGCGATTAGCGCGAAGGCCGCGGCCCTCCCGTGGGGGGACGCGGCGCGAATTCGTCTGAAACGAAAGGATGCGTTATGCCTGGAGAGCACGACACGAGGGCTTATATGGACGCCCTCAGGGAATCCGCCCAGATGCTAAGCGGTGTGCTGGAGGAGCCGGAGGCCATCCGGATACTGTTGCAGCAGATCACCCGATTCTTGCACGCTCAAGGGGCTGCGGTGCTCCTCTTGAACTCCCAGGGCGGCGAGCTGATACCGTCCGGCTCCTTTGGAATGGAAGAGGCGTGCACGGGGCTTTGTCCGCTCCATGTAGTGGACAGCGAACTCGACTGCCGGGTCCTTTCGGGCGAGACAGTCGTCGTCAAGGATTTCACGGGAAGCCTCGGCGTAAAGGACCCACTGAATGTCCAGTGCCGGTGCGAGGCCATGATTGCACTTCCGCTCCTGGTGCGCGGACACGCCATCGGGACGCTCCGGGTCTACCTTCGGGAGCCTCTCGAAAAGGATTCGGAGGACGCGGCGCTCCTCACGGTCCTCGCCGACCTCGGGGCGCTCGCTCTCGAAAAAGTGCGTCTTCACCGGAGCCTTTATCACATCGCGGAGGCACTAAGCTCCACGCAGGACCTGGTCGCGATGCTGGAGGGCGTGCTCCGAGCGGTGGTCGATGAAATGTGGCTTAAGGCGGCGTCCCTTCGCCTGCTCGAAAAGGACGGAAAAACCCTGCGAATGATAGCTTCCCATGGTTTGAGCGACGCCTACCAGGGCAAGGGGGACGTCCACCTCGACAGGAGCGTTGTGGACCAACGCGCATTCCAGGGTGAAGTGGCGCTGCTTTTCGATGTGGGGCAGGAGCAGGGCTTTGAATACCCCCAGGCCGCCGTTCAGGAGGGAATACGGTCCATTATGGTGGCGCCGGTGCAGCTGCGGGGCCGTCCCCTAGGGGTCCTCCGCGTTTATTCCGCCATGCCCCGTCAGTTCGGCTCCGTGGCGGTCTCCTTCCTAAAATCCGTGGCGGAGCTCGTTGGCATAGCTATTGAAAATGCGGAGCTTTATTCGGCTCTCGAGGAACACAACAAAAACCTCAAGGAAGAGCTTACGGACTGGCGCCATTTCCTGGCATTGGGTTAGAAGGGGCGAACCGATGGTGGTTGCGGGGCTCTTTGTTATGGGGGCGGTAGCGGGCGTATTCGGGGCGTTGATGGGGATTGGGGGTGGAATCTTCCTGGTGCCGCTTCTCACGTTTTTCTTCCATCTGCCCATCCGCGCGGCCGTTGGGACCAGCTTGGTCGCGGTGATTGCAACTTCCGCCGGCGTGGCGGCCTTTGCCCCCAAGGGCAAGGGGGCGGACGTCTCACTGGCTCTCCGATTGGAGATGGCCACAACAGCGGCGGCGATCGCAGGAGGATGGCTGGCCGGAGCATTCCATCCCCGGGCGCTGCACATCCTTTTTGGGCTAGTGACGCTTCTCACCGCAGGTTATATGGTGTACAAGACGAAAAGCAAGAGGGAGGCGACTGCCCCGGAGAGCCTTTTCCGCTCGGACTACAAGCCCAAGCATTGGCCCATCGGGATGACGGTTTCCAGCATCGCGGGGCTTCTCTCGGGCCTCCTCGGGGTGGGAGGCGGATTCATAAAGGTCCCCGTCATGTACGCCGTTATGGATGTCCCGCTTGGCGTGGCGACCGCCACCAGCAACTTCATGGTCGGCGTCACCGCGGCGGCGAGCGTCTTTGTCTATTACAGCCGGGGAGACATCCACCCGTTTGTGGCGGTCCCGACCGCGGTGGGGGTTTTTGGCGGGGCCATGCTGGGGGCGTTCGTTCTTTCAAGCATCCGGGCGTCATGGGTGCGGACCGTGCTGATCGGCCTCCTGTTCGTCATAGGAGCGCACATGTTAATTCAGGGGTTGCACGGTTGACGGGAGAGGCGCGGCCCCGGAGAAGTAAGACTCCTGCGCAATAGGCCAATATCCACAAGGAGACGCCCATGGGCGTGAATATTAGTCGGGCGGGAGGGACGTCCCCCGCGCCGCCGCCTTCTGGCAAGGCGGACCAGATCGAAGCAAGGTCCCACAAAATATCCCTTTTTTTTTCCATCCTCGCCCTCACCCTCATGCTCTGGGGGTTGGCGGGAGGACTCGCCGAAGGCAGGTTCTCCATGCCAGGGGCGCCTGTGACGCCGATGAAGGAGCTTGCCGGTCCGCCTCTTACAATCAATTACCTGTGGTGCATGAGCAGTGGCATTGTGTTGCTTGGCATCCTTCCAGTGCTGAAGGTTGCAATGTCGGCATGGAAGTTTGTGGGGGCCAGGGAGACGGCGAGCGCCGCGGTGGCTTTGATAGTGCTCATGGAGTTGGCTTTCAGCATTCTGGTCCGGTAGGCTGAACACGTCCGGAGCCGCTTGCGTGATCTTCTACGCGCTCGTGTCGGACCAATGTCCGGTTGCAGACGCTTCCACTCCGATGCGCTTCGCGCGCGGGCTGGCGCATGGCCCTCGCTGTTGTGCTCGCTGGTGTTTCGTGCTAAGAAGGCGATCACTGGGGGATGGTGAATATGTCTATTGCTGCACGCGCTCTGCGCTCAACACTCTATGCAACGGCGGCGGCAGTCCTGTTGCTGGCCGGCGGAGGCTTGGCCGCTTTTGACTACTGGCTTTTCCTGCATCTGCCTTCAGAGGCGGGGAGGGAAACGCATCAATTGAATATCCCGAACGGGATGAGCGCTGAAGGCGTCGCACGGCTCCTCAGGGAAAAAGGCGTTGTGAGTAATGGCGTCGCCTTCCGGGCGTTATGCCGCCTTTCGGGAAGCGACCAAAAGCTCAGGGCGGGGGAATACCGTTTTTCTTCGTGGCTTACTCCCGCTCAGGTGCTCGATAAGATAGTCCAGGGGAAAGGCGTTGTGCACCGTGTAACTTTCCCGGAGGGATCCACTGTCAGGAATGTGGCGTCTATCCTCGCCGGGGAGGGATTGGCGTCTGAAGAGGAGGTCCTGAGACTCGCCAGCGACCAGGAGTTTGCCCGATCGCTGGGCGTGGACGCCTCCAGTCTGGAAGGTCGTCTCTTCCCGGAGACCTATTATTTTGAGAAGAGTCAGAGCGCCGCGGACATCCTTCGCTCGATGACGCGCCAGTTCCAACGCCACTTTCCGGATGCATGGCGGATGCGCGCCGCCGAGTTGGGCTTGAGTGCGCAGCAGGTGGTTGCTCTTGCCTCGATGGTGGAAAAAGAGGCTAAGATCGACGCCGAGCGCCCCCTCGTCTCGGCTGTCTTCCACAACAGGTTGCGGCTGCACATGCCCCTCCAGAGCGATCCGACGGCGGTGTACGACCTGCCCGGCTTTTCCGGCCCGATCTTGCGAATGCACTTGGAACGCGAAAGCCCCTACAACACTTACCGGAACATCGGCCTCCCAGTGGGGCCAATCTGCAATCCAGGGACTAAGTCCCTGGAGGCCGCGCTCTATCCCGCAGACGTTCCCTTTCTCTATTTTGTCAGCGACAATAACGGCGCGCATCGATTTTCCACCAATCTGACCGAACACCGACAGGCCGTATCTCTTTATCGGGAAAAACGTAACATGGAATTGAGCCGTCTCCGGATGGGAGAGGATGTCAAGGCGGCGTCATCCATGGAAGGCGCCCACGCCGCCACGCCCTGCCCAGCGGAGAACTTTGGCGAGGGTGACTTCTCATCCAGTCTGGGCGTAGATCCCCTGATGTTTTTCCTTATGAGGGAGACGCGGGACTGTCCGCTTTTTGCGAAGCCTTCGGCAGGCCAGGAAAGTTGGAACGCTGGCGGATTGAAGACCCCGTCGGACGACCTGAAGGAAAATGCGAGGCGGAACCCCTAACGAGTGAAGGAGTGGTGCATCGTGTCAGAGTCGGAGCCGGTTGCAAGCGTGGTTTTTGCGGCGGGAAAGGGAAGCCGCATGGTGGGTTTTGACGGCAACAAGACCCTCTTGCCCCTGATTCCGGGCGCATCATCCTTGTATCAGGGGGATCGCCCCATGCTCATGGAAGTGCTCGGCAATCTGACTCCCGGTCCCAGGGGCGTCGTCGTCAACCACCGCGCCGAAGACGTCAGGAGGATCGTTGGTGAAGAGAACGCCGTATTCCTGCACCAGCCGGTCACCAACGGAACGGGTGGGGCGCTTCTGGCGGCGAAGCCTTTTCTCGAATCGGCCTCCACGGAGATGGTTGTCATCACCATGGGGGATGTTCCCCTCATTCGCCCCGAGTCTTACATGCGGCTTATTGAAAGTCTCAACGCCGCAACCTTGGCCCTCCTTGCTTTCGAGCCCGCTGACAAGGCGCAGTACGGCCTCCTCGAGTTAAACGGGGAGAGACGCGTGCGACGCATTGTGGAATGGAAATACTGGAAGGACTACGCCGCGGAGCGGCAGGCTGGTCTCAGATATTGCAATGCGGGGGTATATGCGGCGCGGCGGCTTCCGTTGCTGCATTATATGAACGTTTTGGCAGGAATGCCGCACCATGTCGAAAAACGGCGGGGAGACAGGCTCGTGACCATTGAGGAGTTCTTCATCACGGATCTGGTCGAACTAATGAGCGGGGATGGACTGTCCGTCGCCTTCACCTGCGTCCCGGAAGAGGAAGTGGCGGGTGTAGACGCTCCGGAAAGCCTTCGGCGCGCTCAGGAGCGATATGCGTTGCGGAAGGCCGGGAGGTAGTTCGCCATCATGGGCGGCGGTCCGCCCCAGACAACGAATCCAGCGCATGCCCTATGCCGCGTTATTCCCTATTCCACAACCGGAGGCGTTCTGACCCAGTAACGGCTGCCGCTCTCTCCTCCCATCACTTCGAGGTCGATGCCGAAGGCGTCTTTCAGTAGGTCGCGGCGAAGCGCATCCTTCTTCTCGCCCCGCGCAATAATCTTTCCTTCTTTAAGAAGAAGCACGTGCGTAAAAGCTGGCATGATCTCCTCGACGTGGTGCGTGACCAAAATCAGGGTCGGTGCATCAGGCGCCCGTCCCAGGTTTTCGAGCGTCGTTAGCAGTTGCTCCCGCGCGGCGAGATCCAGGCCTGAGCATGGCTCGTCCAAAATGAGCAGCCTCGGATTGTGGATGAGCGCGCGTGCGATGAGGAGCCGCTGCTTTTCTCCCTGGGACAGCACGCCATAGGTCGAATCGAGGATGCGACCGCAGTGGAGGCGGCGCGCCAGCTGTTCGGCCTGCTCATAGTCTTCCGGACCGGGATTGTCGTATATCCCGATAGAAGCGTATTTCCCGCTCACGATCAGGTCGAGAGGATTTTGCGCTGGTGGAATCTGGGCCTGCAAAAACGATCCCACCCAACCGATGCTCTTGCGCAGCTCACGCAAGTCCACTTGGCCGAACTTTCTCCCAAGCACCGTAATGGAGCCGTCCGTCGGCCAGAGATAACCGGCGAGTAGCTGGAGAAGCGTCGTCTTGCCCGAACCGTTCGCCCCCATCACCACCCAGTTCGCCCCTGGCTCCACCTCCCATGTTATGGCGTCTAGGATGAGGCGGCCTTTGCGTATAAAGGAAACGTCGGTCAGGCAGATGCGGCTGCCGTCATCGGCGCGATTGGCTTCGTCCTCCGGTGGTCCGGAGGGTAGAGAAAAATTCATTGGAAACGGCGTCCTTCCTTGGGATTGTGGACCGGCAAGGTTATAGCTCCCCATGTTCGGAGAAGGAATAGCTCCTGGGGCCGGCGATAATGATGTGATCGTGCACGGCGACGTCGAGTTCTCCGAGGAGTCTCTTGAGTTTCTGCGTAAGGAGGCGGTCCGCCTGAGACGGAGTGGGGTCGCCCCCTGGATGATTGTGGCCCAGGATGACGGCTGTCGCCCGGTGCTTTAGCGTCGCTTCCACGACGAGGCGGGGAAACACCGCAGTTTTGTTCACGCTGCCCCTTTGGATTTCCTAGGGAGCGATGAGGGCGTTCTGGCTGTTCAGCGCCAGAATGCAAAACACCTCGTATCTCTCCGCCCCAAGAATGGCGGAGAGATACGAGGCAGCTTGCTGCGTCGAATGGAAAACCGGATTTTCCTTCCATCTGTCGCGCTGGTAGCGCTCCAGCAGTCTTGGCATCATGGAGAGGAAGACCGCTGCATATTCCCCGATGCCCGGGACCTGTTGCAGCGACTGTGAGGGAGCGTCGAACACGGCGGAAAGCGTCTTGAAGCGGTGCAGCAACTCCTTGGCGGTCGGCTTCACATCCTTGCGAGGCAGCGCGTAAGTAAGCGCCAGCTCCAGGACCTCATGGTCATGGAAGCCCTCCAGCCCGCTCCGCTCGAATCTCTCCCGCAGGCGCTTGCGATGTTCCTCCGCACCGGTGCTCATCAAACCCGCTCCCGCATCCTTTCCAGGGCCTACGGTCGCCAAATCCGGCCGCCGGATGCTCTGACCGTCAGTTCGCCGCTTCACTCTGGCGTGGACTATCTAATTTTTGCCGCAGCTGAGCCATCATATCGTCGAAAGAGCCTCTCGTCAGCATCGAATCGAACTGGCTCCGGTAGTTGTTCACAAGACTCACGCCTTCGAGCACTACGTCGTAAACGCGCCAATTCCCGTTTTTCGAGAAAAGACGGTAATCCACGGAGACCGCCGCCTTTTCATAATTGGCTACGCCTGTAACCCTAGTCTTGACGAGCGCATAGTTCCCCTCGATCTTTTCGTCGTCGTAGAGAACATTCTCATTGGAGCATGTGTACACGCTCACCCGATCAAGGTAAGTATTGAAAATGAGTTGCTCGAAGAGCTTGACGAATGCTTGCTGCTTATCGGGCGTCTGATCTTTCCAGTAACGCCCGAGCGCGCGCTTGGCCATTTCCTCGAAATCGAAGTAGGTGTAGACAATGTTCAGAATTTCTTGTCTGTGCGCCTGGACGGGGAGGGGCTCGCCGGGCTTGCAGTTCTTTTTCAGAAGAGTCAACCCCTCTTCCGAACCCGAGCGGATGACGTCCATGGGGCCAGTGGCCGCTAGGGACGGCGCTGGCGCCCAAACCAGAAAACAAAAGAGAAAAGCGATTCCCCCCCATTGCGCATTGTTCAGCAGACTCTTCCTCATCACACAGTTCTCCGCTTTGTTTCACGCCCGAAATTCAATTCCAGCTTTTAATCATACGTTTATATATACCCGTTCCCACCTCAAAATAGAAGTGGGATTTTCATGGGCGAGAAGGAAAATTCCCGCTAATTGGCGCTCAGGAATGCCGTCAAGCTGGCCGGATCTTCCACGTTCATGGCTTTGGCGCTTCTGTCGATTCGGCGCATGAGCCCCTTGAGGACCGTCTTCGGACCCACCTCCACGAAATGGTCATATCCCATGCCGATCAACTGCTCCACGGAATGCCGCCACAACACCGGACTGCACAACTGGTTCACAAGCTTTCCCGTGACGGCTTCCGCATTTGGCAAAGGGCAGGCGTCAATGTTGTTGATGACGGGAATCGATGGATCATGGAAGTTGCACCCCCGGACGATGGGTTCAAACTTATCCTTTGCGAACTGCATGCAACGGCTGTGCCATGGCCCACTTACGTTCAGCTTCACGCACTTCTTCGCCCCCGCGTCGGAACTGAGGGTCATGGCCTGATCCACGCCCTCCACCGGCCCAGTGATGATGATCTGGCCGGGTGAGTTGATATTCGCGACTTCAATCCTGCATTCATGGCAGATTTCCTGAAGCTTCTCCTCCTCCAGATCCATGACGGCGGCCATCGATCCAGGGGTTTGGTCCGCGGCTTCCTGCATCAGGACGCCCCTCCAACGCACCATTGTCAGCAGGTCCTTGACGTCTAAAACACCGGCGGCATAGAGCGCGCTGTATTCCCCGAGACTGTGTCCCGCGGCGGCGGAGGGATAAATCTCATGCAACCGCAACACAGTGAGGCATGCGAGGTTCATCACGGTAATGGCGGGTTGAACGTTCTCCGTCCGAACCAGCGTCTCCTCCGGCCCTTCAAAACAAAGCTTTTCCACGTCCATCTGCAGAATATCGGCGGCTTGGGCAAACAGTTCACGAACTTCTACGTAGCTGTCAAAAAATTCCCTTCCCATCCCCACGTACTGCGATCCCTGTCCAGGGAAAAGAAACACCCACTTCTTCATTCAATTTCTCCTTCAGAGGCCCCTGACCGGCGACCCCAATCCTCTTATGTGACGTTGCGCTCCGCTTTTATAGGCGTTCCCGGTCCTTGTCAAGGTGATAGATTTGCGCAACTTTTAATATTAACCGAATCTGACGGAGAGATGAATAGAATGTTGCGATGCTCGTGAAGGGCGTCGAAGGGGCGTTGTTTTGATGAAATCCGGGCGCCGTCCCCCGCACGGAGGAGGCGCGCCAGGATGACCTGACATGCAGGATAAGTCCACGGTGGGTTCTACACGACCTTCGGCGCCGCCACCCCGCCTCAGGATTAAGATTCGCCATGCCCACTCCCCGTTTTGCAACCCCCAAAGCGCTCACTTGTCGGAAGGAGCCTTATTATATGCGCATTGGAGTTCGATCGATTGAGGCCATCAATACGATGGAATACAAAGCTTGCAAAGAAGGAGGATTTAGGGGGGATGCTTCAGGCATTTCAGATTAATTATGGTTCGTTGCAATCAGCAAGAGAGGACCTCCGCGAGCCCCCCAAAATTATCCCGGGAGGCTTCACTCGCCGCGTCTGAATATTGACTACAGCGGGGAAAGCGTATACACTGAGAAGCTTGGATAAGTCATTGTTTTTATGATGATCTACCGGCAAGCCTGATGGACGCGACGGAACACGCACAGCAAGAGATCGGTTTTAAAGATTATTATCGTCCACGCCAACCCAACGGCCGCCGCATCGGCGCAAATAAGGAACCAGATGAGCACCATACGCTCTGTGTTTTTTTACCTCGCACTAGTTCTTTCCACAATAGTGCTGGGATCGATCATTATAGCCGTAGTGCTGTTGACCGGGCGCACCGACGTAGGCCACTATCTCGCGGGAGCGTGGGGCAAGGTGAATCTCTGGGCGGCGGGAGTGACCGTCAAGGTGAAGGGCTTTGAAAACATCGATCCGAAAGGGACGTACGTTTTCGCATCCAACCACGAAAGCTGGTTTGATATATTCACGATTCTCGGGAAACTCCCCATGCAGTTCCGCTGGCTCGCCAAGGTGGAATTGTTCCGAATTTTTATATTGGGAAAGGCCATGGAGTCGGCAGGCTACATCCCGATAGACCGCAGCGACAGCCGAAAGGCGTTCAAGAGCATCGACATGGCTGCGGAAAGAGTGAGAAACGGGACGTCCATCGTCATATTTCCGGAAGGAACGCGGAGCCCCGACGGCGTCTTGCAGGATTTCAAGAAAGGCGGCTTCATCCTGGCGATCAAGTCCCAGCAGCCCATGGTCCCCATCAGCATCAGCGGCTCTTGCAAGATTCTGCCAAAACAGGGGCGATGGCAAATAGAACGCGCCGTCATCCGCATGAGCATCGGAAAGCCAATCCCTACGGCGGGACGCACCAGCAAGGACCGGGACTGGCTCATGGAGGCGGTGCGGGACGGGATACGGCGCAACCTTCCGCAGAGCGAAGGAGGGATTATTCCGGACCATGCCAAGGCGGCCCTGTGGTAGGACGCACGACCTGGATTTCATTTCAACGTCAGGATCACCGGCGCCAACCTGGTTAGGCGCTTATGATATTTCAACATGCATAAGGAAAATAACACCCTAATGGCTATTCCCATCGACAGTTCCAGTTCGCTAGACGTCCTGCGCGTGATCCCCATGGGAGGGCTCGGAGAAATCGGCCTCAATATGATGGCCATTGAATACGGCGACTCGATTATCGTCATCGACGCCGGTCTGATGTTTCCCGAAGACAGCATGCTGGGGGTGGATATCGTCATCCCCGACTTCGCCTACGTGCGGGCCAACCGAGACCGTCTGAAGGCGATCTTCATAACCCACGGCCACGAAGACCACATAGGGGCGGTGCCTTTCTTCCTGCGCGAATTCAACACGCCCGTATACGCAACGCCCCTTACGCTCGCGCTCATCCGGGAGAAACTCCGGGAGCACGGACTCCTCGAGCGCTCGAAGCTCATCGAGATGACCCCGCGAGAGAAAGTCGAGATCGGCCCGTTCAGTGTGGAGCCGATACAGGTGTGCCACAGCATCCCGGACGGCGTGGGGCTGGCCGTGACGACGCCTTTAGGGGTCCTCATTCATTCGGGGGATTTCAAGATCGACCAGACCCCCATCGATGGCAAGCGCTTTGACGTCGCCCGGTTCAGCGTCTATGGAGAGCAGGGGGTGCTCGCGCTTTTTTCCGATTCGACCAACGTGGAGCGGGAAGGCCACACGCTCTCGGAGAAGGACGTCGGGGCCACGCTCCACGAGGTCTTCCGGGAATGCACGGGGCGCATTATCGTCGCGGTGTTTGCGAGCAATCTCCACCGCATCCAGCAGGTGATCCGGCTGGCGAAGGAGTTCGGCAGGAAGGTGCTTCTCAATGGGAAGTCCATGCTTACCAACGTGCGGATCGGGAGGGAGTTGGGCTGTCTCGACTTCAGCGGCGAAGAGGAGATTTTTCTTCAGGACCTGCCCAAATTCGCCGACTCGGAGGTGCTTATCCTGACCACTGGAAGCCAGGGCGAACCCATGAGCGCCCTCACGCGCATGGCCTTCAACGACCACAAGAAGCTCAAGGTGAACCCGGGGGACACCATCGTTCTCTCATCCAAGTTCATCCCCGGCAACGAGCGCAACATCCAGACGATCATCAACAATCTCTATAGGCAGGGAGCGGAGGTGATCCACGAGCAGGTGCGGGACATCCATGTGTCGGGGCATGCATACCAAGGCGAACTGCGTCTTATGCTCAACATCGTCCGTCCCAAGTTTTTTATACCCATCCACGGAGAATACCGTCATTTGGTAAAGCACCGGCAACTCGCGATATCGACCGGAGTGCCTCAGGAGCGATGCCTTCTCGCCGAGGATGGGAACGCCATCACTTTTTGGCCGGACGGCGAAGCCTGCATAGGCCAGGCTATAGAATCGGGACGGGTTTTCGTGGATGGCAAGGGAGTCGGAGACGTGGGAAGCATCGTGCTCCGCGACCGTCGCCACCTCTCCGAGGACGGCCTTGTGATAGCGTCCCTCGTAATCGACAAGGAAAGCAGGGAAATATTGAGCGGACCGGATATCCTCAGCAAGGGCTTTATCTTGGAGGAAACCAAGCCGGAGATACTCGATTCCGCCAAGTGCGTCATTCTGGACGTTTTTGACAGGTTCCTGGCGGAAGGATATGAACTCGACTGCGCTGACCTCCAGATAGAAATCCGGCGTGACCTGAAGCGGTTCTTCAATCGACTGCTGAACCGCCGCCCCGTTATTTACCCCATAGTCACCGAAATCTGAGAAAGTGGAGGATGGAGCAGGAATTGATCGTCCGGGGCCGCCGGAGCCGCGCCAAGAGAGAGGAGACGCCGGACGCCGTTAGGCCGGTCGCAGAGGCGCCGTTGGAAGAGGTTTTTGGAGTGGAAGCGAAAAAGCATGAAATATTGGCGCTAGGCGTCCTGACAGCAACGTTGCTGGTTTTTCTCAGCCTGCTGTCCTACGAAGCGGGAGACCCCACTATCTACAACACCTCCCATGCATCGGGAGCGCCGCACAACTGGATAGGGCTTTTCGGGGCGAATCTCGCTTCCCTCCTCATATTTCTTTTCGGCATCACGGCTTACGGCATCCCTATAGTTGGAGCATGGATAAGCTGGCGTCTCATCCGGGGAGAATCGCTTTTTCCTTACGGGCGGATGCAGGCTGTAGGAATGATTCTACTCGGCGTTAGCGCGATGACGCTCGCCGCATTGATCGCCTATCCGGACTCGGGAGTGCTCATCCTTGGCAGGCGATTCCCAACTGGTTGCCTGATTGGGAGCAACTTGGCGGTTTTCCTGAAATCCCGGCTGGAATTCCTGGGGGCGGCGATCCTCCTCACCGGCGTTTTCCTGGCGAGCCTCATGCTGGCGACTCCATTTTCGCTTGTGGGCATGCTCTGCTGGATGGGGGCGTCCTCGTCTGCGATCGCGACGGGATGCAGCAGGTCGGCTGCATCCGGATTCAGGAACGTTTTCCGGCGCCGCGAACCGGAACAGGATGAAAAGAAGGAAACGCCCGCTCAGGACGAGGGCGAAGCCGTAAATCCCGAATCCTCCGACGCCCCA
Source organism: uncultured Syntrophobacteraceae bacterium (assembly GCA_937958025.1). Lineage (GTDB taxonomy): Bacteria > Desulfobacterota > Syntrophobacteria > Syntrophobacterales > Syntrophobacteraceae > CALFXO01. The sequence continues at coordinate 31,542 of CALFXO010000109.1, forward strand.
CCCATGAAAAGACGGCAGAGGGCTCAGGCCCGGAGAAACGAAAACGACGCTGCGCTTCAGGAAGAAGAGGGCGGCGAGTCCACGCCGGAAGAATCAACGCCGGAGTCCAACGCAGTAGGAAAGCCGCCCGAGCCGCTTCCGGAGCCCACGCCCCCCCGCATTCGGATAGCAAAAAAAGAACCCTCGGCGGATGAGCCACCTTTCGCCGCCATCCCAACCGCCCAAGCGGAGCCCGGGCAGTACGCCCTTCCCTCTCTCCAGCTCCTGGACGTTTACGAGGAAACCGCCCACGGAGCAGACACGCCGGCGCTCGAGAAAAACGCCCGCATTCTGGAAGAGAAGCTCGCGGACTTTGGCGTTCAGGGCAAAGTGGTGGACATTTGCCCCGGCCCCGTCATCACTATGTATGAATACGCCCCCGCTCCGGGGATCAAGATCAGCCGGATCGTCAGTCTGACGGACGACCTCGCCATGGCCCTTCGCGCCGTGAGCATCCGCGTGGTGGCTCCCATTCCTGGCAAGGCGGCCATAGGAATCGAGATCCCCAACAAGGAGCGGGACCTCGTATCGATCCGCGCGGTCTTGGAGCACAAGGCGTTCGCCGCCGCCACCGCGCCTATCACCATCGCTCTCGGCAAGGACGCAATGGGGCGGCCGGCTGCGGCCAATCTCGCCAAAATGCCGCACCTTCTCATCGCCGGAGCGACCGGAACCGGCAAGAGCGTGTGCATCAACACCATCCTGAGCAGCCTGCTCTTTAGGAACACCCCGAACGAGCTGAGATTGCTCCTCGTCGATCCCAAGCGCATTGAACTTAGCACGTATGAAGGAATCCCGCACCTGATCCACCCTGTCGTGACGGACGCGAAGCTCGCAACGAAGGCCCTGCGCTGGGCCGTGCAGGAAATGGAGCTTCGCTACAAGCTGCTCGCGGACAAGGGCGCGCGGAACATCGAAGGGTACAACAAGACGATTGCAAAAGATAAACAGGAAGCGGAGCAGCGTGGAGAGACTCCGGCGCCTCCCGCAGAAGGGGCGCTGCCGCATCACCTGCTTCCCTACATGGTCATTATCATCGACGAGCTGGCGGACCTCATGATGGTCGCATCCAGGGAAGTGGAGGAGTCCATCATACGACTCGCCCAGATGGCCCGCGCCGCGGGAATTCATCTAATCCTCGCCACCCAGCGCCCCTCCGTCGACGTCCTGACCGGCATTATCAAGGCGAACATCCCCACGCGCATCTCCTTCCAGGTTTCGTCGCGCATTGACTCCCGCACCATCTTGGATACAATGGGAGCGGAAAGTCTGCTAGGCTCCGGCGACATGCTTTTTCTCCCTCCTGGAACAGCCAAATTGCAGCGCATCCACGGGGCGTTCATCTCGGAATCGGAAGTGCAGAAGCTTACCCAGTTCTGGCAAGCGCAACAGTTGGCGGAAGACCCAATTCGAGAGCGCGTCAATTTTCAGGATGCCGGCTCGAACGAAGAAATCGCCGAAGAAGAGCTCGACGAGAAATACGACGAGGCCGTGCAACTCGTTATGGAAACGCGGCAGGCATCCATCTCCATGCTCCAAAGACGGTTGCGGGTGGGTTACAATAGGGCGGCTCGAATGATCGAGATGATGGAAATTCAGGGCGTCGTCGGGCCTTCGGACGGCGTCAAACCGCGTGAAGTGTTCGGTTCAAAAGAGTCGTAACGGCTCCGCCGCTCCATGACGGCGCACCACCCGCCTGGAATCCCGGAGGCACGGAAACGATAAGTCAATAATGGAAAGGACGCAGCGCCACTCCTATGAACAAGCATATCTGCAGATTGTTGTCACTTTGTTGCATCGCGCTTTTTTTCTGCGCACCTTCGTCCACGGGGCTGGCGGCAGAAAAACCCCTGCCGGCCCTCGGGGATATCCTGAAAGGGACGGAAGCCTGCTATCAAAGGCTGCACGCGTACACGGCGCACTTCCGGCAGAGAACCACATCCGCCTCCGCCGGAGCCATGACCACTGAAGCCGATGGGACGCTCTATTATCAAAAGCCACGCCGAATGCGTTGGGAATACGCGACGCCCGAGCGCCAGATTTTTGTGGCCAACCAGGATCTCGCGTGGCTCTATGCGCCAGAAGACAAGCAAATATCGATGTTTGAAGGCAAGACGTTTTTCGACTCTCCCCTCGCCCGCACGTTTTTCGACGGCGTCTTTGAACTCAGGAAGAACTTCGACGTCACGCTTGAAGCGCGGGAAAGCACCAACGCCACCGCGGTCCTCAAACTCAAGCCAAGGCAGGCGGACCCTCACATCGACGCTCTGAAATTATGGATCAACCTGAGCGACCACCGGATCGTTAGCCTCGAGACGCGCGACGCCATGGGCAACATCAACCGCCTCATCCTCGAAGATCAGAAGGACGCGCTGAGCCTTGACCCTAAACTCTTCAGGCTGGACGTTCCCGAGGGCGTCATGGTGACCAACGCGGAAGGCCGGGAGCTCGACGCGAAAGAAGTGGAAGAAGTCCAGAAAGCGACGCAGACCAAATAGGAAAAAGAAGAATGGACCAGGAAGAACTCAGGAAAGAAATTCTGAAGTGGAAAGAAGAAAGGCGCGCCGTCATTTTAGCCAACAACTACCAGCCGGCGGCAATACAGGATATAGCGGACATGATGGGCGATTCGCTCGAACTGAGCCGCAAGGCGGCCACCACGTCCGCCGAAGTGATCGTATTCTGCGGAGTAGCATTTATGGCCGAAACCGCCGCCATCCTGAACCCCGGCAAGACGGTGCTCCTCCCGCGCCTTGATGCGGGATGTCCCATGGCGGACATGCTGACGCCGGAGGACGTCATAGGCATAAAGGAGAAGCATCCGGGGATTCCAGTCATCACTTACGTAAACTCGACGGCTGCCGTGAAGGCGGAAAGCACGGTGTGCTGCACCTCCGCGAATTCGGTCCGGGTCGTCGAACTTTTCAAGGATGCGGACGAGGTCTACATGGCTCCCGACCAGAACCTCGCGAAATACACCGCCCGTCACACCAGGAAGCGCGTGCTCCACTGGAGCGGCTACTGCCCGATCCATAACAACCTCGCCCCGGAGGATATCGCGGCCCGCAAGAAGGAGCACCCCAGCGCGCTTTTTCTCGCCCACCCCGAATGCCCGCCGGAAGTGATCGATATGGCCGACGCGGTGTTCAGCACTTCCGGCATGCTCAATTTTATCCGGGAGAGCGACCGGGATGAATTCATCATTGGCACAGAGTCCGGGATCATCCACCCGATGCGGAAGCAGAATCCGGGCAAGAAATTTTATCCGGCCTCAGAGCGCATGATCTGCCCCGACATGAAAAAGACCTCGCTCGAGGACGTTCTGCGGTCACTCAAGACTCTCGAGCCGCGCGTCGCGGTTCCCGAACCGATCCGCGTCCGGGCGCTCGCCGCCGTCGAAAAGATGCTCTCCGCCTAGCGTCTTGTCAGGCTTGTTTTTGAGGTTTGGGTGAGCGGACCATACCCCCAACGAGGACTTGCGCCCGGGTTGGGGTTCGCCGCGACTCACCCAACCCGCAGCCGACTTTTGAGATAAAGGCTGACAGCCCATTAGGAGGGCTAGCGAACGAAAGGGGTAAATCCTCATGACCACACGCAGCACGCCGTCCGACAAGCCGCGCATAGCCGTCACCATGGGAGATCCTTGCGGCGTTGGGCCCGAGATCATCGTCAAGGCTTTCCTCGAGGATGCGGAGGAAGGGGAGCTTGCGCGGGAGTGCGAGCCCGTTATCATAGGAGAGCCCCTCGCCCTCAGGCGTGCGCTGGCCGTGCTCGGGAAGGAGCCGGATGACCTGGAGCGCTTTTTCGTCATGAGCCCCTTGCCGCTCCGCGAGGAGGACATCGCGTACGGCAAGCCGTCGGAAGCCGCTTGCCGGGCCACGGTGCAATGGATCGAGGCGGCGGCTCGCATGGCGGTCGGGCGCAAGGTCGATGCAATCGTGACCTGCCCCATCCACAAGGCGAACCTGCACCGGCGGGGTTTTTCCTTTCCGGGACACACCGAGTTCCTCCAGCACATCACGGGGTCGGACAACGTTTTCATGATGCTTGCCGGGCCCAGGCTGCGCGTCGTGCTCGTGACCATCCACGAGGCGCTCGCGGACGTTCCCAAGCTGCTGAACGTCGACAATATAACCAGGACCATCCGCATCAGCGGCGAAACGCTTGTAAGGGATTTTGGCATGAAGTCCCCGCGCATAGCCGTTGCGGGACTCAATCCCCACGCGGGCGAAGGCGGCATGTTCGGGCGGGAGGAGGTCGAGCTGATCCGCCCCGTGGTGGAGTCTTTCGCCGGGAGCACGCATCAGGGCGTCCTTTATGAAGTGAGCGGCCCGCACTCCCCTGATACGGTCTTCCACAGGGCGCACGGGGGCGAATTCGACGCCGTGGTCTGTATGTATCACGACCAGGGGCTGATTCCGGTGAAGCTCGCTCATTTCGACGAAGCCGTCAACGTGAGCCTCGGGCTTCCGATCATACGCACCTCCGTGGACCACGGAACCGCCTACGACATCGCCGGAACAGGAACGGCAAGCGACGGGAGCCTGCGGCAGGCTGTCCGCCTCGCAACAACAATGGCGCGCAACAGGTTCCAGCCGGGCCAGCCGGCCGAGCCATGAATGCGATTCGCATACGGGGGGCGAGGCTGCACAATCTGAAAAGCGTGGACCTCGACCTCCCGCGCCAGCAGTTCATCGTCATCACAGGAGTGAGCGGCTCAGGAAAATCGACGCTTGCGTTCGACACGCTCCACGCGGAGGGCCGGAGACGCTACATGGAGACCCTCTCCACCCACGCGCGGCGCCTCCTCCACCATCTTGACGCCCCTCCAGTGGACTCCATCGAGGGACTAAGCCCCACCATCGCGGTTGCACAGGGGGGCGCGCCCCGCAACCCCCGCTCCACGGTGGGCGTCCTGACCGAAATCTACGATCACCTGCAACTCCTCTTCGCGCGCCTTGGCGTGGTCCATTGCCCAGACTGCAACATACCTGTGCGAGCCTACACTATCGCCCAGATGGCGCGGGAAGTCTTCGAGTGGCCCATGGGGAGCCGCATCCTCATCCTAGCGCCTCTCGGGAGAGTGAAAGAGAAGGCGCTCGCCAAAACGCTTATGGAACTTCGCCGCGACGGCTTTGTGCGCGCCCGCATCGGTGGAAAGATCTACGAGTTGGACCCCCCTCCCCTTCTGCCCCGGCAGGCGGAGCACACCGTGGAAGTGGTGCTCGACCGCATCGTCTTGAAGGAAGACAAGGAGAGACGCCTTCGAGACGCCCTCGAAGCCGCGTGCAGGCTTGGCGGGGGACTAGCCCGAGTCATTCGCATGGAAGGAGGTGAAAGGTCTTTCAGCGAACGGCTGCGGTGCGAATCGTGCGGAAAAGAGTTCACGGAGCCGTCGCCCGGATTATTCTCATTCCATCATCCCCTCGGCGCCTGTCCGGACTGCGGCGGACTGGGCTACAGGACAGGGACCGACAATCCTGCCAGAGCGGAGGAAGCCGCAACGGATGAGGACGCGGACGATGAAGACTCCGTCCATGGACTCCCGCCGAGAGCGGCGTCGTGGACCATATGCCCCACCTGCGGGGGAAGCAGGCTGAACTCACAAGCGCGTTCCGTCCGGGTTGGAGGCGCGGGCATCCACCAGACAGCGGCTTTCCCTCTGCCGGAGCTAAGGCAATGGTTTGAAGGACTGGAACTGTCGGCTACGGACGCTGAAATCGCGGCGCCGCTCCTGCGCGAAATGCTCCACCGGATAGCCGCCCTGGAAGAACTGGGGCTCTCGCATCTGTCGCTGGACCGCTCCCTCCACACGCTCTCGGGAGGCGAGGCGCAGCGGGTGAGACTGGCAAACCAGTTGAGCGCTCCGCTTGCCGGGGTCATTTATGTGCTCGACGAGCCGAGCGTCGGACTGCATCCGAGAGACAACGAACGGCTCCTCGGCATCCTCATGCGTCTTCGCGACGCCGGAAACACCGTGGTGGTCGTAGAACATGACGCACAGACCATCCTCGCGGCGGACTATCTCGTGGACATGGGGCCGGGCGCCGGGACGCTCGGCGGCGCGGTGCTATTTTCGGGCCCTCCGAGAGAAATATTGATCCATCCCGAGTCTCTGACCGGCCAGTATCTTTCAGGAAGAAAATCCATCGCCATCACCAGGCGGCGGAAGCCTTTCGCCTGCGGCGCTTTGCGGATAGAGAGGGCTTCGGGGCGCAACCTCAAGTCCATCGACGTGAGCATACCTCTTGGCTGTCTGGTTTGCGTGACTGGCGTGTCGGGGTCCGGAAAAAGCACCCTTGTTCTCGACACTCTCTACAGGGAGCTCGCACGGAGGCTTTATGGCGCACAAACGCCCGCGGGGCCCTTCCGGAGCATTGCGGGAGCGGAGGCCATCGGCAAAGTTTTGCATGTTGATCAGACGCCGCTCGGCAGGACGCCGCGATCCAATCCAGCCACCAACACCGGGATTTTCGGCCTCATACGGCAGCTTTTCGCCCAAGTTCCCGAAGCGCGGGCGCGCGGATACCGGGCGGGGCGATTCTCCTTCAACGTGAAGGGCGGGCGGTGCGAAGCATGCAAGGGCGAGGGGCTCCGGCGCATCGACATGGCGTTCCTGCCCGATGTGTATGTCCCCTGCCCCGTCTGCTTGGGGACGCGTTACGCTCCCGACGCTCTTGAAATCCGTTTCAAGGGGGCAAATATTTCCGAAGTGCTCGACATGTCCGTGCATCAGGCGGCCGCGTTTTTCGAGAACCAGCCGCTTCTCAGGGACAGGCTGGAAGTGCTGCGCGAGGTGGGCCTTGGCTACCTCAAGTTGGGCCAAGCGGCCACAACGCTTTCGGGCGGCGAGGCGCAACGCATAAAACTAGCCAGGGAACTAAGCCGCAGGACGCGTGCAAAAGCTCTTTACATCCTCGACGAACCCACCACGGGCCTTCATTTCGACGACGTCGAGAAACTCCTGCACATCCTTCAGCGCCTTGTAGACGCCGGGCACACCGTCATTTTGATCGAACATCACATGGACGTCATCAAGACTGCCGACTACGTCATCGACATGGGGCCGGAGGGAGGCGACGGGGGAGGATCCGTGGTCGCCAAGGGTCCGCCGGAAGAAATCGCTAAAGTCGATGCATCCTATACGGGGCGATTCCTGAAAGAGTCGCTGAAAGCAAGGAGCAAATCCAATCGGAAGGCCAGTGTGCACCGATTGTAGGGAATCATAATTCAATGTCGATCCTGCATTGCATAGGATTGCCCAATAGGCGATAGGGTGGTATATTCCAACGAGTTTGCGATCTTTCTTGTTGACTCTTTATTATTTTTTGATAATTATTCTCCATAACGACGCTCTCAGTGGAGTGGACGCATGTCGGACATCCAAGCGCGCATCGACAATATGCGGATCAAGATGAAAGAAAGAGGGTGCCGCATTACGCCCCAACGGCTTGCAATACTTGCCATCCTGGCGGAAAGCAAAGGACATCCGAGCGTGGAGGGCATCTATGAGCGCGTCAAGGCTAATTTCCCAACAACCAGCATTGCCACGGTGTACAAGACGGTTTCTGTGCTGAAGGAGCTGGGTGAAGTCCTGGAGCTTGAATTCAGCCATGACCACAACCGCTATGACGGAGCTAGGCCCTATCCCCATCCGCATCTTATTTGCACAAAGTGCGGAAAAATCCTCGACCCGGCCTGGAGCCGGTTTGAAGACATGACGGAAAGGCTGGCATCCGACACTGGCTTCAAGATCACCACGCATCGGCTGGAGTTTTTCGGTGTGTGCCCCGAGTGCCAGAATGGGGAGTAATGCTCCCTTTTTTGCGTCCCAATTCGGCGAGTGATTCTCTGTAGATACTTATTCAGAATAACAACTCTGTTCGTTCTCCGGAGAATCGGACTGGATCAGGCAACCATCTGACACGGAAAGGAGTGCAATACATGGAGAAGGAAAAGAAGACGTTGACGACGGCATTTGGCGCGCCTGTCGCCGATGACCAAAACAGTTTCACCGCCGGTCCGCGCGGGCCGGTGCTCATGCAGGACGCGCACCTACTCGAAAAGCTCGCCCATTTCGACCGGGAGCGCATCCCGGAGCGCGTGGTCCACGCAAAGGGGGCGGGGGCCCACGGATACTTTGAAGTGACCGCCGACGTCACGAAATACACAAAGGCGAAGTTTCTCTCCGAAGTGGGGAAGCGAACAGAAGTCTTCGCCCGCTTTTCAACAGTCGGCGGAGAAAAGGGCTCTGCGGATTCTGCCCGGGACCCTCGCGGCTTCGCGGTTAAATTCTACACGGAGGAAGGCAATTACGATTTCGTCGGAAACAACACCCCTGTCTTCTTTATCCGGGACCCTCTCAAATTTGCAGATTTCATCCACACTCAAAAACGCCACCCCGCCACTAACCTCCACGACGCCGACATGTTCTGGGATTTTCTCTCCCTCACGCCGGAATCCATTCACCAGGTCACAATCCTCTTTTCCGACCGCGGGACGCCGGCGACCTATCGAAATATGAACGGCTACAGCAGCCACACCTACAAATGGTACAACGCAAACGGCGATTATTTCTGGGTGCAGTACCATTTCAAAACGGACCAGGGCATCAAGAACCTGACGCGGGAAGAAGCGCAGCGGTTTGCCGGCGAAGATCCGGATCATGCGACGCGGGACCTGCACCAAGCCATCGAACGCGGAGAGTTCCCCTCCTGGACCCTGGAGATGCAGATACTCACCCCGGAGCAGGCGGCGGATTTCAAGTGGGACATCTTCGATATAACCAAAGTGTGGCCTCATAGCGAAGTCCCCCCCTTCAAGGTGGGAAAGCTTGTGCTCGACCGAAACCCATCCAATTATTTCGCTGAGGTGGAGCAGGCGGCCTTCTGCCCCGGCAATGTCGTTCCCGGCATTGCCATCTCCCCCGACAAGATGCTGCAAGCACGGGTTTTTTCATACCATGACACGCACATCCATCGCCTCGGCCCCAACTATCACCTGATCCCGGTGAACGCCCCCAAGTGCGCTCCCGAAACGAGCTACCAGCGCGACGGCTTCATGCGCACCGACGGGAACGGCAGCGGAGGCCCGAACTACTGGCCGAACAGCCTTGGCGGCCCAGCCCCCGACCCGAGCGCCGGGGAGCCCCATTTCGACCTCTCCGGACAGGCCGGGCGCTTCCCGTTCACGTTCCCGAACGATGATTTCGTGCAACCCGGCAACCTTTTCCGGAACGTGATGACCGATTACGACCGCAACAACCTGATCGGAAACATCGTAACTCACCTCTGCAACGCGAAAAAGCACATTCAGGTCCGGCAGACGGGGCTCTTCCTCAAGGCCGACCCCGAATACGGCCGCAGGGTCGCAGAGGGGCTGGGACTAGCCATCAAGAACGGTGAAGTGGTGGAAGCGTAGCGTTGCCAGGCCTCACCTTATGGAAGGGTGAGGAAGGGAAAGAAGTGCAACCGGCAATAGACGTTTCCGAGGGCCTTCCAGCGGATGGCGAATGCCGCAGGAAGGCCCTCCGTCAATCAATGGATGCGGGCAACAAGCGCGCCGCTCAATGCGTCCGCCCCCCGAGGGCCTTTTCGATCGCCGCTTCGAGGTCTGCGGCCCGGTAGGGTTTGTGGAGAAAGACCTGGGGTTGCTCGCCGCAACCCGATTTCATCGCCAACGCTTCGTCGTAGCCGCTTGAAAGAATGACGGGAATGTCGGGCCGCAACGCGCGAAGGGCCTCAAGGGTTTCCCAACCGTCCATTCCCGGCATGCAGAGATCAAGCACAACGAGGCAGATGCCTTTTCCATGCTCACGCAGGGCTGCCACCGCTTCCTGGCCGCTTGCGGTTGCAACGACCTCATAAGCGAACTTGCGCTTCAACAAGAGCGTCAGCATGTCGCGCACCATAGCCTCATCGTCCACCACGAGCACCCTTTCGCCCTTTCCAACCGGCGCGGCAGAGCGGGACGCATCTTCCCAGGCTTTATCGGCCTCAAGGGCGTGCAGAGGAAAAAAAACCTTAAAGGTGGACCCGCAACCCGGCGAACTCTCCACGGAAATCGCTCCGCCATGGGCGCTCACGAGGCCCAGAACCACCGCTAGTCCCATGCCGCGCCCCATGAGTTTGGTGGAGAAGAACGGGTCGAATATTTTTTCCCGGACGGATTCATCCATTCCGCAGCCATTATCGGCTACCGAGAGGCAAGCGCATCCATTCTCTGTTGGAGCGGAGCCCATTGGAAAAAACGGCAACCCCTGAACTTCAGAGGCTTTGACCACCTGGACAGAGACGGTCACTTCTCCACCACGATCCTCGGCGGCCTCCATAGCATTTGCGACAAGATTGGCCAGGACTTGCCTTATGCTCGCAAAATCGCCCTGAATGATTGGAGAATATGGCGGGAGACTGACCCTGAGGCTCACATTTTGCGGCGTAAGCGCTTCCAGAAGAGGGACATCGTCCTGAACCACCCTCGCCAAGTCCAAACGGGCTCTCTTTCCAGTGGTTTGGCCAAGAGAGGCCAGCATGAGGCGGATTATCTCGGCGGCCCTATGGGAGGCCCTCATGGATTGCAGGACGCTTTGTCGAATTTCCGGATTATCGGACAGCCCGTCCAGGACAAGCTCCAGATTTCCCATTATGGCCGCAAGCAAGTTATTGAAATGGTGCGCAACCGCCCCCGCCATGCGCCTCAGGCTTTCCGCTTTTTGGAGCTGCCGGTTCTGGACCTCGAGCCGCTCCCTCTCCTCTTCCGTCCTTTTCCGCCTGGTGATATCCTTGACAATATGCACAAGCAGCTCGCCGCACTCGCAGGCGCCCTCGATCGGGTCCACCGTCACCTGGAGCCATCTTCCATCCTCGGCCTGAAACTCCAGCTCCTCCCTGCTCCCGCTTTGGAAGGCTTTCTGAGCAGGACAGTCGGTTATGGAAGCATCCGAATGGTGAACAAATTCATAACAGCGCCTACCCACGGCTTCCGCCGCGGAAACACCGAAGAATCTACTCACCGCATTGTTGGAGCGGATGATCTTCTGATTCCTGTCCACAATGCAAACCCAGTCCGAAATGGCGTCGAATGTCCCTTCCCATTGTCTCTTCGCTTCCCTGAGAAGCCGCTCGAGCCGGTTTTCCGCTGTGATGTCGCGCGCTATGGCTGTAACCTGACCCGTTTCATCGGCGACCATTCGAACCTCATAGTCCCGGACGTCTTGTCTCCCAACGGTGGTCCTGCACTCGAAAGTATGCAGTACATCGCTTTTCAAACCAGAGCCGATTCTCGCCGCCATGCTTTCGATAAGCTCCCGTGGAAGCTCCTCGCCGTCATGCCAGCAATGAGGCGAATTCCTCCGCTGGAGCGCCGGCGCGCCGGGCTCCGCTTCAGGTCCGATACACTCCCCCCGGCTGCTCATGCAGAACACTGGATCGGGAATGGCCCGCAGCATCGCCATGGCATGCGACGCATTGCTCCTCAACACCCGCTCCGCGTTTTTTTGCTCCGTAATGTCGGAGAACGCGACCAGCCATCGACGCACCTCCCCGGACTCGGTCCTTTCGGCGGCAAGGTCCACAATGACCCAGGAAGAAGCCCCACCGTCATGGACCAGCTCGAGGATCAGACTCTGCGTCTCGTCCGCTTCCAGAGTCCCGTCGAGAACCGCCAGCCACTCAGCCGTTGCCTCAGGAGTCATGAAAGCGGACAATGCCTTCCCTTCGATCCCCGACGGGTCCATCCCGATTAACTTCGCGCCACGGCGGTTGCAGCGAGTCACGACCCCCACAGGGTCCAGGATCAGACCTCCGCAGGGAGCGGACTCGAACAAATCCTCACATTCAGGGCCAAACGAGAGCCCCGCCCTCTCCTCCCGTAGTTGCCTTTCAAGCTCATGCTGCCGTTCCTCGAGCGCATCAATCAGCTCCAGCACGTCCAACCCCAGCATGTCGTCGTTGCTGTGAACTACTCCGTCAGAGCGATCTCCGAGCAACATTTTCACTCTACGGCGCAAACGAAAGAAGCCGCTTTCACGGCGACCATTCTCTTTTTGCATGACTTTCTCTCATCCCCTGGCCCAGCAGCCGGAATGCCGCATTGCTGCTCACCGCTCAGCGCTCGCTCGAGTTTCCAGCAATCTACTTATTCGTCCCTCCCCCAGTTAGGTTTCAATACGAAGCATTTTACATGCCAGAAAGATGCATGAAGCAAGGATAAGGAAAAGATCCTACGGACTGAGGAGACGGCTGTCCATATGGAGCATGATAATATAGGTTACAGGTAAATCTGCATACAGTATAACCATATCGCCCCATAATTGGACATATGCAAGCGTCAGGGCCACATGGAGCACCCGCCCCTTTTGAAACATCTCTATTGGTGGGCCGCGAGAGACAGGAAAGTTTTCGGGACAAGGGTTCATTAACTCATGTTAATGTAGAGTTCTCAGTAGCAACACTCATTAAGCGGCCTTGCCCGCTTCTCGCTGTTGGGAAGTGTGACGCTTTTTGCTCATTTCCTCTGAAAGAGGGTCTTGAGCGATGGCGCGACGCGACGAAATCGCGCGCATAAAAGCCACAAACGGAGCGCCGAACGGACAAAAGGCGTCAGGCGCGTGCGGTTGTAAGCATCGGCAACCTGCCGGATAGCCTCGGCTTGAGTTGGATAGGGATGGATCACTCCGGCAATGGCGCCGAGCCCCAGTCCGCCAGCCATCGCAAGACTGATTTCGCTTATCATTTCACCCGCGTGGCGAGCCACGACGGTCGTTCCAAGGATCTTGTCCGTTCCTCGTTTGACAATCACCTTTACAAACCCCTCTTCCTCGCCATCGGCTACAGCCCGGTCCACCTCCTCAAAATGCCTTACGAAAACGTCGACGGGGATGCCTTTCGCCAGCGCATCTTTCTCGTGCATCCCGGTGTGAGCGATCTCCGGGTCCGTGTAGGTGCACCAGGGAATGTTCAGGGCGCTGAACTTCTTCCTTCCCATGAAAAGCGCATTTTGAATCACTATTCGGGCAGATGCGTCGGCCATATGCGTGAATTTATACGGAAGGCAGACATCGCCGGCGGCATAAACGCGGGGGTTTGACGTTCGCAGGAAATCATCGACCTTCACCCCACGGTTCTTTTCATACTCCACTCCGGCGGCTTCAAGCCCGAGGTCTTCCACATTCGGGGCGCGTCCGGCGCTGACCAGGATTTCATCCACTATGAGACTTTCCATGCGGCCATACCGTTCATAGGTGATCGACTTCCCTTCTGCGGTGAGAGCGACTCGGGCGGGCCGCACGCCAAGAATAAGCCCTATCCCTTCCCGGATGAAGGCGCCCTGCAGAATCTCCGCCGCATCCGCATCCTCGCGATCAAGAAGATGACCAGGACCATGAAACACAAACACGTCCGCACCAAGACGCCGGAACGTCTGCGCCATTTCGCACCCCAGCGGACCGCCGCCTATCACGGCAAGGCTCCGGGGCAGTTCGGTCAACGAAAAGACCGTTTCGTTAGTGAGATATCCCGCGTCGAGCAACCCCTCGATCCGCGGCGCTGCGGCCCGCGCTCCGGTTGCGATGACCGCCTTTGCGAAGCGAAGGCTCTCGCCATCCACATCGAGAGAGTCCGGCCCGGTGAAGCGGGCCTCCCCGATAAATAAATCGACGCCCAGTTTCTTAAGACGCTCGGCGGAATCGTGGCGGCTGATCGCCGACCGCAGCCTTCGCATGCGCTCCATGACGGAGGCGAAATCCGCTACCACCGGCCCTCCCACCCGGACGCCAAAATCTCCCGCGGCGCGCGCGTCCACGACGGCGCGCGCGGAGCGCAGAAGGCACTTCGGTGGAACACAGCCCGTGTTGAGGCAATCGCCGCCCAGGAGATGCTTTTCCATGAGGGCGACCTTCGCCCCCAGCCCTGCGGCAGCCGCCGCCGCCACCAACCCGGCGGTCCCCCCTCCCACGACCACCAGATTATAACGCCCGGTGGGCTTTGGATTCCGCCATCCGGAAGGATGCACGTTCGCGGCAAGTGCAGTATTGTGTTCATCCATCGGCAGGACTTGTACTGTTCCAGGCTTACTCATTGGATTCTCCTCAATTTTTCTGGCCTCGAGACATACAGTTTCACCCACTCAAAAGGGAACTTATCCAAGCCCGTGCGTCAAGGACTTAGCGGTAGCCAAGAGCATCTGAATAGACGCCCAAATAGGCAGCTTGGTTTTTACTTCCTTTTATATCATTCCCTTTAAAACCGATCAGTTAATTTAAATTAACGTTTTCCAAATAAATTATTTGACATTAAATTTTATTTATAGTACCTAACTATTGTCTTCGAGAGATTGCCAAGGAGGGATAGTGTCGTTTGACAAGCTATTGGACCACAAAAGTTAGGAATTCCATATTTTATTCAGAGGAGTCAATAGTGCAAATTCGGCTTTTAAGGGGTTTGAAACAGGGAGAAACAGGAGAGATTGTTAAAGTCAACAGTGGCGGGGAGCTCGGTCGGCGCATCCGAGATATGGGGCTGATTCCCGGAGCATCCGTTAGAATGGAAGGACCGGCGCCGCTCAATGATCCGGTTGCAATCCGCGTGCATAGCTTCACGCTTACTCTGCGCAACAACGAAGCCGATTTCATCGAAGTCGCGGTGGAGGACCGGAAATGAGCGCCCACCTCATTGCCCTCGCCGGCAACCCGAATGCGGGCAAGACATCGTTATTCAACACCATCACAGGAGCGCGCCAGCACGTCGCCAATTATCCCGGCGTCACCGTCGAAAGAAAGGAAGGTTTCTATAAGCAAAACGGCCACGAGTTGCACTTGGTGGACCTTCCCGGAACATACTCCCTCACTGCGTATTCAATGGAAGAATTGGTGGCTCGCAACGTTCTTGTCAGCGAGCGTCCACGAGCCGTCGTGAACATCGTGGATGCTTCCAACATCGAGCGCAACCTCTACCTTACGGTCCAACTGCTCGAACTCGGCATCCCTATAATCATCGCCCTAAACATGGTGGATGTGGCAGAGGGACGAGGGATTGAAATAGATGCAGACGCGCTCTCTGCGCGTCTGGACGCCCCGGTGATCCCTACGGTTGCAAGGAGCGGCAAAGGCAGGGAAGAGCTGATGGAGGCGGCTATCGCCATCGCCGAGAATCGAGCCGGGCGCTCGCCCCTTCGCATCTCCTACGGAGCGGACATCGACCCAGTTCTCGCAAAAATGGAGAATAGCATCACCGCCGCCGCGTTTCTCACGGACTTCCACCCTCCCCGCTGGACGGCGATCAAGTACATGGAATCCGATGAAGAGATCATCAAGAAAGGGCGGAGCGCGAACCCATCTCTATCGAGCAGGCTGGAGAAAATGGTTCGGCAGGTGACGGACCACCTCCAGCGGACGCTCGACGCATACCCCGAGGCAGTCATCGCCGACCATCGCTACGGGTTCATATCCGCACTTTTGAAGTCCGGCGTGATGCGCCGCAAGCATGATGCGGACAGGCTCTACCTGTCCGACAAACTGGACAGGGTTCTCACCAACCGCTTTTTCGGTCCGCTCATCATGGCAGCTGCGGTCTACCTGCTTTACTTGTTTTCATTTTCGATGAGCGAGATTCCGGTGGCATGGCTGGAAAATGGATTTGCCGCCCTCAGCGGCTTCGTCGAGACGACCATGCCCCCCGGACATCTGCGATCGCTGATAACATCCGGCATTATTGACGGCGTCGGCGGCATACTGGGCTTCGTCCCGATCATCATTTTCATGTTCATGGGCATAGCATTCCTCGAAGATTCCGGCTACCTTGCAAGGGCGGCGTTCATGCTGGACAGAGTTTTCCGCGTCTTCGGCCTCCACGGGAATTCCTTCATGGCCTTTATATTGGGGGGCGGCATCGCGGGAGGCTGCGCCGTTCCGGCGGTCATGGCCACGCGCACGCTGAGAAGTTCAAAGGAGCGCATTGCAACGATTCTGACGGTCCCGTTTATGAACTGCGGTGCAAAGCTTCCGGTTTTCGCGCTTCTCATTGCGGCGTTTTTCCAGGAAAACGAAGCTCAGATGATGTTCCTTATTACGATGCTGTCATGGGGAATCGCGCTTTTCGTCGCCAAGCTCCTGCGCTCGACCATTCTCCAGGGCCCCAGCATGCCCTTCCTCCTGGAACTTCCGCCATACCGCTTGCCTACATTCCGGGGACTTCTCATCCACACGTGGGAGCGCGCCTGGATGTACGTGAGGAAAGCGGGAACGACTCTGCTGGCCGTTTCGATTCTCCTCTGGGCGCTCATGAATTTCCCCGAACTTCCAGAAGCGGAAACCATGATGTTCCAGCAGCAAAGAGAGAACATCGTCTCGGCGCTTCCCGAGGATATGCGCGAAAAGGCGCTCGCCGGGAAGGTGGAGGAAGGCGACTCTTCGACGGAGTTCAACGATGTTGCCGGCGAACTCCATAAAATCGACCATGCCGAGGCACAGGCGTCTCTCCGTTGGTCAGCGGCGGGCAGAGTAGGGACGGCCCTCGAATCCGTCACACAATGGTGCGGCTTCGACTGGAGAACCAACGTAGCTTTGGTCGGCGGGTTTGCGGCCAAGGAAGTGGTAGTGTCGACGCTCGGCACGGCGTATTCGCTGGGTGAAGTGGACCCTGAGGACGACGCGTCCCTGAGCGACCTGCTCGCCAGAGACCCGGCGTGGAATCCGCTCGTTGCCTTCACATTGATAGTTTTCTCCATGATCTATACGCCCTGCGTCGTGAGCGTCGTGTGCCTCGCCAAGGAAGCCGGAGGATGGAAGTGGGGCGTTTTTTCGATGATATTCAACACGACCGCGGCATTTCTGATAGCGATCGCTGTCTACCAGTGCGGCCGTCTCCTCGGGATAGGGACATAGGAGGAAGAAGATGCTTCAATCGATTATAGTGGGAGTCTTGTTGATAGGATCGGCGGCATACGTTGTCCGCCACTTTGTGAAGATAAATCGCTCTGGCGGAAACTGCGGCTGCGGATGTTCAGGAGGATGCTCCTCGACTTCCTGCGGCTGCGCCGAATCCGGCCGCGCGAACCACCATGACTCCGCGTCAGTCAGCCTGGACCAGCCTAAAGACAAGAGGCTAACAACCTCTTGATCCAGGCTGGGGAGCCCGCCCGAGGGCGCGCGGCGAACCTCCCGCGCCGCATGCGATCACCTCGTCGCGGGCTCCCTCCCCCTGTCGCATGAATCCATAATTTCCACGGTGCACGGAGGAACGTTCATGAATCACTTCTCCCATCTCTGGCATGCGGATTGTCTCAACGTAGTGGCGATCTTAGCCATGTCGCAGGACAGCCGCAAGCTGAAGAAGCTGGCGCGTCAGTTTGGTCTCACGGAAGAAGACTCCAATCCAGATGCGGCGGAAGCGTTGATGAAGCTCCACGAGTGCTGTCATCGCAACCCGGATCTCGTCAAGGTGGTGGCGCGAGACCTCGACGAGCGCTTTCACACGACAGTGGCTCGCGTGCGCTCAATGGACGTCGAAAAAATCAGGTCCATCGAAATGGATTGGGCGCTTCCCCTCCTCTGGGCGGTGCTCAAGGATGAGCGGGACGAGGTCCGCGCCTACGGAAGAAAACTCGTTCATTCCATTTTTTTGAACGCCCTCAGGCGCATCCCTGCCGGGAGAAACCAGGAAGGCGCAATCCTGAAGATCAACAAGGAACTCAGGGACCTCAACAACCGGCAAAAAGATGAAATAACGGAGCTCAACGCGGAATTGAGGATGAAGAGCACCGAGTTGGAAAACACCAAAAAATCGCTGCAAGCCGCCATGGCGTTCCGCGAGGCTCCACAGGACACCGAAGAAAAAGGCAAGGGCAGGCTCACACGTGAAATCCGCAAGCTGCGTCACGAACTCGCGGGAGCAAGGGAGCGAATCTCGCACCTTGAGATGACATTTGGCGATTCAAGAAGCTTTCCATCGCAACGCGCCGATGCAATCAGCAGATCGGAAACCAGCGAGGAAGCCTCGACCGGCTGCCCGTTCAACTCAGGGTGGCTGGAAATTGAAGGGGGCGGGCAATGCGCCGAGAATCATTGTTCCGAAGAGAACCATTGCGAGAATTGCCCCCTCGAAGGACTGCGGGTCGCAATAATCGGCGGAATCGCCAGAATGCAGCCCGAATACCGGGATGTGGTGCGAGGGCTGGGCGCGGAATCTCTCTTCCATGACGGGGAGGTGAGAAACGGGGCATATAAGCTGAAAAGCATCGTTTGCGGAGCGGACATAGTCGTATTCATCACATCCGTCAACAGTCATGGAGCCCTCGGCGTAGTGAAGGCCGTTTGCAGGAAGACCGGAAAGAGATTCATCGCCCTCCGGGAAACCGGGGTCGAATCTCTGGCAAAGACGCTCCGGCAGTGCGCGGCATAGCGGCATTATGCGTCACCGGAGACGACACTGTATAAATGAATACAAAAAGGAGCAATGAGATGAAAGTGCGCTCATCCATCAGCGGCAAGAGCGGCGTGGGTAAGAAAGGGCTACTGGATTTCTTGGGAGTCCGGAGTCTGTTTCCGGAGCCAAAGACGCCCTGTGGGGCGGACAGGAAAGCCGCATCCACGGAAAGAAGCTAGCCTTGCAGCAGAGAGATTCATGCCGTCAGACGGTTCGTAAATTCCTTAAGGCCCCGCTCTATCCTTGCCGGACGGAGCGAAGCGTAGAAGCAACCATCCGCAATCGACCAGGGAGAAGCTATGTGCATCATGGTGGTGAGCTCCAGGGAGAAATTCCATGCAATTTTCAAGAAACTTTGCAGACTGGATGTATCTCAGATCCATTTCTTCAGTGCTGAAATGGGGAAAGTCGGAGCGCCATTCCTGTCGCTCGCGCCGTTTGCAAACATGATCGTTTGCGACGACGCTCTGTTCACGTCTCCGGACTTTCTAAACGGGCCGCTGCTCTCCGAGGCGGAGCGCATGAACGTTCCGGTGCTGAGCGAAACGGGACTGAACGAGGTCCTGACCATTTGAAGCTTCGACGACCTCCCGGCCGGTTCGGCCGCCTTGCACTGAAGGATCAAGGGCTCTGGAAGCGGGCAGTGCGCATGATGAGTGCGGCGTCCGGAACTCTCAGGTCATCGATCCCCCAAAAGCGAGCCTACGCATCACCCCAAACACGGGGACGGGCGCAAAGCTCTGGAGCCGCAAGGCGTCGAATCGGCGGAGTGGGGCGTTCCGCGGGTAAAGGCTAAGCGACCTGCCCCTCGCGCTGGAACGTATAGTTTCCCTTGAAAAACTCCTCGACATACCAGTCTATCTGCCCTTCGTCGGAGAGCAGCATGTCGAGGAGGCGGACCGAGCCGAGCAGGCGCCCTATCATGTCGAGCTTCTCTTCCATCTGCTCGGCGGAGTATTTCTTGATTTCTCCGCGCACCATGTCGCCACGTATTTCGGTCTTGAGCCCCAGACGTTTAAGAATCTTGCCGATGAGCACCGCCCTCCGCGACCGCCGTCCAATATCGGCCGCCCCGCCCTTGAACGAGAACGTGATGTAGTTGTCGTTCACGTGCGGGCCGCAATAGGCGTCGAGCACCGCGAAATGGTAACCGAGGCGCGAGTTGAAGTTGATATAGTTATTGGAGAGCACCACGTAGTTGGGTCCCCCCATGCGGTCGTCGGCGGTCGGATCCGAGAATGCGGACTCGGCCACGATCGAGGCGAACCCCTTGAAGCTCACCCCCACCCCCCCGAGCCAGCGGACGTCGGAGTGCAACATGCCGCGAAGAAGCGCCCGAAAAGGGACCGACGTCACGTCGCCAACGCCCGCTATCGAGGCCCCCGGCGGAACGCTCAATCCCCCGCCAAGGTCCACGGCAAATATCTGCATCGGCAGTGGGGCCTTCACCCGCACGGCATAACGCTCATCCATCGCCACGTCGTCACTGATCCGGAACATAGCCCGCATGGCCATTTCATGCGCGAAGCGGATCGCATCGTGGATCGTGCGGCAGCCTTCCGGCGAAAAATCCTCGTTTTGAGGATCGAGCAGGTTGAGCACGGCGATCTTCTTGAGCGCGGCGTGCGCGGACTTGTACGTCGGGCTGCCCTTCATGGGGTTCACGGGTTTTTTCCGCTCCAGAATGCTCTCGAGCCTTCCCTTAAAAATTACACGCCTCGTCGCATCCAGGGTTATCTCTTCGCCGTGCGCAATCGCCTTGGTGGCGTCCGTCGCCCCGACCAGCATGGGAATGGAGAATTCCCTCGCCACCGACGCCATGTGGCCGGTCACGCTCCCCACGTTCGTGACGATAGCCTGCACCCTGCCCAATATAGCCACATAGCGGGGGGAGGTCTCGGGGGCGATCAGTATCGACCCTTCGGGGATGCTCAGAAGATTGTGGTCCGAAGTCAGCACGTACGCCAGCCCGCTCGCTTTTCCGCGAGACGCCGTCACCCCTCCGAAAAGAAGAATGGGATGGTCCGGGTGCTCCTTTTGCAGCGACTCCGCGTCCAGCTCGTTCCCCTGCGATTTCATGCGGCTTCCGGCGGCGGAGAGGTCCATATTGAGCGGTCTCGCCTGTAGCAGCACCACCTTGCCCTGCCGCCTGACGGCCCACTCGATGTCGAGGGGGAGCCCATAGTGCTCCTCCAGCGCGAGTCCGTAGTCGATCAGCGCCGCGAGTTGCTGTTGATCGAGAGACGGCTGGTCCCGAAGCTCTTCCGGGACGGCGGCCGCCTCCACGGCCCCGCTTTCCCCAAGCCTCGCCATCGTCGTCTTATGCGCGATGTCGGCCCTGAGCACCCGACGGTCCGACTTGTCGATCTCGTAATAATCCGACGGCGCCGAGCCATCCACAACCCCGACGCCAAGGCCGCGAACCGCGTTTATCAAAATCGCATCGTGCGCCGGGTCGTTCGGGTCTCTGGTGTACATAACGCCCGCCGCCCCCGCGCGCACCATGGCCAGGCAAAGGACGCTCATGATAACGTACTCGTCCGGGTAGCCCTTGCTGCGGCGGTAGTATATCGCTCTTGGGTTGAACGTGCTCGCCACGACCTGTTTGTAGGCGTCGATGATGCCCGCGCCCCTTACACCGAGAACGGAGGAATGCTGCCCCGCGAAACTGGCCTCCGAATCCTCGCTGGTGGCGCTGCTCCGGACGGCAAGAAGGATGTCCGGGCCGAAATCCTTCGTCACCCTGTCCACTTCTTCAAAGATGGCCGCCTCTATCGGTCCGGGAACCGGAGCTTCCAGGATGCGCGTCCGCACCTCCTGGCTGAGCTCCACCAGCTTTTCGGTGTCGTTGATGTCGAGCCCCTTGAGGATGCGCTCGCTTTCCTCATAGAGTTTGTTCTCCTGCATGAATTCGTAACAGGCATAGGCTGTAATGGCAAAACCGAGAGGAACGGGGAGATGGACCCGATTGCAGATTTCACCGAGGCTCGCCGCTTTCCCGCCAACCTCCGAGAGGTTCTCAAGGCTCAGGTGCTGAAGCGACAAGGTGTAGCTCGTCTTCTCCACTGTTTTTTTCTGAACGAGGTCCTGGAGAATGCCAACCCCTATGCGCTCCACCGCATCGAACAACCCCGGATGCGCCCCGTCGCAGAGGGCGTTCAGGTCCTCGGAAATATCGTACACCTGCGAGATCAGCCGTTCGCTCTGCTCAATGATATAGTCGAGACTAAAGGGCTTTGGGCCATAGCAAAGTTGCTCCAGATCGGTGATGATTTCCAGGGCCCTATTGTTTCCAGCCAGCAACCGCTGGAAGTGCTTGTACTTTCGCTGGAAGGCCGCCCGCTCCGGCGCCCCCTCCTCGAACATCCGGCTTTTCTTGAACATATCCAGAAACTTCCACATCCACGCACCTCCTCTGCTTGAGATCATATTAAAGTCGTAGACGCTATGGAGGCATAAATACCATGACTGTGAACGCGCCAACAGATATTTTTCAACAGTTTGAAAATAAGATGATTTTAAGTTTGAATCGAGGAGCCCGGACCTTCGCCCGGGCGCGGGAGGAATCGGAAATCATGCGGGAATCATGGATAGCGAAACTATACAGGACCGTCCTGAGAGAGCGACCTCAATTTTGAAATGGCCTCCTCGACGATATCGTCCAACTGCTCGTCCGCGCCTATTGGCAGGGCCTCCAGCCGAGCCGTCCAAGCGGCGGAATCCCCGGCGCCAAGCTCCCCTATGAGGTAGGCTATGTCACCGCGCACCGCCGCATCCTGGTCGGCGAAAGAGCCCCAGAGCTGGTCGAGCGCCACACGGGCGAGCGCCATGTTCGCGTCGGCAATCTCTTCCATGACCACCAGCGCGCCAAGGCGCACCGACCACTCGGGATGGCGCAGGAGGTCGAGGAATGTGGAAGGCGTCTCGTTCTTCTCAAGAATCATCCGGGCGACGTTGCCCGCCTGCCCTTCCTTTATCATTCTTTCGAGGGCCTCGGGAGAGGAGAGGATAAGGGCGGGGTCTTCCAGAATAGCCATGACGTCGGAAGCCAGCGTTTCACCGGTCCAGCGATAAGCCCCGTTCAGAATGGCGATGGGAACGGACTTTATCCCGTACGACGCCGCCATTTCAGGAAAGAGCTGAGCGTCTATGATGCTGCACCTGACGGAGCCCTTCACAAAAAGAGGAATCAACTCCCGCACCGCGTTGGGGCAGAAAGGGCACGAGGGAGCAACGAACACCTTTAGCCAGGCGCTCCCGCGCGACGCGGCAGCAGCCTCCGAAGGGCCATCGACAGGCAACCGTGAAATCAGAGAAAGCGCTTCGAGAAAAGGAGGCAGCTCCGGACCGTATGGAATCGCATGCCAGACGACGTCCAGTCCTTCCAAAGCCAAGCCGGGAGGCTCGTCTTCCTTGCCTGTTGCGGCAACGACGTCCACCTTTGAAGCATTCGCGTGCAGCTCCTCGCAAAACGCCTCGAAGCGCCCATTTCTCTCATCTTTTGAAACAAGGCGTTTCAGAGCAACGCGACCGATCAACTCCGCGTTCCACGCCTTAAGGACTTCGGAATCCCTGGCATTCAAGATCATCTAACCACCTTGCTTGTCCTTAGCTCATCTATTGCCGCAGACATCTGGTCAACATCAATCGCTCATTAATGTTTTCACAGGCACAATCGCAATCCCTTCCTTCCGAAGCCTCGACGCCTGTTCCTTCAAGAGCCTCAGCGTCAATGGGAAGGGATGCCCTATGGCGACAGCTGCCCCCTGCGCTTTCGCCTTCTGGATCAACCGCGTGAACTGCGCAACCATGGCCGATTCCGACATGTCATGGTCCAGAAAAACGTCCCGTTTGCATGAGGGGAGGCGCATCTGACGCGCCAAGGAGAACCCCACGCTATTGGCGGATGTGAAGCTGTCGAGGAAGAACAGCTTTCGCCGCTCCATCTCGGCGAGAACGGGGCGCATCGCGCTTTCCTGTTCCGTGAATTTCGACCCCATGTGGTTGTTCACGCCGGACGCATATGGGTTGGCATCCAGAATCGCTTTGAGTTGCGCTTGCACGTCTTCGCTGGACATGGAGAGCAGCAGGGCGCCCTCCCCCGGGTTCGCTTTCGGATAGTCGAGCGGTTCCATGGGCAGATGGACCAGCACGCCCCGGCCTTCGGTGTAAGCCAGCTGAGCGATTTCCCTGCTGTGACGCTGGTAGGGAAGCACCGACAAGGCGATGGGAAACGGGAGCTGGAGAAATTTCTTGGCTACGGCAATGTCCTGGCCAAAATCGTCTATTACGAACGCAACCCTCCCCACGATGGGGCCGGTTTCGGCTTCCGGAGCCGCTGGCGGCTTCGGTGGAGGCGGCGCCACGTTGAGCGACGCCAAGGTTATTTCCTTTGAAGGGGAGGTTGCGTGCTTTTCCGCGGCGGCGGGGGACGCCTCCCTGGCAGCCGCAACCGCCTTGGGATCGCCCTCCTTGCCCGTAGCATGAACGGGCGAAGGCGCTCCTTTATTCCCTGTCGTAGCCGGAGGAGCGGCAGAAGCCGGCGCAGCGTGCGTCGGACTCGCCGGATGGGGAGGAAGGGGCGCTCGCGTCACCTTGGACGGCGCGGGCGCGGGTTGATTCTGAGCGGGAGAAGCGACAGGCGCGGCCTCTTCCCGTTTTGATTCCGAAGCAGAGGACTGCGGGTGCGGTTTCCGGCCGCTCAGCCCCCAGAAGAGGACGGATGCCAGCACAACGACCGCCACGAACCAAACCGTAAACCACGGCAGGAGGGATGCAGCGTTCCTTCCCCCCGCCGTCTTCTTCGCTCTGGCTGTGCGCGGCCCGGCTTTATCAGCGCTCCGAGGCGCCGCCTTCCGACCGCCGGGCGCGCTCTTCTTACTATTGGAAGGCGTTGCTGTTACGCTCATTTATCTAAACAGTCACCCGGATTCTAGTGGAGCTTCAACTGACCCATGAGCTGGTTGTTCTTGAGCAGCTCAAGGGCCTGCTTCACTTCCGCATCGTTATGCGACGGGCGCTGGAATCCGGACTGATCCTCGTCTTCCGGAGCGTTCTCGTCTCCTCCCGGCTTAGCCGGCGGTTCCACATTGTCGATCTTAGGAATATTCAACTTGTCGGGCTCAACGTTTTCTCCGTCATCCCCATTGCCTCTGTTTTGCATATGGCGGGGCAGGTCTTTCTCCCTCAGGCGCTGGATCGGTTCGTCTTTCTCGGCGCCGTTTGAATCGCCGTTTTCCTTGGGTTTCTGCCGCTCGAAAACGACGTCGGGTTCGATTCCCTTAGCCTGGATAGATCTACCCGATGGGGTGTAATAAAGCGCTGTCGTAAGGCGGATGGCCGATCCGTCGTTCAGCGGAATCACGGTCTGCACCGATCCCTTGCCGAACGTGGCTTCTCCGGCCACCAAAGCCCGCCGGTGGTCCTGCAACGCCCCGGCGACGATTTCCGACGCGCTGGCGCTCCCCGAATTCACGAGCACCACAAGGGGGTAGGCATGCGGCTTTCCGTTCTTGGTGGCTTCGTAGCGCATCTGCTGCGACTCCACCCTGCCGCCGGTGTAAACGATCAGCCCTTCATCAAGGAACTCGTCGCTCACCTCAACGGCCTGATCCAGGAGTCCGCCCGGGTCGTTCCGCAGATCCAGCACCAGCCCCTTCATCGGTCCATTGTCCTTTTCGAGCTTGTCGAGGGCCTTGCGAAGGTCGCTGGCAGTACCGCTCTGGAAGCTCGATATGCGTACATACCCATAGCCTCTCTCCAGGGCGCTCGAACGCACGCTGCGAACCGTTATGATCTCGCGCGTCAGATCGAACTCGAGCGGCTTGCGCTCCCCCTTGCGGAGGATGGTCAGCTTGACCTTCGTGCCCTTGTCGCCGCGCATTTTCTGGACGGCGTCCATCAGGGACATATCCTGAGTTATCACGTCGTCGATCTTGATGATCTGGTCATTGGGTTTTATCCCCGCCTTGTCGGCAGGCGTGCCCTCGAGCGGGGCCACGACGGTCAGCACATTGTCCCTCATGCTGATCTCTATGCCGATGCCGCCGAACTTGCCCTTGGTCTCCACCTGAAGCTCTTTGTATTCATCCGGCTTGAGGAAAGAGGAGTGCGGATCGAGCTCTCGAAGCATCCCGCTGATGGCGCCATAGATGAGCTTCTTGTCATCCACCGGCTCCACGTAATGCTCCTCCACAAGATTCAGCACGTCGCTAAACACCTTGAGCTGCGGATAGGCGTCCAGGTCCGACGAGCCGATCTTGGCCCTGAGATTGGCCCAGCTCAGCAGGACGATGGCAACTCCTACAACGAGAACGACAACGTTCCTTCTCCTCTGCAACATCTTCAAGTTCCTCACTCTTTCATAGATTCACGAACCGCCAGCCATTCCATGGGATTGACGGGTTGCCCATGGGTGCGCAGTTCAAAGTAAAGCTTAGGGCCATTTGTAGACCCGGTGTCTCCTACAGTGGCTATGCGCTCTCCGCGCTCGACGCGATCCCCCGGTTTCTTGAGAAGCTCGTCCACGTGCGCCGCCAGACTGTAGAATCGCCCACCATGATCGATAATTATTACTTTCCCGTAATCCTTGAACCAATCCGCAAAAACCACGCGCCCTTCCAGGATGGCCCTGACGGGCTGCCCTTTCGGAGCGCGGATGATGATTCCCTTGCTGTACAGAAATTCCTGTGAGGAGGAGCGAGCCTTCCCCCCGAAAGTGTCGATCACCCCGCCTTGCGTCGGGAGAGGCAGCGTTCCCTGGAGTTGCTCCAGTCTGGCGGCCTCCAGTCCGTAAACGCCAGCCAAGCCGTCCATGGCGGGTTCACCAGCGCCTCTGGAGACCGTCAACCCCGATTCCGGCTGCGCTTCCGCAAACAAGTCACGAAGGCGGATGCATTGCTGATCGTCCGCCCGCGCCATTCGCACCGCGGCCATCATTCCCTCCGCCCATGACGAACGGGTGTGAGCTCCGAACAATGGCCCCAGGTAGGCCAACCGATTGTATTTATAAAGCGTAATAAACCGGGCGGCAATGGCTCTCCGCTCCCGTTCGGATTCCTGTTGCGAGCGACGCCCCTCATCCTGTCCCGAATCCGATGGACGGTCCGAGGCGCCGCCCACGGAATCCGACAAAACATCGAGTCTGCGTTCCAGATCTCCGGGCCCCCTCGACGCAAGCGCAACTCCGAGACGCAACTCACCCATGGAGGCGTCCCCGACGCCCCCAGCAACATCAAACGCCAGCATCGTGGCGAACGCCACGCATGCCGCGATAGCCGACAACGGACTGCCGCGAGGCGCTATCCAGAGAAGTGAAAGCATATTAACAAGCGCACTCCAAAGGGTCAAAGACTTCCTTCGTGGCCTCATCCAAAAATACGCCTCAAAGCAAACCAGGCGCCAAGACAGCCAAGTCCAATCCCCCACCCCAGAAGCCACCCAAAGAGAAGAAGTGAGTCTGAAAGCCTCCAGGAAAGCAGAATATTGAGGGGTGATGAATGGCTGATCCCGGCTGCGACGATCACCGCAAAGAGCACGCAGAATGCAACGAGGGCGCTTGCCGCCCCCTGCAGGACTCCCTCCACATAATAGGGCGCTCCAATAAAGGCCCGAGTAGCCCCGACGCAATGATACGCCGCCAGTTCGTCCCGGCGCGCCGCAACCGCCTGTCCCATTACGCTAAAAACGATAGAGGCGAGCGCCAAAGCCGCCAGGACCAGCATTCCCGCCCTCGCCCACCGTACGACGCTCAAAAAAGAACCCAACGGCGCGTAGATATCACCCTCGGGCGCCACCTCCTCAATTTCCGGAAGACGGCGCATCTTGTTCAACACGGGCTCCTTGGCCGTCCAATCCGACGCCGACGGCTTGAATCTCGCCTCGATCGAGGCAGGAAGAGGACTATTGGGAAACCCTCGGAAAACGTCTTTCCAGTCGTCAAAATTCCTCTGGAGCCTGCGCCACGCCTCCTCTGCGCTGACGATCCGAACGCTGTCGATTTCAGGCCAGCCCGCTATTTCGGCGGCCAATTCATTCTGTCGCTCCAGCGACACCCCAGGGAGCACATAGGCCGCGGCGCCCCCATCGAGCAACCACCCGGGGAATGCGCGGCGTAGACTCCATGACGTAAGAAACACCCCCCCAATGAGAACCATGCATAAGGCGCCTGCAAGGATTCCTCCAGTGATGGCAGGCCAGTTCAAACGCACGTCCTCGACCACCCGGAGAACGAGAAAGTCGATCCGGTCTTTCATCGCAGCGGCCTCATTCCGCGGCCCCCCTCCGAGCACGGGGAGTCGGGGGCGAAGACTCGCGGCACACTCCGCCCCGTAGCACCGCAACCCGGCCTCCAGGGATGCAGGAAGGCAATGAGGCGTCATGCGTGGCAACGATCATCGCGGCGCCCCGCAGACAGATTTCCCCGAGCAAGTCCATAACCTCCCTGGCGGTTTTTCCATCGAGGTCCGCGGTCGGCTCGTCCGCTATCAGAACGGCCGGGTCTCCCGCAATGGCGCGCGCGATGCACACCCGCCGCCGTTCACCCTCCGTGAGACTGCAACACGCCGCATCCATCTTTCCCGTCAGCCCTACAAAGGCCAGCACCTGGGAAAGCCTCTCCGTAATGAATGCATTGGATCTTCCGGCGGCCCTCAGGGGCATCCCAATATTTTCAACCACAGTCCGCCATCCAACAAGCTTGAAATCCGGTGAAACGAACCCCATGCGCCGGCGCTCGGCGCACAGCTCCGCCCGCCCGAGGCGGCGAAGATGCGCATCCCCTATAAAAATGCACCCCTGCGACACGGGTTCGAGCCCCAGCAGGCACCTGCACAGCGTGGTTTTCCCCGCACCGGTGGGGCCAACCACGAAAACCAGCTCTCCTCTCCCCACTTGCAGGCAGACATCCCGTAGCGCATCTTTCCCCTGCTCGAAGGTCTTGCGCACATGAAAGCACTCCACCAACGGGGAAGCTCCCTGGACGCGGGCGTCTTCCATATATCCTCCCAGCCGCTCCACCTTTTCACGACCAAGCCCCCCGCCCCTGGCGGAAAGGACGAGCGAAGGACACGGAGCGCAAATCCGATCTCTGTTACTATTGAGTGCAAAGATTACAGCAGCTCACCAGATTAAGCAATAATCATTACCGTCCCGAGCAGCAGTTGCGCCGCTGTCCTACAAACATTATAATATCAATAAAATCGGACCAGAACAGCGTTCACAGGAGGTTATGCAAGATGGCTCCCTGCAATGTTTTCACCGGAGATATGTTGGTCGCGCCCATGCATGTGTCAATCACGGACCGCGCTCTCGATTACACCGGAGCGAGGCGGATTGCGGACGAAAGGGCAGGAGCGTTGCGGAATGATCCCATGCTTCTCGCTTGGTGGGACGGGAAGGAAAATGAATTTTCCCCAAAAGTCGAATGCTGCAGCGATAAAAAGCCGGGTTGGCTGATTTACGCGGAAAGCAGAGGGGGCGACATTGTAATAGACATCAACAATGAAGAATACGTTTTCATTTACCGCTAAAGAGATGCCTTTTGGTGCGACGCGCCACGCAGCGCGCCGCTCAACCCACCCATTCAACCAACGCCGAACGCCCGCGCAATCGCACACTCTCGATACTCCGCGAAATCATAGTCCACGAGATCTCCTGGAAACGAAAGAACAACGCGCCCAATAGACTATCTTGTCTTTTTACGCGAATGAACTCTCCTTATTTTGACTTCCGCCATTTTATTCACGATATCGGGAACCGGGATTCATCCCGGCTTCCCTCTCCGATCAAGTCGCTGGCCAAGCCTTCCGGCGACCGTAATGGGACGATCAGAAATGGCACGCTCTCTGCTTATTCACCGGATGGATTTCGGTCTTTTTTTCGCGATTGGTTCCACGGCTATGATCACGGAGAGATCTGCACATGAAACTCATAAACCGCCTTAAGCTGAAAGGCAAGATAATCGCGGGCTGCCTTGCGATAACCCTCCTGACCGCGGCGACGCTCACTGCGGGCGCCATCCATCAGATCCGAAGCCAGAATCTCTCCTCAGCGGCTGAATTGCTGAAAAGAGATTTCACCATCATCATTGAAAAGATAGGCGCGCTTCGCGCTACGGTCGCCGAGACCGCCGGGCAAATGGCCTCACAGAAAGACGTTCCGGGCAAAATTAGCTTCGTGCTCGATTACAAGACCTCTGACGACAAGTCCTTCACTCAAAACGTGTACACCGAACTGGCCAGGAGCGTGCATCTTTACGCTCAGAACGCAGGGACGTGGAAGATGGCGGTCTACGATAGTCAAGGCGACCTTGCAGCCTTCTCCATAAGAGAGGGCGACTCGGAGACCTTCGGTTACTGTCGCAAACACCCCCATCCGGTTTTCGAGATTTCCAGACAGCAGCAGTCCAGACAAGGCGCACAAGGCGAAACGTGGGAGAGCATGGAGGCCATCCCCGGCATGCTTCCTTCTATTGGAAAAACCGTCGTCGAGCATGCGACGACCCGTTTTGAGGAGATAGACCAGTTCCTTTGCATTGTTTCCTACGCCCCGATAATGGGCGAAGTGTACAACAAGGATTCCGGAAACCTGGAAACCGCTCAGCTTGGCATCGTCATGACCATGCTGCCGCTCAACGAGGCTCTCATAAAGGGCGTCGCAAACCTCACTGGAGCGGACGTCAACGTGTTTGCTGGAGATGCGGTCAGCGTGGGAAGCCTTCCGCACGCATCCAAACCGGACTTGCATGGCGCTCCTTCGGCGGACGCCGGAGTCCCAACCGCAAAAGACGTTATGGTGGGTGAAACAAAAATAGAAGGAAAAAGCTACTTCGAGGGAGCCCTGCCCATCTACGCTGACTCCAAGTGCATTGGCGCCATCGCGGCCTACTACTCGAAAGAAGCGTTCAATGCCAAGATTCTTCGAGCAGTCTGGATGCTTTCTCTTGTCGCGCTCCTTTGCACGGCAATCTTCATTCCCGTCGCTGTAGCGTTCGCGGGGTCCGTGTCCGGCCCCATTTCCATAGCGGCAAGGGAGCTAGGAGCGATCGCCGATCATCTCGCCGCCGAAGCTTCCGAAGCAGCCTCTTCCAGTCGGAATCTAGCGGATGGCGCATCTCGGCAAGCAAGCGCTCTGGAAGAGACGTCCTCATCGATGGAGGAAATGACCTCCATGACAAAACGCAACGCGAACAGTTCCAACCATGCAGACGGCATGACAAGAGAGGCTGGCGCAATGTTCGAGCAAGCCCGGACCTCCATGTCCCGTCTCGCGCAGTCCATGAACAGCATATCCAACGCCGGGGAAGAAATTTCCAAGATCGTGAGGACCATCGACGAAATCTCCTTCCAGACAAAGCTTCTCGCCCTAAACGCCGCCATAGAGGCCGCTCGCGCAGGCGAGACGGGCGTCGGCTTCGCGGTGGTGGCGGAGGAAGTGAGAACGCTTGCATCGCGGGCTGCCGAGGCGGCAAGGGGCGCCAACGAACTGATTGGCAACACGGTGGCGAAAGTCGAAGCGGGCATGCGACTAGTGGGAGAAACCGAAGGGGAATTGGAGCGCGCCTCGACGGCTGTTGTAAAATCGTCGAAAATGATGCACGACGTCACCACATCCTCATATGATCAGGCGCAGGGCATCGAAGTGGTCAACCACGCAATGGCGGAAATGGATGACGTAACCCGGCAAAACGCTACAAATGCCGAAGACCTCTCCGTTACATCTGAAAAAATGCGGGTGCAAGCCGCCTTAATACGGGACCTGGTCGCAGGGTTGAAGTCGCTGGTCGACGGCGCGTCCGATTCTGATGCGGACTAGTGGTTAGCTTCCTGCCGGGGTCCGCATTCGCTCACCCCAATCTGCAGAAACAGCCCTGACAAAACACTGGAGCGGCCGACGGCGACAGCGGTAAATCCCGGAGCAACTCCCACCCCGGAGGAGCCTCCAAAGGGGGCGGCCTCCGAGGCCAAGCAAAGCATAATCAATCGGCCAGCTAGGCTATAGCGGCCAAGCGGCTTTGAACCTCCAGTTTCCTTTTGCAGCCGACGCACAGCGTCGCCATGGGCTGCACCTTGAGGCGCTCGACGCCGATGTCGTCGCCGCACTCCTCGCAGACGCCGAACTCGCCATCCTCGATGCGGCTGAGAGCCCCCATGATCTCCCGGATCAATTTTCGATTCCTGTGCTGAAAGCGGAGCGTGAATTCCCCAGCGTACTGGGAAGAGGCCATATCCACAATATCCTTGGGGTCCTCCGAGTCCCCCCCGCGCTCCATTTCGGCAAAGAGCGCATTGCCCTCGAAAATCAACTCCCTCCTTCGGTTCTCCAGCATATTCCTGAAATAATCCAGTGCATCATTTTTCATGGACATTTCTCCTGTGCGGATAACAGAAACAGCCCCACGAGCATACGCTTTACGTTTTACTTTCAACAGCGCCCGGAGCGCCTCTTCCCCGGGCGAGACAGCTGATTCACCGATATACCGCATGGGGAGCGGGGAGGCGCAATCAATTAGGTTCGTTTCTATTCTACATTTGTGACAATAAGGCTTCAAATCCGTGAAAATTCCATTTGGTCACCAGCTTTCCGTCAGTAAAACGAGGTGGACGAGCAAAAACTAAATGTCTTCAAAATGTAACGTTTATCCAGCGATCCTTGCGGCTTCACCCCCTTGTCACTACAAATGGCGTCTGGTATGGTTGAAGCTTTGAAATCGCTATACCCGCAAGCGGCGCATAGGCTTCAGGGGTTTGGATTTCACGGTTTCAAACATATTTCTGCATCAGTCAGACTCACTACGAGCAAGAAGGAAATCGGATGGAAAATTCCGGATTTGAAACTACGAGCCTGGATGAATTAGTGCAACTCATTGTCCGGCTGGCCCCTCACCAGGAAATCGTCCACCATGTTCCCGGAAGAATCAGGCTCAAACTGAGGCTGTCAGGGTTGGACGTAATGGAAGATATGGACGTCCAAGGCATGGTGGGGTCCATACCAGGGGTGTTGACCACCCGCATCAATTCCATGGCCCGGTCGGTGATCGTGGAGTATGACGGAAACCGCTTGCCTTTCGACCTTTGGGAATCCCTGGGACAATTGAGAGAGAACCCCGAACTCGAAACGGAAGTTTCGGAGCGTCTCAAGCTGCTATGGGGAAACAATGCTGCATAATTAATTCACGGTCGGATTGGTGAAAATAGCTCCATCCACTTTTCACTTGCGTTTTGTTTTGACTTTGTCTAACTTTGTTTGAAGCTATATGCTGATATAACCAGCAAAACACATGGAGCTCCTTCCTGTTAAAGAAAAACCGTTGGCTCCCCCCGCAGAGGGGGGCGGAGGAAACGGGAAACCGGATGGAGGTGGGGTCTGCTAATGGCGTCTTTGCACCGTTTACACTGTATATCCGCCGACGCTCTGGTGCGCGCCCGGCCCTTGACCGCATGCGGAATGAGATTCAAGACGGCATGCGTTGGACCGCAAACCGAGGACCGCCGAATTATGGCATCTGCCAGCCCGCCGGGGCGAAAAACGCCAGACTGACCGAGACGAAGCAGATTATCCCGGCAGGATGTCCGAAGGAGGAATGCGGGACGCAACTCGATGATGCAACCGATTAGACTACCTATTACACTCTTTTCCCACTTTTCCCCCGTCTGCTTTCCAAGCGCCGACCAATCCTGACGTTTTTACGTTGTTCCAACCACTTGCACTCAACAGACGCAGACAACGGCAAGTTCATCAGGGCTAATGGTCAGGCTATTGCTCGACGTGGGAGCACCCCCCTCGAGCGATCAGGCAATGTGGATCTTTCAATGCAAATGCGGAAGGAGGAAAATGAGGATGGGAGCAACGACGGGCAAGATACCGGAAGACTATCTGCCGCCTAGAGCGACATGGCCGGAATACGTTGTCCCCGAAGAATTTGCCGACACCCCGATGGAGCTGAATCTCGCCGACTACCTGCTTGACCGACACGTGCGCGAGGGCAAGGGAGCGAACGCCGCTATCAAGTTTATGGACAAAACCATAACTTATGCCCAGCTGCAACAGATGGTGAACCAATTCGGGAATGCGCTGCTCTCCGCAGGAGCGGAGCCCCAGGACCGCGTCGGAGTGCGCCTTGTAAACTCTCCACAGGCCATCGTCTCCATTTTTGCCATCGCAAAAATCGGGGCCATCCCCGTGCCCACCTCCCCCCTGTGGTCGGGCGACGAAGTGGGTTTCGTCGCCAACAACGCCGAAATGAAGTTTTTTATCGTGAACGCGCCTCTCATGGAGGCGGTGCATAAAGCCAAGCCAGAGTTCGAGGAAGGGACGCGCATAATAGTGATTGGCGGCAAAGCGGAGGAAGTGAAAGCCGCGGGCGATATGGTCTATGAAGAAATGCTGGAGGGCGGGTCGCCCAACCTGGCCCCGGTGATGTTGCAGGCTGACGATATAGGCATAATGCTCTATACGTCGGGAACCACGGGAATGCCCAAGGGATGCGTGCATTTCATAAGACCGTCGATCATCGAATCGAGGCTTGTCAATAAGTACGTTTACAGGATGAAGGAAGGAGACATCCTGGGAGGAGCCGCGCCGGTGTCTTTCGCGGCGGGTTTCGGCACTTTCATATTGCTCCCGTTTGAAGGTGGAGCGGGCGTTTCCCTCATCCCGAGGTTCACTCCCCCGGACATGATGGACCTCATACAAAAGCACCGCATTACGGTGCTCACTGGCCTTCCCACGGCTTACCGGGCGCTGATGAAGTTTCCCGAATTCGGAAAGTTCGACGCCAGTTCCATCCGTCTCTTCACCGCGGGGGGCGACGCACTTGGCGCGGAGACCCTCGCGGGCTGGAAAGCGCTCACTGGGCAGCCCATATGGGAGGGTCTGGGGGGCACCGAAATGCTCCATCTCGTCACCTCCAACACCATGAACGACGAACCCGTGCCGAATTCCATCGGCAAACCGCTCCCAGGCGTCAGAGTGCGGGTGGTCAATATAGAGGGCAAGAACTGCAAGCCAGGCGAAATCGGGAGCATGCAGCTCAAGGGACCGTCGGGAACACTGTATTGGAGGCCATATGAGGACGGAGAAAGGCTCCTGCGCTCACAGCGGAAAGGGGTTGTAAATGGCTGGAACCAGATGGGCGACGCGGTCTACATGAATGAGGATGGTTCCATTTTTTTTGTGTCGCGCGAAGACGATATGATTAAAAGTTCCGGGTACCGAATTGGACCGGCGGAAGTCGAGGAGGCCATTGCCAGGCACCCCGCTGTCGCGGACGTTGGTGTTATCGGAGTCCCCGATCCGGATAAGGGACAGGTCACCAAGGCTTTCATCGCGCTCAAGCAGGGCAATAAGGGAGGCGAGGAGTTCGTCGAAGAGCTCAGTGCGTTCCTCAAAGAGCATATTGCCGTCTACAAGCTGCCGAGGCTTGTAGAGTTTGTCGACTCATTGCCCCGCACGCCCACCGGCAAGCTGCTCAGGCGCAAACTTCGATAATTTTTTTGCGCACATCTCAAGCTGATGCGACCAAATCTAGCCCCCGTCCCAAGGCGGGGCCTGCCCAGGAGGAATTGCATGAATTGGAAGATAACTGTGTTGTGCGAGAACACCACTCCTCTTCCGGGGCTCGTCGGAGAATACGGGTTCTCGGCATTTGTAGAAACCCCCGACGCGACCCTTCTGTTCGATACAGGGGCGGGATTCGGATTGATTCCAAACGCAATGCGGCTTCAAAAGGACCTGCGACGCGCTTCCGCCCTTGTTCTGAGCCACGGCCACTTTGACCACACGGGTGGCATGCTCGCTTTTCTCGGCGCACGTGGCCCGTGCGATGTCATAGCCCACCCTGACGCGGTGGGAGAGAGGTTCCGGTGGATGCCTGACGGAAGCGAAGAAAAGCTCCTTTCCATAGGCATGCCCTGGCGGGAGTCCTACGTCGCAAGCCGTGGAGCGCGATTCGTGTGGAAGACGCAATTCGAGGAGATCACCCCCAACGTCTTCATTACAGGGGAAGTTCCGCGCAAGACGTCCTTTGAAACGGGCGACCCCAAATTCGCGGTCCGAAAAGACGGCGAATGGGCGCCGGACCCCTTCGCCGACGACTATTCCCTGGCACTGCGCACCCCCAAGGGACTCGTGCTGGTTCTCGGGTGCGCCCACGCGGGAGTTGTCAACATCCTAAATCACGTCATGGAGCGCACAGGAGAAAACCGGGTGCATGCGATCCTTGGCGGGACCCACCTAGGATTCTGCCCGAAGGATCAACTGAAGCGAACCATCGAGGAGCTCCACAGGATCAACATCGAAAAACTTGCGGTCAGCCACTGCACCGGGCAAGGGCCCGCCGCGCTCCTTTCCGCCCATTTCACGGATGCTTTCGCTTTCGCCCCCGTCGGTTACGCCATCGAAGTATAGAGGGGCGAAACGTTGGCGCGATCAGCGGAAGCGATCGGACCCCATTTATGAAAATCGTCTTTTGGCATTAAGATCAGAGGCAAGATGGATCGAGGAAAGCGGAAAAGAGAGAGAAGACGGCATCAAGTCCGGAGAAGAGCCGCAACCGTCTCATAAACCGGCGCGTCAATCGGGGACCGCGTAACGTCGGGGTTCCACGCAAAAACGTCTTCTTCCTCCCAGGCGCTTTGCACAATATGCACGCACCGTCCCCGAGGGGCCCAGACCTGGGGCTCCGTCGGCCCAAAGATTACAACCGAACGCGCGCCCATGGACGCGGCCAAATGGCTTATCCCGGAGTCGCTCCCGACATAGGCCGCGCTGGCGGCCGCTAGGGCCGCGACCCACGTCAGCGGAGCATTTGAGACGACGTGCGCCCCGAAGCGCGCCCGAACCTCGGAAGCGAACTCAACGAGACGTTCATCGGCGGGACCCAACGTGAGCACGAGAGGAACCGAGAATTCCCGCCGCACTTGCTCCAGGAATCCCCACCACTTTGAAAGCGGCCAGATCTTCCGTTTGCCACCGCTCCCCACATGGATGAGGAGCGGCCTCATGGCGCTCCCAGCAAGCCCCCTGCCCACCAGCCAAGCATCCACCTCGCGGGCCGCATCCGGAAGCGGATCGAGGCGCAAAGGCTCCGCCTCGACCGGCCAGCCCATCTCCCGCAATTGCCCCGCTACATACAGCGACGCATGGCGCATGCAATCAGGTGGAGGGAAAGAGCGCACCCAATGCACCGGGGAGGAAAGCCGCGCGCCCAGCCTCTCTCCCAGAATGCGGCCGCTTTCCTGTCCGAAGATGAGAATGGCGCTTGCGTCCTGAAAAAAATCGGGAATCGGCGCATCCACCCAAAGGTTCTCGTGAAAAAAAGGCGCCAACTCCACGCCGTCGCTCGGGTGCACGCTCCCCGCATACGGTCTTGCGGATAACAAGGCTGCATGCTCTGGCTTTGACCAAAGATCTATCCGAATTCGTGAATGAATCCGGTAAAGCCCCTCAAGGACCGGCGCCATAAGCAGAAAGTCGCCCACCGCCCCCTGATGCGCAACGACCAACCGCGCCGCCGTTGAGCGCTCCGCATCGGAGCCCATTGCATCAGCGGCGGCGATCATCGGCTTCTTCCAGATCAAACGCAAGTCCTGCCATTGAACATCGGCTCGGGAATGCATCATGGCGCCATCCTGCAATCACATGCCGTCGAGCGCGCCCTTCTTTCCATGGGACGCCGCGTTGGCTAGCTTCCGGTCCGACCAGCGTTTAAGAAAACCGCCCACTTTCGCCGCCGCAGGAGCCGCCACTGAAGGTTCTATCACGGATTCTTTCTGGAGAGCCGTTTGCAGGCATCTTCTCACATGAAAGCAGGCGACGCATTCGCGTTGCGGCTGCATGACCCCATCCTCATCCCTCGGACACACACGGGAAGGGTCTCCATAACAATCAGGAAGTTCACGGCGCTCACCCGCCGACTCTTCGCAACCAGCGGTAGTTTCGATCCCATCCATAGGCATTTCCTAATATTATGCGTCTCTTGGACCCCTGCCCTATTCCAGGATTTCGAGCACGGCGCGCTTCTTGAGTTTCGTTGCGGCAGCGCTTATGATCGTCCGAAGCGCGTGAGCGTTGCGTCCGTCCTTGCCGATTATCTTCCCCAAATCTTCCTTTGCGGCTCGCAACTCTATCACGGAAATCTGTTGCCCGGTTATCTCGCGAACTTTCACTTCATCCGGATATTCGGCCAGACTTTTAGCCATCATTTCAACTAGCTCTTTAACTTGAATGTCACCCATGATCTTTTCTTGAACTCCTTGGAATTAGAACTCCATAAATACAGGGATCATCAAACAGCGAAACCGTCTTCTGCGGCGGCGTCCTCCCTAACCCAACGAGGCGCTGGAGGGGCCGCCCGGGCGGCGGTGCAGGCCGCTGGAAACGACGGATTTGAAATTGACCAATAGAAACGCCACGTTACAGATACAGTACGATAAGCTTAATGAAAAACCACGCATCGGTCAAGCATAATTCTTCGAGAGAAAATAAGCGCTTGTACAAGGCGCCGTTTTCCTGGTAAGAAAAGATTGGACTGATGCAGGCGCGGAGCGTCAGCCAGATCGACCGCGCCGTTAACACTCCTGCTATGAGACCCCTTCGAGGAGAAAATGTCGTCACAACTGCCTTCCTGGTTAAAGCAGCGCCCCCAGGTGGAAAGCATCGACCTGGAGCTCCCCCCGCCAAGCCTGAACGACAACACAGCCGACATGGATCGCCTAACCCGAGCGCTGGAGCAAAAAGGATTCGGTCCAGCCGCTGTGAATCCCATCCGATTAGGGACGCTGGCGGGGCGCGTTCGGAATGAAAATTTTAATGTGCGCGCGGTAATTGGGAGTGTTCGCGGGGGCTGGGAGCTTCTGGAGGTGGAGCCGATTGGGGGCCGAGGACCCATCCTGGCTTTCGCCGTCGACCTCGGGAGCACAAGGCTCGCTTTCCACCTTGTGGACCTCCAGGAGCGACGGATCATCGACGCCCTTTCCGTCGCAAACCCGCAAATACCCTACGGTGAAGACATTCTCACGCGCATCCTTCTAACCCGCGAGGAGGCGAACCGCGAAATGATCCAACGGATCACCATCGACGCCTTCAATGCCGCCATGCGAGAGATGCTCGACAAACACGGGTTTACACCCGAATCGGTCTATTCGCTGACGGTAGCGGGCAACACCACGATGAGCCACTTCTTCCTCGGCCTCGACGCCACCAATATCTGTCGAGAGCCATACATTCCCGCAGCCAATCACTTCCCTCTCCTGCGCGGCGCGGACCTTGGCCTTGCGATGCACCCCCAGGGCCTGATTTATGTATTCCCCAATGTGGGGTCCTATTTTGGCGGGGACCTCATCGCGGGGATTCTCGCCGCGGGGATGCATCGCGACAGCGAAGTGAATATCCTGGTGGACGTCGGAACCAACGCCGAGGTGGTGCTCGGCAATCGAGACTGGCTTATCGCGTGCGCGGGAGCGGCGGGTCCGGCGCTTGAAGGAGGAGTGGTCGAACGCGGCATGATGGCGGCGCCCGGAGCGATCGACCATGTTCGAATCAACAGAGAGGCGCTCACCGCCTCCTATCAAGTAATCGGCGGCGAAAAGCCCAAGGGGATTTGCGGTTCCGGCCTGATAGACCTTGTCGCGGAAATGTTCATGTCGGGCGTCCTCACTATCCAGGGGAAGATCAATCGGGAAGCGAAGTCCGACAGCATCGTGGCGACGCCCGACGGCCCAGCCTATATCGTGGCGCGAGCGGACGAGTCGGCAGACGGCAAGGACCTCATGGTTTCCGAGATCGACATCGGGATATTCCTCAAATCAAAGGCGGCCATGTACACCATCCTCACGGTCATCACCGGCAAGGTGGGCCTGACGTTTCAGGACATCCACCGCTTTTACGTGGCGGGGACTTTCGGGAATTATATTGATCCGGAAATGGCCATCAAGATAGGGATGATCCCGGACCTGCCGCCGGAGAAGTACCAGGGGCTGGAGAATACAGCCGGCCTCGGAGCGGCCATGGCGGCGCTCGACCGCACGCTTTTCGATGAAATCGACAGAGTGTGCGGGCTCATCACGTATGTGGAGCTGAACGTCAACATGCAACTAATGAACGAATTCAGAGGAGCGCTGTTCCTTCCCCACACCAACCCCGGACTTTTTCCTTCCGTGAAGATCCCGGAAACGTCATGGAGCTAGTGGGCTGGCAGCCTTCTTTTTACAGGTTGGCTGTTTAGGTTGGGGTGAGCCGTGGCGACTCCCAACAGGAAGAAGAAGGTTCCTGTCGGGGGTCGCGTTCGTTCACTCCAAGCTACACAAACGAGTCTAACAAGACGCTAGGCGCAGCCGTGGAGCATAGGTGTATGCCGCTAAGAAAAGAAACGTCTTCTAACAGGAGCATCCTCGCGGGGCAACCCACCAACAAACGCCGCGGTGCAGTCCTTGGGAGCATCCACTGGATGCGGCTGTTGGCTGGGGCGCTGGTTGTCCTGAATATCCTGCTTTTCTATGGAATTTGCATCTCTCCAAATGGAGCGTTCGGCTATCGCCGTCAGCGCGGCATGGTCGCCGAGATGGAGGAGAAGGTCAAGAAGCTCAGAACGGAAAACCAAAGGGCCTTTGAAAGCATAGAAGATCTGAAGAAAGACCCGGAGGTGCAGGAAAAGATGGTCCGCAGACAACTCGGATGGGCAAAGGAAGGGGAACTCGTCGTAGACTTCCTGCCGTCGGAGCCAGCAAAAAACAATTGACGATTCACACTGCCTGTGTTAGTTGAAGCGGTTTACACTAACTTGTTTTTACTTTGCTCCTTGCTCCAATTCCCGACAAGTGGAAAAGGGGCTGCACAAGCCGGAAGGAGGCTTTCAGGATGAGAAAGTACGAAGCGTTTTTTATCCTCGATCCGGACATGTCGGACGAGGCGACCGCCAGCGCTAATGAAAAGATCATGGGCGTTGTCACCGCCAACGGCGGGGCGGTCATTAGCAATACTTCCTGGGGAAAGAAGAAGCTGGCCTATCCCGTGCGCAAGCACACCAGGGGTCATTACATCCTCATGGAATTCTCGGGCGATCCGACCTTGGTGGCGGAACTCGAGCGAAACATGCGCCTTGATGAGCGCGTGCTCAAATTCATCACCGTAAAACTCCTGGATTTCTATGATCCATCCAAGGAAGAGCCGGTGGAACCCCGCCCCGCGCCTCGCTTCGGCGATGAGGAGGAAAGTGCGGAGAAAGCCGCCTCCGTTGCAGAAGAGGAAGAGGAAGCCTTCGGAGAGGACGCGGAAGGCGACGCCGAAGAGGGTGATGAAGAGGAATCGGATTAGACGCGGCCATCCCTGCGACGGGTTTCCGGCTCCGCGGCTCATCACGCTTTTTAACCAAGAGGAGATGTCAAGTGGCCACCGTTAGACGTAAGCGACGCACGTTCCATAGAAGAAAAATTTGCCGTTTCTGCGCTGACAGCGATTTGAGAATAGATTACAAGGATCCCAAAACCCTGCGCTACTTCGTAACCGAGCGCGGCAAGATCGTGCCCCGGCGCATTTCCGGCAACTGCGCGAAGCATCAGCGCGAACTGACGACAGCCATCAAACGGGCGCGACAAATAGCCCTGCTGCCCTATACGACAACGCAATCCGTCTAAGGGTCGCATACGCTGAAATACATGGAACAAGACCATTACAACGCCACGGTCCGGAAAAAGCCCTCGGCGGCCCGAGAGGTCGCCATGGGCATCGCTGCCACTCTCGCGTCTTTTCTCCCCGTGGCGATTATTCCCATTTTTGGCGTGTTTTTCAGCGTTTTCACACCACTCCCCACGCTATTGTCGTTCTACAGGCTCGGGTTCCCCCTGGGGCTTGTCATTCCCGCGGGGGCGTCCATATGCGCGGCGCTTATGATGTGGGGCATGGGCATGCCACAGGGCATGTTTTACTTTCTGGAAATGATCCTTCTGGGGCTCCTGCTCGCGGGAGGAATGCGAAGGCGGCTCTCGATTGAATGGACGGTCGCCGGAGCAAGCCTGATCATTTTCGGGATAAGCGCTTTTTTGCTCTGGCGCGGGCAAAGCGGAGACGGCGGAGCTATTATACAGGGGCTTCAAAACGACCTCAAGGCAACCCTTATGAGCGTCCTGGAGCAGCACCCAAAGCTTAGCGCCGCACAAGCCGAATTGGAGCAAACCATCGACGCACTCGCCGCGACGCTGATACGCGTGCTGCCCGGCGTTATGCTGGCATCCACGATGCTCGTCGCGTGGTTGAACATCTTGACGGCGGTCCGATATTGCCGCACCCAGGGCATTGTCCTTCCCCCGTGGCCGGAGTGGTCCCGTTGGAAAGCCCCGGAAGGCCTCGTGTGGGTGGTCATCGCGGCGGGTTTCATGCTGATTTTCCCGCAGCCCGCCCTGAAGGTTTTTGGCCTCAACGGATTGATAGCCTGCGGCGTCGTCTATCTTCTACAGGGGCTGGCCATAGCGGTTTACTATTTTGACAAATGGAAGCTGCCCAAGATGTTCAGGGCGTTTTTTTATATTTTGGTTTTCTTGCAGCAGTTCGCCACGCTGGCGATTGTTTTTGTTGGATTTTTCGATATATGGATGGACTTTCGTCGTATATCGCCCAAATCGGCCGGCGTCTGATTTTTGCCATTCGGTTTTTTGTGATTTAATAAGGAGATTGCCATGAAAGTGATCTTAACAGAAAACAACGCGTCCCTCGGTCAGATAGGCGACGTGGTGAACGTCGCTCCGGGATATGCGCGCAATTTTCTCGTCCCAAAGGGGCTGGCCATGGAAGCCACGGGGACGAACGTACGGGAGTTGGAGCACAAGAAAAGAATCCTTGCCCGGAAGCGTGAGAAAGTGCGCCAGGAAATGCTCTCCATCGCGGAGAAGCTCAACCAGGTGAGGATCACCATGAAGCGCAAGGTGGCGGAAGAAAATAAGCTCTACGGCTCCGTGAGCGCCGGCGACATTCTGAAGTCTCTCGAGGACCTCGGATTTTCCATGCTGGGGCGCAAGAGCGTGCATCTCGACCAGCCCGTGAAGCAACTCGGCGAGGTTAAGATCCCCGTTCGCGTGGACGCAGAGATCACGGCGTCCGTCACCCTGGTGGTGGAGCAGGAAGAAGAATAAGCGCGGGAAAGGCCGAGGCCGCCCGGTCAGCGGAAATGCAATCGGAATCGAGAGCTGATATGGAGAAGGCCTGACGGCTGCGTCATGGACAGCATAGCGGAAGAACTAAGAAAAATCCCTCCCCAGCAATTAGAGGCGGAGCAATCGCTTCTGGGAGGGATTTTAATTGAAAGCGACAGCCTCCCGTCGGCGCTCGAAGTCCTGAACGGGGAAGAGTTCTACCGGGAGGCGCACCGGATCATCTTCCGCGCCATGCAGGATCTTTTCGAGCGCAGCGAGCCGGTAGATCTCATCACTGTCGCCAACCTCCTCATGGAGCGCAATCACCTGGACGCCGTGGGAGGGGCCGCTTACCTGGCGTCCCTCACGGAGGTTGTGCCCTCCGCAGCCAACGTCTCCGCATACGCCCGGATCGTTAATGAAAAAGCGATCCTGCGCCGTCTGATCCAGACATCCAATGAAATCATTTCCTGGTGTTACGGCGCGGGGAAGAGCATCGAAGAGATACTCGACTACGCGGAAAAGTCGATATTCACGGTGACGGAGAACCGCATCCGCACCAGCTATTCCCCGATCAAGGATGTCGTCAAGAAGAGCATCAAGGCCATCGAGGACCTCCAGGAAGAGCGGGAGCTGGTCACGGGAGCGCCTTCGCACTTCAAGGACCTCGACAAGCTCACGGCAGGATTCCAGCGCTCCGACCTCATCATCATAGCGGGCCGCCCCAGTATGGGGAAGACTGCCTTTGCACTCAACATCGCCTGCAACGCGGCGCTGAAAAGCAACCTGCCGATCGGCTTCTTTTCCCTGGAAATGAGCAAGGAGCAACTGGCAATGCGCCTCCTCTGCTCCGAAGCCCGAGTCGATTCGCATAAAATCCGGAGCGGCTTCCTGAGCCGCCAGGAATGCGCAAAAATGCTCACCGCCGCGGGCGCTTTCATGGATGCGCCCATCTACATCGACGACACCCCCGCCATCACCACCATGGAGCTTCGCGCCAAGAGCCGCAGGATGAAAGCGGATGGCGGGCTGGAAATGATCGTGGTGGATTACCTCCAGCTCATGAGGGGCCGCGAAGGAAGCGAGCGGCGGGAGCAGGAAATCTCGGATGTCTCCAGGTCGCTCAAGGCAATCGCAAAGGAGCTGAACGTCCCGGTCATCGCACTCTCGCAGCTCAACCGCAAGGTGGAGGAGCGCGTGAACAAGAGGCCCATGCTGAGCGACCTCCGCGAGTCCGGCGCCATCGAGCAGGACGCCGACGTTATCCTTTTCATATACCGCGACGAGGTTTACAACCCGAACACCAACGACGTAGGAATCGCCGAGGTGACGATCGGCAAACAGCGCAACGGCCCC
The DNA here is from genome assembly GCA_937958025.1 of uncultured Syntrophobacteraceae bacterium. Lineage (GTDB taxonomy): Bacteria > Desulfobacterota > Syntrophobacteria > Syntrophobacterales > Syntrophobacteraceae > CALFXO01. The sequence goes on from CALFXO010000109.1 coordinate 75,478, forward strand.
CTGGGAGTCGTAAAGCTGCAATATATGAATTCTTACACCCGCTTTGAAAATCTCGCGCAAGAACTCTGATTTGAAGCGCAACGCGCATCCCCGGAGAAGGTTCAGGGGAAGGCTTTTCTGCAGTGCAGAATTTTATTCAGATATCAATCCTCAATCCATCAGCAGGACGCATACGCCATGAAGCGAACCGATCAACATTGGGACGAATCCATCGAGACGCTGTCGCGCGCAGAACTCGACGCGCTGCAACTCTTCCGTTTGCGGCAAGTTATCGACCATTCCATGCTCTCTCCCTTCTACAGCAAGAAGTTCCAGGACGCAGGCGTAAAGTCGAGCGACATCGATAACCTGGAAGACATCCGCAAGCTGCCGTTCACCACCAAGCAGGACCTGCGCAACTTCTACCCTTATGGCTTCCTTTGCGTCCCGAAGGACGAACTCGTGCGTCTTCACGTCTCCTCCGGAACGACCGGACAGGCAACAGCCATATTCTACACGCGAAAGGACCTCGAAACCTGGGCGGACCTCATGGCTCGCTGCATGTATATGACGGGGGCGCGCCCCGAGGACACGTTCCAGAACCTCTCCGGCTACGGGCTCTTTACTGGAGGCCTCGGTTTCCACTACGGCGCGGAGCGCCTCGGCATGCTCGCCATACCGGCCGGGGCGGGCAACAGCAAGCGGCAGATCCAGCTCATGAAGGATTTTTCGACGAGCGTGATCCACATCATCGCGAGCTACGCTCTCCGTCTCCAGGACGTCCTGACGGAAATGAAGATGGATCCCCGAAAAGACTTGCACCTCAAAATCGCATACTTAGGCGCGGAACCTTATTCGGAGGAGATGCGCCGCAGGGTTGAAAACTTCTTTGGCATCAAGGTTTACAACAGCTATGGGCTCTCGGAAATGAACGGCCCCGGCGTCGCCTTCGAGTGCCCCTTCCAGTCGGGCCTCCACCTCTGGGAAGACGCCTACATAATCGAAATCATCAATCCCAAGACCCTGGAGCCCGTCCCCGACGGCGAGGTGGGAGAGCTCGTGATGACCACCATCGCGCGCGAGGGCATGCCGCTCATCCGCTACCGCACCAAGGACCTCACCCGGATCATTCCTGGAGAATGCGCCTGCGGACGGGTGCACCGCCGCCTCGACCGCATCCAGGGCCGCTCGGACGATATGTTCATCATCAAGGGCGTGAACATCTTCCCGATCCAGGTGGAGCAGGTGCTCCTCGGCATCGAGGAAGTGGGGGCGAATTACCGCATCATCCTCACACGCGCCAACAACCTCGACGACATGACCGTCCAGGTGGAAGTCACCGATAAGATCTTTGTGGAAGACATGCGCCGTCTGCAAAGCATCCAGAAAAAGATCACCCATGAATTGAAAAACGAGCTGCTGATTACGCCGAAGGTGGAGCTGGTGCAGCCAAACGCCCTGCCAAGAAGCGAAGGCAAGGCGGTGCGGCTGATCGACCAGCGAAACGGCTAATCGACGCAAGGAGGCGAATACTATCAAAAAAGTCTATGGCAACACCGGCGGTCTGAAAAGCAGCGTCCACGACCGCATCCAGAACCTCTACCGCCGCCGCACCCCGCCCCGCGAGATCATCGCGCCCGAACTCGCACGCGACCTCGCGAGGCTTTCCTTTGAATGCGGACGGCAGCTGGGGCTCCTGATCGGACGGGACGGCGCGGTGGAAATGGCGCTGGTCGGGGGAGCCAATTCCGTGTACATCCCCGACCTGCCGAAAAGCCGCGGCGGCAGATGGAGGCTCCGGGGGCTCCGCTTCGTGCACGCGCACCTGCACGGGGAGCCGCTCACGCAGGACGATTTCCTCGACCTCGCTTTCCTGCGCCTCGACATGATAGCCGCCGTCCGCGTGGACCAAAACGGAGGCGCGGGGATGCTCGAGGCCGCCCACATCCTGCCAGCGGACGGATCAGGGGGAAAATCGGGGTGGAGAGTGCTGCCCCTCATGGCCTGCCACACTCCCGAGATCGACTTCCTTGAGCTCACACGGTCCATCGAGGAAGAGCTGGAGCGGACCCGCTCGGCCATTCCGGCGGATAAGGAGAAGGACCGCGCGATATTGGTCAGCGTCACGACCGGCGACGTAGAAGACGCACGAAACTCCATGGCGGAACTCGTGGAGCTTGCCCGATCGAGCGGCATCGCCGTCGCCGACGCCATCATCCAGCGGCCAAGAGAGATCAACCGCAAGCACCTCATCGGGAAGGGGAAACTCGGAGAGATCGTCATCAGCGCCCTGCAGCACGGCGTTGACCTCCTGATCTTCGACCAGGATCTCAACCCGTCGCAGATCCGCTCCATCACCGACGCCACCGAACTGCGGGTGATCGATCGCACACAGCTCATCCTCGATATTTTCGCGCAGCGGGCGCAGAGCCGCGAAGGCAAGATACAGGTGGAAATGGCGCAGCTAAAACATCTCCTCCCCCGCCTCGGAATGAAGGACGACGCGCTATCGAGGCTCACCGGCGGCATCGGCGCAAGGGGCCCCGGCGAGACGAAGCTCGAAATCAACCGCCGCCGCACCAAGGACCGCATCTCCCACCTCGAGCGCGAACTGAAGACGGTGCGCAAAAACCGAGCACAGCGCCGCGCCAGGCGGGTGCGCAAGGAGGCGCCCATCATTTCCATCGTGGGCTACACCAACGCCGGAAAATCCACCCTCATGAACACTCTGACGCACAGCCAGGTCTTCGCCGGCGACCAGCTTTTCGCAACGCTCGACCCGACGAGCAGACGGCTGCGGTTCCCAAGGGATTTTGAAGTCATTATAACAGATACGGTCGGATTCATACGGGACCTGCCGAAGGATCTGCTGGAATCCTTTATGGCGACCCTGGAAGAACTCTATGACGCGGACGTGCTGCTGCACGTGGTGGATGTGAGCAATCCCGCGTTTGAGGAGCAGATGGCGGCCGTCGAACGCATTCTCGCCCAGTTGGAATTGACCGAGAAGCCCACCGTCCTGGTTTTCAACAAGGTGGACCTGGCCGACCCCGCCTACGTGCGGGAGCAGGTGCGAAGATACGGGGCCGTTCCCATTTCGGCGCTTTCCGCATCGACCCTGGAGCCGCTTATAGTCGCGCTCCAGGACCGCGTGGAAGCCCTCATGGCAGAGGATTTCCTCCATCCACCCAGACAGAATGAAGAAATGGAGGAAAGGGAAGAACTAGAGAACCTGTGACTCCCCGCAGCCATGCGTCAAGCCTCGCACTGCGCGATGTTTCTTCCATGAAGGGGCAGCTGTCAAGCTGCATCCCCGGAAACCGCGCGGAGACAATCTGAAGGCGTCATTAAGGGAAGAAGCAGCGTGGGCAACCCGGCGGCGAGTTGCCCATGTCCAATCACTGCGCGCCAACTGCAACCGATCTCTCCGTCAGGATCTCCCGCGTCCGCTCAACATCCTTTTGAATCTGTGCTATCAATTCTTCGATCCCGGAGAACTTCACCTCATCCCGAAGGCGTTCAACAAAACGCACCAGGATCTGCTTCCCATAAATATCGCCATCGAAATCGAGGATAAAAACCTCAAGCGACAGGTCGACGTCCCCAAAGGTGGGGTTGTATCCAAGGTTGGCGGCCCCCATGTATTTCTTGCCCTCCAACTCCACTTCCACTGCGTAGACGCCAGGCTTCGGAGAAGCCTGGATGGAAAGGCGAACGTTGGCGGTCGGAAACCCGAGGAGACGCCCTCCCCTCGCGCGTCCCGGAACGACTTCTCCCAGTATTTCATAGGGCCGCCCGAGCAAGTCTCCTGCTTCCTTGATGAACCCATCGTGGATAAAATGCCGGATCATCGTGCTGCTAACGACGACCCCGTCCGTATGGACGCCCGATACGACGTCGATGCTGAAACCTTCTTTTTCGCCCATTGCTTTGAGAAACTCGATATTTCCTTCCCGATTGCGCCCGAAGCGATAATCGTAGCCAACAATGATGGCCTTGGCCCCTATCTTCTCTACGATGATTTTCTTAACGAAATCAGTCGCCGAAATCTCGGCGAACTCCCTGTTGAAAGGAACCACGATCACCGCATCGATTCCGCAAGATTCGATGAGGGCAAGCTTCTGCTCGTGCATCGTTATGAAGGCGGGCGCGTCTTGCGGCCGGAAAACCTGAAGCGGATGGGGATTGAATGTCATGACGACCGATTCGCCGTCAAGCTTCTTCGCCCACTCCTTAACCCTCTTAAAAAGGGCCTTGTGCCCAAGGTGAACGCCGTCGAAGTTTCCGATGGTTAGAGCCGGATTTCGCATATTTCGATTGAGGTTGTCAATTCCCATGAAAATTCGCATAGCCAGACAATCACCCTTCCGTAAGAATAAAATATAGCTTGACCTTTGGAAAACTTTAGTATACGTTATGTCTGTTTGTTTGGCAATGCGTTTCTTGGGAATAGCCGAAGTGGCGGAACTGGTAGACGCGCTAGGTTCAGGGTCTAGTGGCCGTACGGCTGTCGGGGTTCGAGTCCCCGCTTCGGCACTAA
>CALFXO010000110.1 GCA_937958025.1 uncultured Syntrophobacteraceae bacterium
CCATGCACTGCATTGTAAATTCTTTGTAGTTTGGCGAGCAGGGCGGGCGCTTGAGCGAGCGGCAGGGAGTTCGGGCCGTCGCAAAGCGCCTTGTCAGGATCTTCATGCACTTCAAGGAATACGCCGTGGGCCCCGGCGGCCACCGCCGCGCAGGCGAGCGTTCCGACGAACTCCCGCTGCCCTCCGGAGCAGCTTCCCTGTCCTCCGGGAAGCTGAACGCTGTGCGTTGCGTCGAACACCACCGGATGACCGAACCCCGCCAGGATCGGTATCGAGCGCATGTCGACCACCAGATTGTTATAACCAAACTGCGCACCGCGCTCCGTGAGGAGCAGCTTGTTGTTGCCGGTCGAGCGCAGCTTCTCGACCACTTGGCCCATATCCCAGGGGGCCAGGAACTGGGGTTTTTTGACGTTCACCGGCTTTCCCGTTTTGCCCGCCGCGAGCAAGAGGTTGGTCTGGCGCGCCAGAAACGCCGGTATTTGAATGACGTCGACCGCTTTCGCAGCCATTGCGGCCTCTTCCGGGCCGTGCACGTCCGTGAGGACCGGGACCCCCGCGGATTCGCGCACACGGGCGAGGACGTCCAGCCCCGCATCCAGACCGGGACCGCGATAGGACCGGATGGACGTCCGGTTCGCCTTGTCGTAGGAGCTTTTGAAAATGTAGGGAATCCCCAGGCGCTCGCATGCCTCTCCCATGAATCGCGCCGCGCGGATGGACGATTCTTCGCTCTCGATGACGCAGGGACCCGCGATTACGAAAAACGCGTCCGACCCGATGGTTCGCCCCATCACTTCAAACGCGGGGGCCATCCCCGCCGCCGCTATCCCGTTCAACACGAGCAATCCTTGAGTCTGCACGTTTCCGGATGGACCTTGAGCGCCTGCTCCAGCGCCTTGCCGACGAATTTTGCGAAAAGCGGATGCGGCTCCATGGGCCGGGACTTGAATTCCGGATGGAACTGGCATCCCAGAAACCAGGGGTGATCCTCCAACTCGATGATCTCCACCAGATTTCGGTCCGGCGAGAGGCCGGTCAGGCGCATGCCGTGCTGCGTGAGGACTTCGCGGTAGTCGTTGTTGAATTCGTAGCGGTGGCGGTGGCGCTCGGATATCTCGGTGCATCCATAGGCTTCGTGCGCCAGAGTGTCGGGTTCGATAACGCAGGGGTAAGCCCCCAGCCGCATGGTGCCGCCGACGTCCGAGGATTCGTCGCGGTGGATCTTTTTGTTGTTTTTGTGGTCGAACCATTCCCGCATGAGGTAAATCACCGGATGCGGCGTGTGCTTGTCGATTTCCATGCTGTGGGCCTTTTCGAGCCCCGCGACGTTCCGCGCGAATTCGACGACGGCCAACTGCATGCCGAAGCATATGCCGAAATAGGGAATCTTGTTCTCCCTAGCGTAGCGGATGGCCTTGATTTTCCCGGCGACGCCCCTGTTGCCGAAGCCGCCCGGAACGAGTATGCCGTCGACTCCTTCAAGGAGCGCTTCTCCGCCGTCTTTTTCGACGTTTTCAGAATCGACGTACTCCAGCGTCACGCGGGCGTTGTGCGCGACCCCGCCGTGGCTCAGCGCCTCGTTCAGGCTCTTGTAGGACTCCGTCAGGTCGATATACTTTCCGACAATGGCGATCCGGACGTCGTACAGTGGATTGTAGATGCGCCGGATCAGGTCCTGCCAGTCGTCCAGGATCGGCGCGCGCGTCCAGATGTTGAGCATGCGCACGATCTTCTCGTCGAGCCCCTCTTCGTGAAACTTGAGGGGAACTTCGTAAATGCAGTCCACATCCACGGCGGTTATGACCGCGTCCGGCTCCACGTTGCAGAAATGGGCGATCTTGGTCTTGAGCTCCGGGGCCAGGGCCTTTTCAGTGCGGCAGAGCAGAATGTCGGGCTGGATGCCGATGCCGAGCAACTCCTTGACGCTGTGCTGGGTGGGCTTGGTTTTAAGCTCCCCGGACGCTTTCATATAAGGCACCAGCGTAACGTGGATGTACAACACGTTCTCCCGGCCCACGTCGTTCCGGAACTGCCGGATGGCCTCCAGGAAGGGGAGGCTTTCGATGTCGCCGACCGTGCCCCCGACCTCTACAAGCGCCATGTCCACGTCGTCCACCACGCTCCGGATGCAGTGTTTGATTTCGTCGGTGATATGAGGGATCACCTGGACGGTGCCGCCGAGGTATTCCCCGCGCCGCTCCTTGGTGATAACCGAATAGTAGATGCTGCCCGACGTATAGTTGCTTTTCTTGGTCGTCCGGGCGTGCGTGAAACGTTCGTAATGGCCGAGGTCCAGGTCTGTTTCGGCGCCGTCGTCGGTAACGAACACTTCCCCGTGCTGGAATGGATTCATGGTGCCGGGGTCTACGTTGATATAGGGGTCGAGCTTCTGGAGCGTTACAGTGAGCCCACGGCTCTCCATGAGCGCCCCGATGGAAGCCGCCGCCAGTCCTTTTCCCAGTGAGGAAAGGACTCCTCCCGTAATGAACACGAACTTTGTTTGTCGCAAGATGGAACCCTCTCTCGATATTTCACTGAACAAATATATCCCACCACGGCCGGGGATTCAGAATAAAGCCGCCCAGCCGCACTACGTAACCCCTGGAAGATTTATGGGGCCCCATGTTCGGAGCCCCATTTCATGAATCGATACCAGTATAGCAAATGGACCTGCTAAGTCAACGTCCGCTCCCAAGCCGTGAACGCCCGCCGTTAGTGGGTTTCGCTGGATATGATTTCCTGCTTCTGATCCACGATCTTTAGCTGGCCGTTTATCCTCTCGACTTTCCATGTGTTGTCCGTGCTCCCGATCACGTACTTTTTCGAGTTCTCCACGTAAAAACTCGATGTGAACCGGACGGTTTTCACACCCGGGCGATCGGAGTCCGTGAGGCTTACGTCGTCGTCCACCGAACACCTGATGGTGTCCCAGTTCCTGAAGTAATAGCGCATATCCCGCTTGATGTATTCCAGGTTGACGGAACCCCGGTTGTAGTAGTCCACCAGATCGGCGTAGTGGAGCAGTATGTTGTCGAGGTCTTTATTCTGGCTGAGCTCCATAATGTCGGAAACCAGCCTGCGCGCCTCTTCCTTGGTGATGGGGCCTTCGGACGCGGGTGGCATCGGCTGACGGACGGCTTCACCGGGAGGAATCGCTTCCGGGCGGCGGGGCGGTTCGGGCGGCGTTACGGACGCGGTTTGCATCCCCGGCTTCTCCTCCGGCGGTTTGACGCCCGCTTCCGGGGGAGACGAGCCCTCCGGCGCCTGTGCTTGGGCCTGCGCGGCGTCATGCTTGGGAGGAGCGCCGGCGCTCGCTGCCTGCTTCGACGGCTCGTGCGCGGTCGTAATGTCGACTATGAAAAGGCGCTTGTCCTTGCCCGCATCGCCCGCTGTCGCGAATGCTATATGCGCCTTTCTGTTCCGCAGCTTCTGCGCGGCCGCGGTAAGCTCCGCGACGCGCTGCTTGCTCATTTCCGGGCTCCAGTAATAGACCTTGTTGGGGACGTAAACCCCGTATTTGTCCACCTGGATGATGGTGACGTCCGTTTCGTTGGGGAGTCCGGGCGCCGGGGAGTCGTCCGCGTAGAGCGCTCGCGCGCCGAACGGGGCAACGCTTATAACGATAGCCGCGAAAAGGACCGCGAGCTGCATGCGCATTCCCGAAGCCCTCCCATAATCTGTCATGGCTGTTTTTCCTGTCGCGCCGTCAGGCGCCCTGTTTTGCTTCTTCACGCGCCCGCTCCGCGTACCGGCGGAGCATGCCAAACTGCTCGGGGAAGGCGTATTCGCTCACCCCTAGCGGCTCCTTAAAAAAACAAGCAAGGTGCGGCATGAGGCCCGACTCCCCCCGCCGCCGTCCGAACTCCGCCATGCGCACGAGGTCCAGGACCAAGGGGGCCGCAAGCATCGAGTCGTATCCCTGCCACGTGAACTGGAGCGACATCGCCGCGCCGAGAAATCCCCGGAAATGGATGAAATCCCAAGCGGTTTTCTGGTCGCCGAGAGACGGCACGTGGTTGATGTGCACCTTCGAATGGGGGGCGTACCCGAGCACTTCGCCAAGGAGGCGGTCCTTCGTGCGGATCTTCGATTCCCGGTTCTCAGGGTTGTCCAGAACCTTGCCGTCCATATTGCCGAGGATATTGAACCCCTCCCAGCTCATCACTTCCAGGTTCCGGCTCCGGAACATGGGGGCCAGCACGGATTTGATGAGCGTTTCGCCCGTCTTGCCATCGTTCCCCATGACCGGGGCGCCTTCCTGCTCGGCCAATCGCACTATCGCGGGGATCATTGCCGCGTTGGACGGCGTGAAGTTGATGTACGGACATTTTTCTCGAACGGCGGCGTAGGCGTACAGGGTGCTTGCCCGAATGGCTCCAGTGTCGTTCCTGCGGAGGCATTCCTCGAAGGCGTCGGGGTCTTCGTGACACACCTGGAGGCGCAGCGGCGGCTCCGTGGACGCGAGGTTCACCACCACCACGGAGCCCAGGTTGTTGTCGTTCTTGAACTTCCGGATGTCTTCACGCATCTGCCCCGCCAGGTCCTCAAGGGAGTCGCACGCTTTTTCACGCTCCCCGTCCGCGAGGCTTCGGATCGCTTCGCCGCAGTTGGCCGCCGTCCCGAGGAAAATATTTGCCGAATAGCGCTCCAAGGCATTCCCGATGCGGGAGACGGCGTCTCCCTCGTCCGGAAGGGCGCTTTTTCTCAGGATGTCCCGCGCCGCGTCTCCCAGATTCCCCGAGCGTATGTCCCACCCTCCAAAAACCATTTCACTCGGCTCCGGCAAACCGAGGCCCGCGAAATCGCCCAGATCGGTCACCATGCCGATCCGGGGCGTCTCGCTCAACTTAAGCGCGGAAGCTCCCACCACCACCGTGGCGGCGATATGGCCCATCGCTCCCACAATCAGCACGCCGGTCCCACCCATCAAAAAATCTCCTTTCGCTCACATTTCGGAGCAGCATCGATCCACGCATCGGGGCGCCCGCCGCGCCCTGCAACTATATATGAAATGCAGCTCCAAAGATCAAGGGCGGAGGAGCGGTGGATTGGAATGCGAAGGAGGATGGGGTTGCGGGGTGTTCGACAAATCGTGCGAGCAGGCCGTTATCGAGCAGACTGAGGCATGCTTCTTGAGGATTGGAGTTTGCGTTCCCGCGTGAGCGGCATCCTGCCGCGACCGGCGTAACGCCGCGGCAGGATAAGCCCCCAAAGTCAAATCGTTTCTTAACCCTTCAGATAACGCCCGATGCCAAGTTCCGGGGCGCGGCGCTTCACGCGCTCCACGATTTCCGGGTCCATCACGATATCTTCGGGCCAGGGGCGGTGATGCCCGTCTTCCGGCCCCTTCCGGGTGGCGTCGATGACGATGCGTCCGTCCCGCACCGTGACGTCGCGCTTCGGGTCCACGTTGTTGGAGATTTTCCAGAGGACGAGCGGACCGTCCCGGAGGTCGATATGGCCGTCGCAGAGGACGAATATCGCAAAGGGGCGAAGTGCGTCGCTTTCCAAAATCTTGCCGGCGAGCGCTTTCCCCGGCGTTGCGCCGTCCTTCTGGAAGCTTATGAGAAGAGGGCGGTTGCGGACGTCGAGCGGCGGGATATGGCAGGCCGTGAAAAGCCCTGAGATTTCGCGAACGGCGCTTTCGGCCTCCGCATGGGAGGGGAGGGGCGCCGCGCCGGGGGTGTTGCGCGGGCGCTCGCCTGCGAGCCGCTTTGTTGCGTCTATTCCGAGTTTGGACCCGAAAAGCGGATCGGGGGCGCTGTGGTCGAGGACGTCCAGGACGCCTTCCGAGAAGAAAAGGTCCGCCTCGAGATCGATTTCGTTCAGGACCGTTTCGAGCACCCCTCGGTGGTTGTTCAAATCCACCGAAGCGTCCACCATGACGAGCGACTTGCAAAAGCTCATCTGCCCCTGTCCCCACAGGGCGCTCATGACGCGCCGCGCGTGGCCGGGGTATTCCTTGTCGATGGATGCAACCGTTATGTTGTGGAAAACCCCTTCCCATGGGAGCCAGTAGTCGCGCACTTCGGGGAGCACGGCGTTGAGGAGCGGGAGGAAAATACGCTCCGTGGCCCTTGCGAGATAGCAGTCTTCCATCGGGGGGCGGCCCACGATGGTCGTGAAGTAGACAGGGCGCCGCCGGTGGGTGAGGGCCGTCACGTGGAAAACGGGGTAGTCGTCCGTGAGCGAGTAGTAGCCGGTGTGGTCCCCGAAAGGCCCTTCCAGGCGTAGCTCGCCGGGGTCCACGTATCCTTCGATGACGAATTCCGCTTCGGCGGGGACTTCCAGGTCTACGGTGACGCAACGGGTCATCGGGACGGGCTTGCGCCGGATGAAGCCTGCGAGCAGCATTTCGTCGGCATTTCGCGGAAGCGGGGCGGTCGCCGCGTAGGTGACCGCCGGGTCCGTCCCGATGGCGACGGCCACGGGCATGCGCTTCCCGGCCTTCCTGTATTCCCCGAAATAATGGGAGCCGTCCTTATGGATGTGCCAGTGCATCCCGGTGGCGCGGCGGTCGAAGACCTGGAGGCGGTACATCCCGGCGTTGCGCCTTCCGGTGGCGAGGCTCCGCGTGAAGACCACCGGGAAGGTCACGAAGGGGCCGCCGTCTTTCGGCCAGCACGTGAGGACGGGAAGCTTTGAAAGGTCCACGTCCTCGCCCCGGTGGACCACTTCCTGGCAGGGGGCCGTCTTCACCTTCCTGGGGAAGAACTTCAGCACGTCGAGGCCGAGCGGCAGCAGTCGCAAGCCGTCGCGGACGGACTTCGGGGGCTCCATTTCAATGAACCCCCGGAGGCGGGCCGCAAGGGTTTCGAGGTCGTCCACGCCAAGCGCCATGCATATCCGCCGCTCGCTGCCGTAGGCGTTGATGAGCACCGGAAATTCGGACCCTTCGACGTTCTCGAATAGGAGCGCCTTGCCGCCCCCGGGGCTCTTGCTCATCACGTCGGCGATCTGGGTGATTTCGAGGTTTGGCGACACGGGGGCCTTTACGCGGAGGAGTTCCCCGGCACGGTCCAGTTCGGCGATGAAATCCTGCAAATTCTCGTAGGCGGTTCGCATGGATAACCTTTGCAACTTGTAAGGATAGGAAATATCAGATGCGGGCGGATTCAGGCGATCAGCACGCCCACGAAAATAAGCACCGAAATGACGCTGTTCACATG